>JAEUQN010000091.1 GCA_016789725.1 Blastocatellia bacterium | reverse complement strand
TTGAACTCTTACGCTATTTCATTCAGCAACGAGACGTCACGCTGTCGCGTCAACAATTGCTGCGCGATGTGTGGGGATATGATGAAGAAGCGATGACCCGCACGATTGACGTTCACGTCGGCGCGCTGCGACAAAAGCTCGAAGACGATGCACAACAACCGCGTTATTTTCTGACCGTACGTGGGTTGGGCTATAAGTTCGTCGAACACGGCGAATGAGTTCTTTTCATCCACTTTCCATTTTTGATTTTTCATTTGTCATTGCTCAAGACGACGCGCAGCCAATGAGAAATAAAAAATGACCAGTGGAAATTGGGAAATGGATTTCCTGTCCCTCAACTAGCGCACTCATCTAGTCTTTGCTACCATCCCGCCCATGCAAATTCTCCTTGCGTTGGCAAAGCGATTGGTCTTAGTGCTGCCGGTGGTGTGGGCTGTCGTCACCCTCGTCTTTTTACTCATCCACATCGTGCCTGGTGATCCGGTCAGAAACGCGCTCGGGGAAAACGCGACGGAGCAGCAATTGATCGAACTGCGGCAAAAGCTGGGTCTGGATTTACCGTTGTCACAGCAGTATGTGAACTATTGGAAAGGCCTGTTGCGTGGCGATTTTGGCGCAAGTCTGGTCTCCGGCGAAGATGTGTTCGAGAAAATCATGAGCCGCTATCCGGCGACAATTCAATTGGCCTTGGCGGGACTTGTCGTGGCGATTTTGATTGCGATTCCGCTTGGTGTGACAGCCGGGACGAATCAGGGGAATTGGCTGGATAATGTGGCGTCAGTCGTGTCGCTGCTCGGTATCAGCACGCCGGGCTTTGTGCTGGGGCCGTTGATGGTCTATCTGTTTGCGATCAAGTTTGATCTGCTGCCCGTCGGTGGCCGCGATGGCATTGAGTATTTGATTTTGCCTGCGATCACGATGGGCGCGGCGTTGGCGGCGATCCTGACGCGGATGGTGCGCTCCAGCGTGATCGAAGAACTTGGCGAAGATTATGTTCGCACCGCGCGCGCCAAAGGTTTGAGCGAAGGTCAGGTGATTTACAAGCACGTTTTGAAAAATGGTTTGATTCCCGTGGTGACCGTGCTGGGTTTGCAATTCGGCGTATTGCTGGCGGGGGCAATCATTACCGAAACGATTTTCAGTTGGCCGGGGCTGGGGCGGCTGACGGTGGACGCGATCAACGCGCGCGATTATCCGGTGGTGCAAGGCTGCATTCTGATGATTGCGCTGACGTACATCGTAGCCAATGTGCTGACGGATTTTGCGTATCGTCTGCTTGATCCACGCATTAAAGTCGAATGAAGCTTGAATACGTTCCATTGCTGAAATTGCAGCGCGAGTTGTATGACATTCCGCGCGGGATAGCTCGTTTTCGGGAATATCTGGCGACGATGATTGACCCCGAAACGCGCGACATGAAATTGCCGCTCGCTCCGATGAATCCAATGGGCAAAGAACATGTGCCTGCGCTGTTGGATCAATACCTGGCGTTTGATACAGATGGTTTGGCGGCACAAGCGGTACAGGATGCCGAAGCGCAATTGCAAGCTGTCGCAGGTGAATTCAAAGTTGCATTCGTGATGGCGGATGACGCGCAAGGCGGATGGACGAATCGGTATGCGTCTGAATATTATTTGCGTTTTAGCAACAAGCCATATCATATGCGGGGCTGGATCACGGGTATCCTCTGGACAAGCGAGACGCCGAATGCGCGAAGCGCTCACACCGAAGTTTTGACCGCTGTGTTTCGCACCGCACATATTCAGCAACATGGCTTTGCGAGCACGTTGCGCGAAATGCTGGCGCAGGACGGCTATGCGATGGCACAGGCGAATTGCCCGGAGCCTTTGCTGGCAAGCGATGAGCTTGAGTACACGCGTGAAGTGATCGCGTCGCATCTCAACAGCCAAGACTATCCGACAGTTTTCGCGTGCTTGTTTGGCGACCACGCCGCGAGTTTGCTGGGCTACAACCCACTTGGTTTGAGTGACCGCGCAGGCTTGGCGTTGGCATTGCACGATGCAAAAAAATAAGCCGCGAATTGCGCGAATTAATTTGGAGTCGGAAGCAGCAATCCAAAACCCAAAAATGAAACTCTCCCAGCCTTTTGAATTCGTGAAAATTCGCGTAATTCGCGGCTGAAAAAAACGATGAACAGATTAGGAAAATTCGGCCTCGTCATCATTGCGATCTTCTTTCTCGTCGCGTTGCTTGCGCCGTTGCTTGCACCCTACGATCCGCGTGTGCAAACGCCTGCCAAGCCCGGCCAAAGCCGCGAAGAACGCTATCAACCATCGCGCGAACATTTGCTGGGGCAGGATGATTTAGGCCGTGATGTGCTGTCGCGCGTGATGCACGGCGCAAAAGTCTCGATGCAGGTCGGCGTGATGGTCGTGCTGATTTCGGCGTTGCTTGGAATGATGATCGGCGCGATTTCGGGCTATTACGGCGGTTGGATAGATCGCTTCTTTTCGGGCTTTCTCTTCAACGTCTTTATGTCGTTTCCGAGCCTGTTGCTGGCGATTGCGATGGTCGCGTTTTTGGGGCCGAGTTTGCGCAACTTAATCCTTGCGCTTTCGATTATTGGCTGGGTCGGGTACGCGCGGTTGATTCGCGGGCAAGTGCTGAAAGTGCGCGAATACGATTTCGTGACTGCTGCGCGCGCCATTGGCACCGGAGACTTTCGCATTATCCTGCGCCACATTTTGCCAAACGCCATTCAGCCATTGATCGTGCAGGCCAGCCTGGGGATGGCGGGCGCGGTGCTTTCAGAAGCGAGCTTGAGCTTTCTTGGTTTGGGCGTGCCGCCACCGACACCAAGCTGGGGAGCCATGCTCAATGATGCGCGTCCGTTTTTGCGTGATGCGCCGCACTTGCTGATTTTTCCGGGCATCGCCGTGATGTTGACCGTTTTGGCTTTCAATTTTGTGGGTGATGGCCTGCGCGAATGGTTAGACCCGAAACAAAAGCGGTGATCTCATCGTTCGGTACAGTACGGCGAAGCAGTAGCGAACGGATAAACGCAATCAAGTCGCTATTGTCCTTTGTGTTGGACCAATAATCAAAGAAAGGAATTTATGCTCAAACGATTCACTGTATTGTTTGCTCTGATGTTATTCGCGATCACCTCTGCGACCGCGCAAAATGGTGCGGCTCCCGCCGCTAAAGCCGCTGCGGCACCGACTGTGGATGAAATCCTCGACAAATATGTGAAAGCCCTGGGCGGCAAAGAAGCCATCGAAAAAGTTTCTTCACGGGTGGGAAAGGGAACTATGGAGTTAGAAGGAATGGGGTTGAGTGGCCCGGTGGAAATGTACGCCAAAGCTCCGAACAAAAACGCGATGTTTATTGAATTGCAAGGCGTGGGCAAGATTGTGAATGTATACGATGGCGAGAAGGGCTATGCGCTCAGTCCGATGGAAGGCGTGAGTGAATTGAGCGGCGGCGCGCTGGCGCAGGCCAAACGCAACGCCGATTTTTATGAACCGCTGAATATCAAAAAGCATTTCGCCAAGATGGAAGTGAAAGGCCAAGAAAAAGTAGCTGCGACGGATGCCTATGTTGTCGTGGCTACGCCTGCGGTGGGCGACCCTGAGAAGCTTTATTTTGCGGTGGATTCCGGCTTGTTGGTGCGGATAGACAGCGACAACGATACGCCCCAGGGAAAGATGTCGTTTGAGACGTACATCAGCGATTACAAAGACGTGGATGGCATCAAAGTCGCACATACCCTGCGCCAGGTTTCTTCTGCCTTCACCGCCCTCATCAAAATGAGCGAAGTGAAACATGGCGTCACCGTTGAAGACGCGAAGTTTGCCAAGCCGAGTGGGCAATAGTTAGTCTTTATTTTCCTGACAATTTACTAACTCCTTAAAATGGCGAGAACGTGGTCCGCGCGTATCCAGTCCACGATTTAAGCGGCGGGCCAGTGTACAAAGAAGTATTACTGGCCCTTTGTCAGTTTCTTTCAGCGTTAATGTAAATCCGTCCAACCTTACTCTTACCCCAGCTATCTCTAACTCCATACCTGGAAAATCCAATTGAAGCACAGGGCATTCTGTCAGCTTGTGAAATTGTCCGATGACCTCCTTTTGATGAATCACTGATGGAATATCATCCAGTCGCTTGTTCAATGCCTGGGCAATTTTCACCTGCTCTTCATTTGACAACGTGTACGTGAATATCCCTTCAAGTGAATCATCTGTATTCAATGCAGTAATTGTGACAGTTGCTTGGCCAACGATCTCAATGGGCGTTTGATTCTTGATTAGGATTTTTGCAGAAAGCTTTTTACTTTCGGTTGTTGGCTTTGGGCATTGTCTGGGTTTGTCTTGTGCAAAGACTAAACTGAGCAATAAACAAACTACACTTGCCAAAACAAGGTGAGGTTTAGTTTTCATATTGGCTCCGTACGTTATTTCGCTTGTTCTTCGTCCTCTTCGCCTTTCAGCAAGAGGTTGATGTATTGGACGATGCCTGCGTTGGTGACACCTTTGTTCGTGCGATCTGTCCAGATACAAAGCGCGCGCGACAATTTGCTGGGCGTCTCTGCGAGGTCGAGTACGAAACGGTTGAGGTGGAGCCTGGTTCCTGAAAGTTCTAAATCCAGTTCGGCAAATTCCAGATGAATGTCCGGGCAATGCGTGTTTTTCGCGAATTTGGCAATGAGGTTATTGGTGGTCAGATTCGCGGGAATTTCGGTGACAGGTTTGTTGAGTGCCTGGGCGATTTTTTGCCGTTCCAGCTCTGGCAACGTGTAAACCAGATTGCCGGTCAACGTCCCGTCATTATTGGCTGATGCGAGCGTAAAGACGGCGATGCCTTTGATTTCGGAGAGGCCTTCGGTGGTTTTCAGTTTGGACGGAGTGAGTTTGCCAATGGTCGAGATGGTTTCAGTTTTGCGAACTTTTTCTTGTGCATTCACAAGCGACAGCGGCGCGAAGAGGCAGGCAAATAAAACAACAAATCTCAGCATACAACAAGTCGTAAATGTAGATGGAACGCGGATGAAACGAGGAGGGCAGATTCCAAGTTCCGCCCGTGTTCCATTGCCTTACCGTACCGACGCGAAAATCTTACCGTCCAGCACCGCAATCGTATCTTTCACGCGGTTGTAAATCGAATCCGCATCAATGCCGTATTTCGCATACAACAGCGATTGGCTGCCGTGTGGAATCAGCGTGTCAGGCAAGCCTAACCGCACGATGCGCGGGCCTGCGTACAGTGCGTTGTTCGCTTCCAACATTTCCAGTACCGCGCTGCCGAAGCCGCAATTCAAATACGATTCCTCCACCGTCAACACCAACCGATGCGATTGCGTCAGCGCGATCAGTAAATCTTCATCCAGCGGTTTCGCAAAGCGCGCATTGACGACCGTCGCGCGGATGCCTTCTTTGGCTAAACGATCTGCGGCTTTTAGTGCGGCGTAGGTCGGTGTGCCGAACGCAAAGATGGCGACATCACCGCTGACATCGGTGAGCAGTTCCGCCTTGCCGATTTCCAGTTGATGCAGCTTGTCATCCATTTTTACGCCGAACCCATTGCCGCGCGGATAGCGCAACGACGCGGGATGACCACATTCAACGGCGGTGTACAGCATATGCCCCAATTCGTTTTCGTCTTTCGGAGCCATTACGATTTGGTTCGGCATAATCCGCAGGTAACCGACATCCAGCAATCCGTGATGCGTTGGGCCATCTGCGCCCGCGATACCGCCGCGATCCATCGCAAATGTGACAGGCAAATCCATCAGACAAACGTCGTGATAAATCTGATCGAAGCCGCGTTGCAGGAACGTTGAATAAATCGCCACCACAGGTTTGAAGCCTTGCGTCGCCATTCCCGCGCAAAACGTGACGGCGTGCTGTTCGGCAATGCCGATGTCAATGGCGCGCTTGGGAAATTCTTTCATCACTTTGCTTAGCCCGGTGCCATCGGGCATCGCCGCCGTGACCGCCGTGACCTTTTCGTCCTGGCGCATAATGTCAATCAACGCATTTGCAAAAACAGCCGTGAAAGAAGGCGCGACGGAAGGTTCTTTAATGAACTTTCCCGTAGAGATTTCATACGCGGAAGTGCCGTGCCACGCGGATTGGTCGGCTTCAGCGGGCGCATAGCCTTTGCCTTTGACCGTCAGCGCGTGAATGATGATCGGGCCATCAGCTTTCTTGGCTTCTTCAAAGGCTTCGAGCAAGGCTGCCGTATCGTGGCCGTTAACTGGCCCCATATATTGGAAGCCGAGTTCTTCGACAAACACGCCCGGCACAATCGCGGCCTTGACTGCGTCTTTGACGTCCTTTGCGGTTTGCCAAACCAGATCGCCGATGCCGGGAATCGCTTTCAGGATTTCTTCAAAATCTTCTTTGAAGCGATGATACGTCTGGCCTTTGCGCAGCCGCGTCAAATAGCCTTCGAGCGCGCCGACCGACGGCGAAATGGACATTTCGTTGTCATTCAGCACGATGATGAGCTTCGTCTTTAAATGCCCAGCCTGATTGATCGCTTCGCACGCCATCCCGGTCATAATCGAAGAATCGCCAATGACTGCCACCACGTGATTTTTTTCGCCTGCCAGATCGCGTGCCATCGCCATCCCCAACGCCGCTGACAGCGACGTTCCCGCGTGTCCTGCTTCAAACTCATCGTAGATGCTTTCATCGCGTTTGAGAAATCCCGACAGCCCTTCGTATTGCCGAATCGTGTGTAATTGATCGCGGCGTCCCGTTAGGATTTTATGCACGTAGGCTTGATGACCAACATCCCAAACCAGTTTATCTTTCGGCGTCTCAAAGGCGTAATGCAGCGCAATTGCCAATTCGACAGCGCCGAGACTGGCACCCGTATGCCCTCCAATTTTGGAGAGCGTTTCGATCATGTAAGCGCGGGCTTCAGCAGCGACTTGGGGGAGTTGTTCAGGCTTCAGTTTGCGGAGGTCTTGTGGGTCGTCAATCTGTTTGAGTAATTGCATAGAAAATCATTCGTTACTTCTCGACAGCCGAGAGTGAAAATCTGCTTTAATACCTCAATTCTTTAAAGGTGAGCAGATTATAGCAGGAGGCATCAAAAAACACACAGCACCCCGAACGCCCCAGATATAAATGAGAGGGAATCGTGACAGGCTCGTGAATTCTTCCTTTTTTCCCGAATCAATCGTTCCAGTCTTTTGGGTAGGATGACTTTGCGCAAAGTTCGGCACAAGGTTTGTCTTAGGATTCTCTGGTTTTAGGCACAGCGCGTATTAATTGCTGAAATAACGCTATGAAAGTGTTTTAGAGTGATAGCTAGATGGTGACAGAAATGTTGGATTTGGAATTTTACGGTACGAAAATGTTGGAAGTAGTTGCGCGGAAAATATTGAAGGCAGGTTTTATAAAGAAATAATGGGGAATTTAAATCTCTTATCTGAGATGGGGGAAGTTCTGGCCGGTAAAGATGGTTTCAATGCCGTCATGATTCGGGCCTTTCGGGTATTAGCCAGAGAATACGGGCTTTTGCGCGGCGGCGTTTTATTGCAAAAAGGAGAACTCAAACAGCTAGAGATGGCGGTTGCCTATCGGTTGCCACCAAAAGCACGCCATTTGCAGCAGTGGCTACATCAATTCAGAGCGGAAAATATCCTTGATGAAGCGATTCAACTCCGGCAGGGAATCCTTCGAGTTGCCGAATCTACCAATGCCGAGACGTCCTGGTTTTTTTGCCAACCTATTGTGACGGAGGAAAAAAAGGTAACAGGTGTCTTAAGCCTGGAATTGGCATCGGTCTTACCTCCCGATGAGAAAAACACGCGCGAGGTCTTTCGGGTGATTGGGTCAATGGTGGCGCAGGCGTTGATTGTCAATCAATTAGTGGAAGATGCCACGCAGCGGATCCTGAACGAAGATGAGAATCTTCGTGCCGAGTTGAGTGAACGTTACGATTTCTCGCATATTATTGGTAACAGTGGGCGGATGCGACAGGTCTATGAACAACTGGCCCAAATTAGCTGTACAAATACGACCGTTTTGATTAGCGGCGAAACCGGGACCGGAAAAGAATTGGTCGCGCAGGCCTTGCATATCAATTCGCCTCGTGCGGCGAAGCCCTTCATCAAGGTGAATTGTGGCGTGTTAGTCGAAAGCCTGGTTGAGGCCGAGTTGTTCGGCTATGAGCGCGGCGCGTTTACCGGAGCCAACGAACGCAAAGCCGGACGTTTTGAATTGGCCGAGGGCGGGACACTTTTACTGGATGAGATTGGCGAATTGAGCCTTTCAGTGCAGGCGAAACTTTTGCGCGTTCTGCAAACGCGTGAATTTGAACGCGTCGGTGGAACCCAAGTTCTCAAAGCGGATGTCCGAATTATTGCCGCCACCAACCGGAATTTGGAGCAGGAAATCAAGGCCGGTCGGTTTCGTGCGGATTTGTATTATCGCCTGAATATTTTCCCGATCATCATTCCGGCTTTGCGCGAACGCCGCGACGATATACCGACTTTAGCTGAACATTTTTTACAGAAATGTCTTCGCCTGCGCGCTGGCGAGGCCCGTCGAATTTCCACTCCTGCAATGGAATTGCTGATCGGATATGATTGGCCCGGCAATGTGCGTGAATTGCAAAATACTATTGAGCGCGCAGTTGTTATCGCTGATGGGCAACTTATTCAGCATTATCATTTGCCCCCTGCTATCCAAACTGCACAACCGATTAAGAATCACATCTCCGGCAATCTTTTTGCTGCCGTCGAACGATATGAACAGGAATTATTGTGCGACGCATTGCGAGAGGCACGCGGCAACCGAAATCAAGCGGCCAAGGCCTTGGGGATCAGTGAACGTGTCCTCAGTTACAAGGTCAAAAAATATGAAATAGATTGCACGCAGTTCAAATAACCCCTCCGCTTCATCCTTTCATCCACCTTTCCGAAAAACTTTTCCGAGAAAAGCTCCGAACATACAAAATTGTAGAAAAGCGACTTTAGGCCTGCTTCACAAAATTCTTGTCGAAAGAAATTTCCGAGCCGCCAACTGTTTGTGCTGACTAGGAAATAGCGTTTTTCGTGGGAGCTGAATTCTGCTTTGGAACACCACTTGCCAAACAGGAGGGCGAAGCAGCGCACCGTTAGTGCTGATTGCTACCAGTGCAAAAGCTGCTTCACGATTCATGATATGGACTCAATCTTGCACACCATCAACGCGCCAATATTCGCCCCTTCCAGAGTGGGGGAATCGGTGGCAACGCACTGTCCTTATTGCGCGATGCAATGCGGAATGATGATTGAATCGAAAAATGATTTGCCAGTCGTGACGCCGAATCAAAGTTTTCCCGTCAACAATGGATCGCTCTGCATTAAAGGATGGACTTCAGCCGAGTTATTGAATCACCCGGAACGTTTGCGGGAACCGCTGGCACGGAATGCGAAAGGCAAATTGGTTCCTGTCAGTTGGGACGACGCCTTGCAACGTATCGCTGTCCGCTTTACCGAAATTCAAATCGAACATGGTCACGATGCCGCCGCTCTTTTTGGCAGCGGTGCGCTGACGAATGAAAAAACGTATGTGCTCGGCAAATTCGCACGGATTGCTTTAGGCACGGCAAATATTGATTACAACGGACGCTTTTGCATGTCCTCAGCCGCCGCTGCCAGCAACAAAGCCTTCGGCATTGATCGTGGGTTGCCCTTTCCCGTCGCGGATATTGCCAAAGCCGAAGTGATTCTGATGGTTGGCAGCAACAGTGCTGAAACGATGCCGCCGTTAATGCAGTATTTCGAGCAACAACGCGCGAACGGCGGCAAGTTGATCGTGATTGATCCGCGTCAATCCGCTACGGCGGCGAATGCGACATTGCATTTGAAATTAACGCCTGGATCAGACGCCGCATTAGCAAACGGCATTTTGCACATCCTCATCCGCGATGGATTGATTGACTCCGAATACATTCAATCGCGCACACAGGATTTTGAGCGTGTCAAAGGCATCGTCGCTACGTATTGGCCAGAGCAAGTCGAACGCATCACCGGCGTGCGCGAGGCGCTGTTAGTACAAGCCGCGCATTTATTGGGTCGCGCCAAAAGCGCAATGATCTTGACGGGGCGCGGCACTGAGCAACAAGCACAAGGCGTCAACAATCTGCTGTCGTATATCAACATCGCGCTCGCCACGGGCCGTGTTGGTCGCCCGTTCAGCGGTTATGGCACTCTGACCGGACAAGGCAACGGACAAGGCGGACGCGAACACGGACAGAAAGCCGATCAGTTGCCGGGTTATCGCAGCATCAACGATCCAGCGGCGCGTGAATATATGGCTGCGGTGTGGGGAGTAGATGCAAACGAATTACCGAAAGCAGGCAAGTCTGCTTACGAATTGCTGAATGCGCTCGGTAGCGAAATCAAAGCGTTGCTCGTGATGGGATCAAACGTAGTCGTTTCCGCTCCGAACGCAACACACATCAAATCGCGCCTGAAAAAATTGGATTTTTTAGCCGTCGCTGATTTCTTTTTATCCGAAACGGCTGAGCTTGCGGACGTAGTTTTACCCGCTGCGCAATGGGCTGAAGAAGAAGGCACGATGACGAATTTAGAAGGTCGCGTGATTTTGCGCGAGCGTGCGGTTGAGCCTCCCGCAGGCGTCAAAACGGATCTCGAAATTTTGTGCGAACTCGGCAAACGTTTAGGCCGCGAATCATTATTTGCATATGAAAGCCCGCGCGAAGTTTTTGAGGAGTTTCGTGTAGCGACAAAAGGCGGATTGGCAGATTACAGCGGCATCACGTACGAAAAAATTACCAAACAACAAGGTGTGTTCTGGCCTTGCAACGAAGCGAATCCAAACGGCACACCGCGCATGTTCACCGAAAAATTTGCGACGCCAAACGGACGCGCTCGTTTTCATGCCATTCGTCATCTGTCTCCGGCGGAAGAGCCTGACGCGTACTACCCCTTTTATCTCACGACAGGCCGCGTGCTTTCGCATTATCAATCGGGTACTCAAACGCGCCGCGTTGCAAAATTAGTCGAAATGAACGCCGAGCCGTGCGCTGAAATTCATCCTGCGATTGCACGGCGTTTGGGCTTGAGCGACGGCGCAAAAATTTGGTTACAAACGCGCCGCGACGCTGCGCAATTCAAAATTAAAATTACGCCGACAATCCGCGAGGATACGGTTTTCGTGCCGTTCCATTGGGGCGGCGCACAAGCGATTAATCGGCTGACCAATGCGGCGCTTGATCCAATCAGTCGCATGCCGGAATTTAAAATTTGCGCGGTGCGAATCGTACGCAGTCAGACCAGTATCGAATCATAAGTTTTATTTGTATTCATCAGGAGTTGAGCTATGTCAGAAAAACAGAAACTCGTAGTGATCGGCAACGGAATGGCGGGCGCACGCTTCGTCGAAGATTTGCTGGCGCGGGGCGGCGGCAATCAATTTGACATCGTGATGTTTGGCGATGAGCCGTACGGCAATTACAACCGCATTTTATTGTCCGGTGTGTTATCTGGCACGCATCAGGCGCAGGATATTTTCATCAACTCTTTGGCCTGGTACGAAGAAAACAACGTCAAATTGCACGCTGGCGTGCGCGTCCAACGAATTGATCGCATCACGAAAACAGTGATTGGCGCGGACGACATTGCAGAATCTTATGACAAGTTAGTGATTGCGACAGGCAGTTCGCCGTTTGTGCCCCCGGTTGAGGGCATCAAAAGCGATGAGCGCGAAGGCAACAAAGACGGCGTGTTTGTGTTTCGCACGTTGGACGATTGCGACGGCATTGCGAAATATGCCGAAAACGCCAAGAGCGCAGCCGTCATTGGCGGCGGCTTGCTTGGACTCGAAGCCGCGCGCGGCCTTGCAAATCGGGGCGTTGAAACACACGTCGTGCATTTGATGGGGCATTTGATGGATGTGCAACTCGACGGCAAAGCCGGAAAAATGTTGCGCAATTCGATGGAACAAATGGGCGTGAATGTTCACACCGAAAAGGCCACGACCGCGATTCTTGGCAACGGCCACGTAACTGGATTGCAGTTCAAAGACGGCTCCGCGCTGGAATGCGATATGGTCGTGATTTCCGCAGGCATTCGCCCGAACACGCAACTCGCTAAAGACGCAGGCTTAGCGGTCGAACGCGGCATCGTTGTTGATGACACCATGACGACCGATGATCCAGACATTTATTCCGTCGGCGAATGCGCACAGCATCGTGGAATGGTGTACGGCCTTGTTGCTCCGTTGTGGGAACAAACCGCAGTGCTCGCAGATCGTTTGACTGGGCGCAAAACGGAAGCCGCGTACACCGGATCAAAACTTTCCACCAAGCTCAAAGTAATGGGCGTAGACCTCGCCGTGATGGGCAGGAAAGAACCTGAAAATGATGATGACGAAGTGGTGTTGTATTCCGAACCTTCGCGCGGCGTGTACAAAAAATTAATTGTGCGCGATGGCAAATTGCTGGGCGCGATGCTGCTTGGCGATACATCAACGGCGGCAACATTATTGCAATCGTTTGATCGAGGCTCAGAATTGCCAGAAAACCGCGCCGAATTGTTGTTCGATTTATCCGGCGAAACAAAATCACAATCCGTAGCCGATTTGCCGGACGATGCGCAAATTTGTAACTGCAACGGCGTTTCCAAAGGCGCAATCGTAGGCGCGGTCAAAGGTGGTTGCACTTCGCTGAAAAAATTGTGCGATGCCACGCGCGCGGGAACAGGCTGCGGTGCATGCAAACCGCAAGTCGAAGAAATTTTGCAATTTTCCGCAGGCGATTTATTAACCGAAGATGCGTCGGCTCATTATTACGTGCCGGGTGTGCCGCTTGCCAAACCGGAATTGATTGCCGCGATTCAAGCACAAAATTTGAAAAGCGTATCGGCGGTATTCGCCGCGCTCGCAAATGGCAAAGAAGACCCTGGCAGCAAAGCCGGATTAGCTTCATTGCTGAAAACAATTTGGCACGATCAGTATGAAGACGAACGCGACGCGCGTTTCATTAATGATCGCGTGCATGCCAACATTCAAAAAGATCGCACCTTCAGCGTTGTGCCGCGCATTTACGGCGGCGTGACTTCGCCGGATGAATTGCGCCGTATCGCCGATGTGGCTGATAAGTATCAAGTCCCGATGGTCAAAATCACTGGCGGTCAACGCATTGATTTGCTCGGCGTCAAAAAAGAAGATTTGCCTGGCGTGTGGAAGGATTTGGGAATGCCTTCTGGTCACGCGTACACCAAAGCATTTCGTACCTGCAAGACGTGCGTCGGCTCAGAATTTTGCCGCTTTGGTGTTGGCGACAGCACAGGGCTTGGCATTCAAATCGAACGCAAATTTCAAGGCATTGAATTCCCGCATAAATTGAAAATGGCTACAACGGGATGCCCGCGCAACTGTTCTGAAGCGACAACGAAAGACATTGGTTTGATCGCTATCGAAGGCGGTAAATGGGAAGTTGTAGTTGGCGGCGCGGCTGGCTCAAAAGTGCGCAAAGCGGATTTGCTTGTGACCGTTGATTCGCACGAAGACGCGTTGCTGTACACGGGACGCTTTATGCAGTACTACCGCGCGAACGCAAAATATTTGGAACGCACGTACGATTTCGTTGAACGCATTGGCATTGAAAAAGTGCGACAAGTTGTGGTCGAAGATAGCGAAGGTATCGCCGCTCAACTTGATGCTGACATCGAAGCTGCGGTCGCGGCTTACGTTGATCCGTGGGAAGAAGCGCACACCCCGCAGCATCCATCGCAATTTGTGAATTTGCTGAGTGCCAAAGAAACTGCACAAATACGTTCACTGCAACCGGCTTACGGAGACTAATCCATCATCTTCATCAGAGAACTTATGCTGACAGAAACTCTTTCATACGTTGTTTTCAATCTGGGCAACCTGAATCGTATTCCGCTTGGTGAAGGGCGCGAATACCAAATCGGTGATGAAGAAATTGTAATCTTTCGCGCCCGCGATGGCGTTGTTTATGCGCTGCAAGCACGTTGCCCACACCGCGAAGGTCATCTCGCCGATGGCATCACCGGCGACGGGAAAATAGTTTGCCCGATGCACTCGTATAAATTTGAACTCGCTACGGGCGCGCCAGTTGGTAACGATTGCCAGGCATTGAAAACATATCCCGTACGCATTAGCCAAGCCGGAGAAATTCTTTTAGAGTGGCCATCCGTGACGAAATAAATGAGCAAAGGATGACCCGGTATGAGTGGATTACAAGGCAAAAAAATCGCATTGCTCGAAGCGCGTATGAGCAGCGAATTGGCGAATTTAATTAAGCGACAAGGCGGTGAGCCAATCAACGCTCCGGCATTAAAAGAAGTCGCCATTGATGCCAAAACAGAAGTCGCAACGTTCATTGATAATTTGCAAGCGGGAAAAACTCCCATCGTAATTTTTCAAACAGGTGTTGGCGTGGCGGGCTTGCTTGCCGAAGCCGAACAACTTGGGCGCAAAACTGAATTGCTTGGGTTGCTGCAAAATTGCACGACCGTTTGTCGCGGGCCAAAACCAATTGCAGTGCTGGCACGCAACGGCATCAAGCCAACAATCGTTGCAAACGAACCGTACACGACGACAGATTTGATTGCTGCGTTGGCAACGATTGACGTCGCCAACCAGGGCGTAGCAGTACTGCATTACGGCGAACGCAATGCGCAACTCGCAGAAGCGTTAGTCTCGCGCGGTGCCATCGTGCAAGAACTTTGTTTGTACGAATGGCAAATGCCGGAAGACATTGCGCCGCTCAAACAATTGATTGCTGATGTTTGTGCTGGCACGGTGGACAGCGTCGCTTTCACCAGTCAGATTCAGGCGCGACATTTATTTGCAATCGCCAGCAGCATCGGACGTGCTGATGAATTACGTACAGCGATGAATGAAAAAACGATTGTCGCTTCGATTGGCCCGACTTGCACAACGGCTTTAATCCAGCTCGGCGTTACCCCGCGCATTGAGCCTGAACATCCCAAAATGGGGTTTCTCGTGATCGCATTGCAGGAGCACTTTCTCGCTAATTGATCCTGTAAACAATTGACATTCTCTGGGCGCACAAATTTTGTGTGGGCGGGATTGGTGTACCTAAAACGCACATAAAGGAGCTTATTTGCATATGAAAAGACGAACATTTATTCATCGAGCAATTGCCGCCAGCAGCTTAGTTGGACTGACATCGGTGGGATTTAACGGTTGCGCGAAAAAAAGCGCGGCAGAGGGGACGACCTCAATGACAAATAACAAAATCAAAATTGGCTTTATTCCGTTGACGGACTGCGCTTCGGTTGTGATGGCGCACGAACTGGGCTTGTATAAAAAACATGGCGTTGATGTCGAAGTCAGCAAAGAGGCTTCGTGGGCGACGATTCGGGACAAAGTGCTCAGCGGCGATTTGCAAGGCGCGCATTGCCTGTTTGGAATGCCGTTTTCGGTCTACACCGGCGTCGGTGGACAAGCTGGCAGCGAAATGCACATTGCGATGGTGCTCAATAACAATGGGCAGGCGATCACGCTCTCCAAGGATTTCTGCGGGCAGGTCGGCTTCCGCGATGTCAGCAAAGTTAAAGCTGCTGTAGAAGCCCTCAAGCAGAAAAAAGAAGTTACCTTTGCGATGACCTTTCCCGGCGGGACGCACGATTTATGGTTGCGCTATTGGTTGGGCGCGGCGGGCGTAGATCAGAAATCGGTCAAGATCATCACCATTCCGCCGCCGCAAATGGTGGCCAATATGAAGGTCGGCAATATGGACGGCTATTCGGTCGGCGAACCGTGGAATGGCGTTGCGGTGCAGCAAGCAATTGGCACAACACATATCTCTTCGCAGGACATCTGGAAGCATCACCCGGAAAAAGCGCTGGTCGTGAACAAGCAATTCAGCACCACACGCCGCGACGAATTGAAAGCCGTGATGAAAGCTATTCTGGAAGCCTCGCAATGGCTGGATGACCTGAACAATCGCAAGCAGGCGGCGGCGGTTATCGGCAAACCCTCCTACGTCAACGCGCCGCCCGAAGTCATCGAAGCGCGACTGCTGGGTGAATACGATTTGGGTTGCGACCTGAAACACAAATACACCGATGATTACATGATGTTCCATCGCAGCGGCGCAACAAACTTCCCGCGCAAATCGCACGGCATTTGGTTTATGGCGCAATATGTACGGTTCGGCTATTTGCCCAGCGCCCCGAATTACAAAGAAGTTGCTGACAAGATCATGTTGCAGGATTTGTACCGCGAAGTGGCTACGGGGATGAATATCGCAGTGCCTGACGACGACATGAAACCGTTCACATTGGATTTGGACAAAGTCACATTTGATCCGGCCAACCCTGCTGCTTCGTTGGACGCAGCGGCGAAAACCAAGGCGTAACCCGGATGCCTGATTACGATTGAGGTCAACGATTATGGCAATGAAAGAACAAGCAATCACTTCAACTTTACAACCTTCTGCGCAATCGCGTTGGTTTTCTCTGGCGAGCCTGGTGGAAACGCTCAAATCGGCGAGCGCATCCTTCCTGTATACCTTGATCGGGTTTTCATTGTTGCTGTTGCTTTGGGGCGTTATCAGTGGTTTGGTGGGCAATTCGTTGCCAGGGCCGCTGGCCACGCTCAAAACGCTGTGGCAATTGGTGAGCGATCCGTTTTACGACAATGGACCGAATGACAAAGGCGTTGGGTTGCAAATGGGCAGCTCTCTCTTGCGCGTATTTATTGGCTTTTCGCTCGGTTCGCTGGTGGCAATTCCGCTGGGGGTCATCATTGGCGGCACGCCGCTGTTCCGCAAAGTGCTCAGCCCTGTGGTGGAGTTGCTGCGACCTGTTTCGCCGCTCGCGTGGTTTCCGATTGGCCTCGCGGTTTTCAAGCACGCGGGCGAAGCCACCATCTTCGTCATCTTCATCACATCACTTTGGCCGACCGTCATCAACACAGCTTTTGGTGTGGGATCAGTGCCGGAAGATCACAAGGTCGTGGGGCGTGCCTTTGGTTTTTCGCGCTGGCGTTATTTGCGGCGCGTGCTGATTCCGTACAGCCTGCCGCACATCCTGACAGGATTGCGGTTGAGCTTGGGCGTAGCGTGGCTGGTGATTGTGGCGGGTGAAATGTTATCCGGCGGCATGGGCATCGGCTTTTTCGTGTGGGATAGCTGGAACGCCTTGAACCTGGAACGCGTAATTTCCGCCATTATTTTGATCGGCGTTACCGGGTTATTGCTGGATCGCGGCTTTGAAATAATCGCCAGAAAGGTGCGCTATGAAAACTAAACCCATTTCCCCCGTGATGAGTTCGCGTTATCTGGAATTGCGCGATTTGACGATCAGCTTCAGCACGCCGCGTGGTCGCTACACGGCAGTCAAAGATGTCAACCTGATGATTGCACGCGGTGAAATCGTTTCGTTGATCGGGCATTCCGGCTGCGGCAAATCTACGATCCTGAATGCGATTGGCGGCCTGGTGCAACCAACGCAAGGCGAAGTGATTCTCGGCGGCGTCAAAATTGATGCGCCGGGGCCAGATCGCGGCATCGTCTTTCAGCATTATTCGTTGCTGCCGTGGCTGACAGTCTACCAGAATATTTTTGAGGCTGTGGATTCGGTGATGAACGATAAGACCAAAGCGGAAAAGGTCGAACTGGTCGAACGCTTTCTGCAAATGGTTGGTCTGTCGGAGCATCGTGACAAAAAGCCGCGCCAGATTTCCGGCGGGATGAAACAACGTGTCGCCATCGCTCGTGCGTTTGCGATCAACCCTGAAGTGTTGTTGTTGGATGAGCCGTTTGGAGCGCTCGATGCACTGACCAAGACTTCGTTGCAGGAAGAGTTAATCAATCTCTGGGGCCTGGAAAATCAAACCAAAACGGTCGTGTTGGTGACGCACGACATTGAAGAAGCGATCCTGCTTTCCGATAAAATCGTGGTGATGACCAACGGCCCGGAAGCTACGATTGGCGAGGTCATCGAAGTGCCGCTGCCACGTCCGCGCAATAAACGCGATTTGGTGCGAATGCCCGGTTACGCCGAAATTCATGAGCGCCTGTTATATTTGTTGATGGACGCCTTTGCCGTTCAGAAAAAATTAGCAGCCTGATCCTTATCGCTTAATTCCCATTTGCTTCTGCTCTTTGTACGGGCTTGGTGACAAGTCCTGGCGAGAGCTTCATCCAAAATTCAAAAAAAGAGAGTGAACATGACCACGCCGAAACTTTTCTTCCGCTTCTTACTCATTTTTATCTTGGTTCTGTTGTTTGTTCCGGCGGCTTTGGCGCAGCCGGAAACTCGACCTGTGTTAGCCGCTTCGCCAACGCCGACTCCAACGCCGAAACCGACTCCGACACCTGTTGTCAAGCCTGCTGTTGCTGCACCTGCTGCGCAAGCCCCGATAAAATTAGGAAACGTGACCGTTTCTGGGAGCTTTCGTTTGCGGGCTGAAAATTGGGATTGGTACGACACCAACAGTGGCGATGGGCGTTATACATTTGGCGCAGGCACATTGCGCGTCGGACTCAGCCAGCAAAAAGAACATTTTGAATGGATGATCGAAGCTGAAGCTCCCTTTGTAGCGGGCTTGCCGAAAACCGCTGTAGTGGCAGCGCCGCAAGGCCAACTCGGGTTGGGCGGCAACTATTTCGCCGCGAATGGCAATCAGGACGCGAGCGTGTTTCTGAAACAAGCGTTCGTCAATTTCAAAGGCTTCGGCAAATACAACAATCTGAAACTGGGTCGTTTTGAATTTAACGATGGTCTTGAAGTCCTGCCCAAGGACGCCGCCCTGGCAACGCTCAAGCGCGACCGCATCAGTCAGCGATTGATCGGTTCCTTTGCCTGGACACATGTCGGGCGCAGCTTTGACGGCTTGCAATATGGCTATAACAACAAAGGCTGGAACTTCACCTTTTTTGGTGCGCGTCCAACCGAAGGCGCATTTCAACTGAACGGCATGAAGCAGCTTGAAGTGGATTTGTTTTATGCGGCAACCACGAAAGGCTTCAAAACCAAAAACTCTGAAAACGAAGCGCGTGCGTTTGTGATTCAGTATCACGATGGACGACGTTTGCTGAAGGTGGACAACCGTACGGCAGCGCTGCGCAATGCTGATTTCGCCAATAAAATCCGCATTACGACGGTGGGCGGACATTATATCGGCGTGCGCAAAGCAGGCTCCGGTAAAGTGGATTTGCTCGCCTGGGGCGTCGGTCAATTTGGTGACTGGGGCAATCTGAATCAACGTTCTGGCGCGTTGGCGCTCGAAGCGGGTTATCAATTCAGCGGCAAAGTCGCGGATAAAATCAAACCGTGGTTGCGCGGCGGATACAATTACAGCACCGGCGACAAAGACGCGACGGACGGCACGCACGGCACCTTCTTTCAGATTTTGCCGACGCCGCGCATTTACGCTCGCACGCCGTTTTTCAATAGCATGAACCTGGAAGACGCCTTTGCCGAATTCCGCGTCAAACCGCATGCCAAACTGGCACTGCGCACAGACCTGCATCACCTGCGGTTGAGCAGCGCCAAGGATTTGTGGTTTGCGGGCGGCGGTGCGTTTCAAAAGCAATCGTTTGGCTTTGCCGGACGCCCCAGCAACGGACACCGCAATCTGGGCTGGTTCGCGGATGTAAGCGCCGATTACACGGTCAATCCACGAACGTCCGTGACCTTTTATTACGGAGCTTCTGCCGGAGGGCGCGTGCAATCTGCCATTTATCCACTCGGCAATCGCATGCACTTTGCGTATATTGAGCTGACACAAAAATTCTAGGGAGTGAACACGATGCAACTGGGCAAAGTTTATTTAGTTGGGGCCGGCCCCGGTGATCCTGATTTGTTGACAATCAAAGCCTACAACCTAATTTCGGCGGCAGGTTGCATCGTGTATGACCATTTGGTGAATCCCGCCATTCTGGACTACGCGCGATCTGATGCCGAAATCATTTACGCGGGCAAACAATCAGGCAAATGCGCAATGCGACAGGAAGCGATCAACGCGCTGCTGGTGACGAAAACGACGGAACACGAAATCGTCGTGCGATTGAAAGGTGGCGATCCATTTGTGTTTGGGCGTGGCGGCGAAGAAGCAGAAACGCTGGTGGATTGCGGCATTGAATGGGAAGTGGTACCCGGCATTTCATCGGGCGTCGCGGCGGCGGCTTACGCGGGCATTCCCGTTACACAACGCGGCCTCAGCACTTCGGTCACGTTTGTGACGGGCCACGAAGACCCCACCAAAAGCACATCTACGATCAATTGGCAGCATTTGGCAAAAGGGACAGACACGCTCGTATTTTTTATGGGGGTCGGGCATCTGGCAGACATTGCCGACAGCCTGATGCAGCACGGACGGGCCGCCAATACGCCACTCGCCGTCATTCAATGGGGAACGTACCAACATCAGGTGACACACGTGACTGATTTGGTGAGCGTACGCGAATTGCTGGCCTGCGAAGAAATCAGGCCACCCGCAATTATTGTGATTGGAGAAGTCGTGCGAATGCGAGAAACGCTCCGCTGGTTTGATAAGGCTACAGCGATTGCTGAAGAAACGAGACAAGCGTCGGATCTGTCGCCCGCTTAGTACGATCCGGTTGATTTTGCGCCCGCAGGTTTTTGGCCTTTTGCTTCCTGTACGATGGCGATGCCTGCGCTGGCCCCAATGCGTGTGGCCCCTGCCGCAATCATTTCGCGCGCCGAAGACAAATCCTTTACGCCGCCCGCTGCTTTCACGCCAATGTCAGCGCCGACTGCCTGTCGCATCAACGCAATATCCGCGACCGTCGCGCCGCCTTTGCTGAAACCCGTCGAAGTCTTCACAAAATCGGCACCCGCTTCTTTCGCCAGCAAACACGCACGCGCTTTTTCTTCGTCGGTCAACAGCGCGGTTTCGATAATGGTTTTGACGATGGCGCAGGATTCGTGCGCGGCTTCGACGACGGCCAGAATGTCACGGAACACAATGTCATCCAGCCCGGATTTCAGCGCGCCGATGTTGATGACCATATCAATTTCGGTCGCGCCATCCAGAATCGCGCGCCGCGTCTCATACGCCTTCACATCCGGCAACGTTGCGCCGAGCGGAAATCCAATCACAGTGCAAACCTTGACAGGCGAGCCGAGCAGCAAGAGCGCCGATTGTTTGACCCAGGTTGGATTCACGCAGACCGAAGCAAAGCTGTATGTGCGCGCCTCATGGCAGAGCTTTTCAATTTCGGCCTTCGTCGCATCCGGTTTGAGCAACGTGTGATCAATGTATTTCGCCACTTCTGCATTTGCTGCCGCCGCTTCGCCAAACGCGAGGCCAATGCGTGACGCCCCTGCATCCAATGCGCAAGCCAGCGTGTGCGGCGTGCAACCGCTATGCGCTGCTTCTGCGCCATTCAAGCGCGCGAAGACGAGGTCGGTGATTTGTTCGATTAAGTTGTTGATGTCAGTGTTCATTACTCAAATTTGAATGTAGTTCGCGTGCTGCCACCAGAAACTCAAGGAATGGCAAGCGATGCCCGCAAGTAGGGCAGCATTTATCTTTGGTGATTTGAACTTGGTCGAGTTCTCGCACCAATTGCATTTTGTCAAAGCCAATTCTGGCGTTGGGTGGAAGGCCAAAATATTCTGGATGATAAGAGCCAAAATCAACCATGCAAAAATTGCACAACACCAACGTCAAATCACCAAAGATACGCATTTCAGCATAAGTATGCTTGCCCGCCAGAGCGTGTTCGATTTCCTGTTCTCGATGCCCGCACTCAAAGCAAGGCGCAACTGCTTTGACGGCGAGAAAATCAAAACAAACTGGGCATTGTTCGCGTTTCATTCCCGTTTCTTCGCTGGCTCGCTCGACGGCACAGCGATTTCGTTTTCCAGTTTGTCGAGGCGTGTTTTCAAATCGTTGAGCATGACGGTTTCCGCTTGTAGGTCAGACGAAAGCTGAAGCTCGCGTTGCATCAGGGTTTGTTCGCGTTGTTTGATGATTTCTTTTTCGAGGAGTAGCTGTTTGACTTCAGGCTCGCTTTTGAGTCCCGCCGCGTTTTGTTTTTCTGCGTGGTCGACAGCGGCAGTGATATGCGATTGCTGCATACGAATTTCGGTGAGTTGTTCGCGTGCGTTATTGAGTTGTTGGGTCGTCCGCGTAACGATTTCCTGCTGCGACCGCGTGCGTTCCAACAACAATTGCATTCGCTGCGCACTCGCGCTTAGGCGTTGTACTTCAATGCGAAGTTGACGCACTTCATTGACGAGTTCGTCAAACTTTTGCTCGGACACCGCAGTGGTTTGCGCAAATGTGGCAGACGAAGCCAACACACAAACCGCAACAACAAACAACAAGCAGAACCGTTTTTTCATAACTTCCTCCAATTCGAGTTAGCAACAACTTTTGCGCGGGCGTTCTTCATCCGGCGGCTGCCCCGTCGTGTAGCCGCGCAGCACGTCGCGCACGATATGCCAAAGGTGAATCAGTTTGTGTTTGATATAGGACATCATGTTCGGGCCACAGTGTACGCCGACTCGGCAATGTTATAAAGAAATCACAACTTTCCCGCTGGTTTTATGCGATAAGCTCCCTTCTGCAACCCTGCCCAACGCCACGTCATTTGAAAGGGAACGAATATGACTCTCTCTCTCCAACTCTGGATGTTCCTGGCGCTCATTTCGTCGCTGGCAGGTTTCTGCTTGCAGTTTGGCATTCCAGGTCTTTACAACAAATCCATCGCGCTCGTCCCGTCGAAAACGATTCGCGGCGGCCAAGCCATGATCATCGCCAGCTTGTTTACTGTTGTCGGCGTAGTCACCGGATTGTACGTTTTGGTTGGCATTTACTCGATGCTGCGTGTCGCCCTGATGAACTGATTATTTCAGCACCACTTTGCGCACGATGCTTTGAAACCACGAGAGCGGCAACAATCTTCGCAAGGCCAGCAACGGCGCAGAATTCACCTGATAACGCAACTTGCCTGAACCATCCGTCGCAGCTTGATAAATTACAGCGGCGACTTTTTCCGGCCCTGGCGCAGTCTCGCCAAACTTATTCATATTCGGCATCGCTTTGTTGACGTAGCTGTCATACACCGTCAATCCCGGCTTGGACATCACATCCATCGAACGATCATAGAAATCGGTTTTGATCGCGCCCGGCTCAATGATTTTGACGCGCACATTGAAGGGCTGCAACTCGAATTGCAGCGACTCCGAAAAGCCTTCGACCGCCCATTTTGTGCCGTGATAAAGGCTATATAGTGGAAACGTCAACCGCCCGCCCATCGAAGCGACGTTGATGATCAGGCCATCGCGCCGCTCTCGAAAATGATAGATAATTTCGCGGCACACATTCATCAGGCCAAAGACATTGGTGTTGAATTGCCGCTGGATTTGCTCGTGGTTGGATGCTTCAAACGGCCCAACCAAACCGTAGCCCGCGTTGTTCACGACCGCATCCAGCTTGCCAAATTGGCTGATCGTGTCATTGATGGCTTGATGAATCGAGTCTTCGTCTAACACGTCCAATCGCATCAACGTAATGTTTTGGTGCTTTGCCCAATCGCCTGCTTTTTCAGGCGTGCGCATTGTGGCAACGACGTTCCAGTCACGTTCGGCAAAATAAATCGCAGTCGCTTTGCCAATGCCGGAGGATGAACCGGTGATGAGAATGGTCTGGGGCATAGATGTTCCTTTCAAATCAAAAGGCAAAAGGCAAATATCAAAAGGCAAAAGGTCGGCATTTTCTTTTCTTTTATTTTGTCTTTGGTGTCTGAGAGTCCTTTAGAAATCTGAACAATAATGGCTTTGCTTCCGAATAGACTTTTGCCATTTGCCTTTTGATATTTGCCTTTTGATTTGTAGTTCACTGAGCGTTAATCCAGCTTCGGGTGCATCGTGTGCCACTTCGTTGCTTTTTCATACGCCAGCGCGATGCGCAGCGGCGTGACTTCGTCGTACAACTTGCCCGTGAACATGATCGCTTGTGGCAAACCGTTAATGAACCCGCACGGCAACACGGCTTGCGGATGTCCGGTCAAATTCGTCACTAGCAAACTCGAACTGCCCGGCGCAGGTGAGACGAACGCATCCCAGTTTTGCATCAGCGAATCCATTTCGCGCATCAGCAGGGTGCGGGCACGTTGCGCGCGCAGGTACTCAACCGCCGGAATAAAACGCGCAGACCGAAACGAATTCGGCCAGTCGCCGGGGCTTTGCCCTGAAAGTTGATTGATACCACCGTCGCGCGTCAAATCATCAAAGGCGGTCGCGGCTTCTGCCGTCAAAATAATGCGCAAGCTGTCGGTCGGAAACTTCGGTAATTCGAGCGGCTCGAGCTTCGCACCTGCACCGCGCAAAGCATCCAGCGCAGCAGCGTACACCTTCTTGCGCTCGTCGTTGCCAGTCTCAAATTCAGCTTTCAAGTATCCAATTTTCAGCTTGGAGATGTTCGTGTCCGGCGTCCAATGGAACGGCACATTGAGCGACGTTTCATCGCGTCCATCTGCACCGTAAATCGCGTCCAGCACCAGCGCACAATCTTCAATGCTTCGGCAAATCGGGCCGATCTTGTCCATCGTCCAACTCAAGGCCATCGCGCCGTAGCGACTCACTCGACCATAGGTCGGACGCAAGCCTGCGACGCCGCAACGCGACGACGGCGACACGATGGAACCGAGTGTTTCTGTGCCAATTGAGAAGCCCACCAAACCCGCCGATGTCGCCGAAGCCGAGCCTGCCGACGATCCGCTTGAACCTTGACGATCTTCTTCCGGCTGCCACGGATTGCGCGTCATGCCAGCGAACCAGCGTCCGCCTTGCGCCAACGCACCCATCGAAAGCTTGGCGACCAGCACCGCACCAGCTTCGCGCAAGCGTTCCACAACCGTCGAATCATAATCAATCATCTGATTGCGATATGGCTCCGCGCCCCACGTCGTCGGAATGCCTTTCGTCGCAAACAAATCTTTCACGCCGCACGGAATGCCGTGCAGTGGCCCGCGATATTTGCCGCGCTTGATTTCGTCATCGGCCTGCTGCGCCTGTTTCAGCGCGAGTTCTTCCGTCAGCGTCACCACGTTCAGCAGCTTGGGCGAGTAACGTTTAAGCCGCGCCAGGTACATCTTCGTCAATTCGACGGATGAGACTTTTTTCGTGCGCACGAGTTCGGCGAGTTGTGCCGTTGAGCAAAACGCGAGTTCTTCCGTTGAATTGAATTTCGGGATGTCTACCTTACTGAGTTTGAGCTTGCCGCGCGCAGGCGTTTGTGTTGCCAGTTTCTTTTCGGGCAGTGCGGGATGAAACGAAGTCGCCAGCGGCGTGTCGAGCGGCACATTGATTTTGCGCAGCGTTTCGTAGCTTGCCAGATTGCGATTGACGTTATTGAGCGCCATCGTTTCCTGCGCGTCGGTCAATTCAATGCCGATCAATTGCTCGGCGGTGTGCAGCATTTCCTTGGTGATGCGTTGCGGCGTTTGTGGTTGTTGCGGTTGCGCGAGTGATTCGTTGCTGGCGAGCGTCAATCCGGCTGCGCCTGCGGCAGGCAATGCTTTGACGAAGTTGCGACGATTGAGTTTTTTTCGGCTCACGAGAAACTCCTTCGAACTGAGCCACAACGTGGCGGAATACAATAGCCCAGCGCAACGCGCTGGGGAACAATAGAAAAGAGATATTTCAGCCCTGAAAGGGCGAGATACTATATTTCGCCCTTTCAGGGCTTGTAGCCTCCTATGGCGACTGTTTCCCAGCGCGTTGCGCTGGGCTATTGTATTGCGCTCTTTCAGAGCTTAATACAACGTGGGTAAAAGCAGGATAGCTACTCAACTCAATGCGGCTTGGAAAAACACTTCCAATTTCTGCGGGTCAAGTTTGCCGTCGGTGCGCACGCTGCTGCACAAATCCAGTCCGAATGGTTGCACTTGTTCCAGCGCCGCCTGCACGTTGCCCGCATTCAATCCGCCCGCTAAAAATACCGGCACGCGCGCTTGTTCGACGATGCGACGGCTCAAAATCCAATTGTGAACGCGACCTGTGCCGCCGAGTTCTTTCACGGCTAAATTCGGATTGCCGCTATCGAGCAGCAGCGCATCTACGTGTTCGGCAATGCGCAGAGCTTCGTCCACCGAAGCGTCATCCAGCACGTGAATCACCTGCACCAATTTGATCGTCGGCATCGCCGCGCGCAACTTGTCATACGCCGCATCCTGCAAGGCATCTACAAGCTGAATGGTGTTTGTTAACGTGCGTTGATGATGCGCGATGATGTCGTTGGCAGTTGTTTCACTCGTCAGCAAAAACGTGCCAATTGGGGGAGGCACAGTTCGCGCGATGGCATAGATCAATTCATCGTCAATCACGCCGGGGCCGCTCGGCATATTACCAACTAAGCCGAGTGCCGATGCGCCGAACGAAACAGCCGTGCGGGCTTCGTCAATTGAACTGATGCAGCAGATTTTAATTCTGGACTTCATAAACCGTAACGCCGGAAATCTCTTCGATCATCGTCAATAAGTTTAGTTCGGCATCAAACTCGGCGCTGAATGTGAATGGTTTGCCCTCCAGCAAATATTGGTAAATGAACCAATCCGTTTTTGGCGTCGGCACATTCAGCACATCTTCAAAAGCAATCCATTCCAATTGGCCTTCGTTGCAGGGCGGCGGGGGAATGTAATCAATGTCCGCGACGTACACAAAACTTGTCCAGTTGTAATTGGTCGGAGAGGTTTCGACCAGTACACCGCAATATTTCATCGCGGGGATCGTCAGCCCGGTTTCTTCGTGTGTTTCGCGCAAGGCTGCCTGCATCGGGCTTTCGTGCGGATCAAGCTTGCCTCCGACGGGCGTGTAGTTATCTTTGTTAGGCTCTTTCACCCGTTTCAGCAACAGAAACTGCTGCCCGTTTTTCAGGACGCACAGAACGGCTGTTTTTTTGAGACCGTGTGGAATTTGCATAGTAAAGAGGCGATCTTCGCCCTGTTCTTCAGAAGAAGTCAGGGCGCTTTCTGAACGGTGATTTTTCTGATTCGCCATTTTGGCCTCAATTTCAGCCCGTGTTGGTCTGGTAATCAGATATGCCATTAAAACTACAAATCCTATAAACCCTGGGATGACAATAAACACCAATAACAGAAGGCCAACGAAAGCATCCTCACCAAAAAATAGAAGAAAGGCATTTGCTGGAAACATTTTGGTCTTCTTCTCAGGTATCCAAAGGTTCTTCACTATGATTTGAAATCAAATGCGCCTGCCATCACTGCCGCCGCAATCTTCGTGATGTCCGGTGCGAGCGCGCGATCAGCTTTCAGGGGCGCAACCAGATGCCGTAATTTTTGATACGCCAACTCGACGCCGCGCGCGGGTCTGAGCGGTTTCAGGTATTCCAAACCTTGCGCCGCGCACAGCAATTCAATCGCCAGAATCTGTTCGGTGTTGCGCACGATTTGTTTGAATTTCAGCGCGGCAGTCATTCCCATCGAAACGTGATCTTCGCGGTTGGCGGACGTTGGCAGGCTGTCAATCGAAGCCGGATGCGCGAGGATTT
>JAEUQN010000090.1 GCA_016789725.1 Blastocatellia bacterium | reverse complement strand
C
Organism: Blastocatellia bacterium; assembly: GCA_016789725.1. GTDB lineage: Bacteria > Acidobacteriota > Blastocatellia > RBC074 > RBC074 > JAFDVL01. The sequence goes on along the minus strand of JAEUQN010000090.1, from coordinate 27,714 downwards.
TACGTTGCCTTTGCGATTCTCTTTGTCAAAAAGCTAGTTGAGTTACTCAACTAAAAGTTAATTACAGGCTCTAGGCGTCACCAGCCTGATTCCGGGGCCGAATTCGACCGAGATGGCCATCCACATCGGACATCGTAAGGCCGGATGGAAAGGGCTGCTCGTGGCTGGGAGTTGTTTTATTTTCCCTGCCGCGCTCATCGTCATGGTTCTGGCTTGGATGTATGTCCGCTATGGGTCGCTCCCACAGACAAAAGCCATTCTCTACGGAGTAAAACCGGTCATTATCTCTATTGTGCTGCAAGCCTTGTGGCGGCTTGGGGGCACAGCTCTCAAAAATAAATTACTGGTACTGGTCGGATTGGCTGGCGTTGTCCTCGCGTTTCTCGGTGTTCCTGAACTGGCCATCATTTTCGGCGGCGGGGTGATTGTTGTGTGCCTGCGTGGAGTAAGGCAATGGATGCAACAAGGCGTCCCATACGGGCTTTCACTCCTGCCCGGCACATCGCTGTTTGTTTTAGCGCCCACGACAATCACGACAGGGGGAACAACAGCTTTCGGTCTGTGGTCACTTTTCCTGTTCTTCCTCAAAGTCGGCTCGGTGCTTTTTGGGAGCGGCTATGTCCTGCTGGCTTTCCTGCGGGCGGATTTGGTCGAGCGATGGCATTGGCTGACAGAAGCACAATTGCTCGACGCTATTGCTGTAGGGCAGATGATTCCGGGGTCTGTTTTCACGACTGTTACGTTTTTCGGTTATTTACTCGATGGGCCAACCGGAGCAATCGTAGCAACGGTGGGCATTTTTCTTCCCGCCTTCTGCTTCGTGGCGATGAGCGGTCCGCTAGTGCCACGCATCCGAGAATCAAAAACAGCAGGGGCGTTTCTGGACGGTGTAAACGCAGCGTCACTGTCACTAATGATACTGGTAACGTGGCAGCTTGGACGCGCAGCACTTCATGATTGGCTGACGGGCACTTGGTGGATCGTTAGCCTGATTTTGCTGTTACGCATTCGCCTGAACTCAGCCTGGTTAGTGCTCGTCGGAGCCATATTGGGGCTACTATTTCACAGGCAAGTCTGAACAGTGAGAAAGGAACTTGAGCAGCGAATAGAACCCGCCTGATTCTTTCGAACCTCTTCGTAAACCTTGTAATTCCGCCAACAGGTTGATAGGACTTCAGCCTATTTCCAAATTAAGGGAAATGTATAAAAGAAGTTGTTGTCGAAAGTTACGGCGTGCCTGACGTGCTGGTTTATTGAGAGGCTAAACGTCCTGCGCCCAAAGCAGGCGAAGCGTTAGTCAAACTCGAAGCCATCGGCGTGAATTTCATTGACGTCTTCGTCGAAGCAGTCGGCGCACGCGTGACCGAAGTTGCGGGACCACTGGGCAATGGCACTGTCCGAGCACACCCCACACAATTGTACGCAATACATCAACAACAATTCGGAGAATGAATAGACCGTATCAGCGCGCCGCAGAGCAAGACCAGAATGCGATCCGTAGGTAATCTTTTGCGGCTAAATTCCGATGCTCTTCCAGTGAATTGAAAGCAGCGGCACGCAATCTAGCCTCCTCGCCAACTTTACATCATCTTCACATTCAGTTAACGTCCAAATTCTTTTACCAATTGATGGCCCCCGCGTGACTGTCTGCAATGACTTATGAAACACTCTCTTTTTTGTGTAGTTACAAGCGTTGTATTCCTGCTATGGATTGGAATCAATGTTGGCGCACAGACAAGCGCCGTTGAGCCGACAAAAACTGTAGAACCAACTAAAAATGAAAATGAAATGGCGGCGCTCAAACGACGCGTGGCTGAACTTGAAGCGCAAAACCTGGAAATGCTAAAGCTTCTGCACGCCATCAATGCCAAACTGGAATTGGCTACTGCCAAAAAAGAAGAGCCAAAAACCGAGGCGAAAGCAATGCCAGAGCTTGGCAAGCCAACCTCATTGCCTCTATCAACCAAACAAGAGGTCGCACCAACTGCTCCTCCATCCGAAACCGTCAAATGGAATGAGGTCGCGGCAGGTAACAGCAAAATAAAACTCTATGGCTTTTTGCGGCTTGATCTTTTTGCCGACAGTCAACGTCCCAACAGCCCTCAAACTCCGCAGTTTATCCTCTCGCCAGACGCAGCGGGAAATCGCGCCGGGGCAGGCAACTTCTCGCTCTCCTCGCGATTCACTCGTCTGGGCATTGATTTTACAGGGCCGCGTATCACCAGTTTGGGCGATGCCAAATTGACGGGGCGCTATGAAATGGATTTCTTCGGCAACTACGGGACCGAATCACGAGCGAATGCGCGCATTCGATTTGCGTGGCTGAAGCTGAATTGGGAACACGCCTCAATGACGATAGGACAGGACTGGCAAATCGTCGCGCCGTTATTGCCGATTCCCAATCAAACAGCAGATATGTTTTATGCTGGTAATGTGGGAGATCGTCGTCCGCTCATCAAAACGGAGTGGAAACAAAAAGTCGGAGCCGGAACGTTATTCCTGCAAGGCGGAATGGGCCTGACGGGATCATCAGATGCTCAAGATTTAGACAACGACGGCTACCGCGATGGCGAAACGTCGGGGCGTCCGCATATTGAAGGACGTGTTGCCTACGCGCATTCTTTGTGGGTCAAGGATAAGCCGATAACGATTGGGTTCAGTGGACTTTACGGATCAGAAAAAACGGTTCGCCCAATCGCGGGGCGAACCGAATTTCATCCGCAGCTCGTGGCAGTTGATTATGTGCTGCCATTAACGTCAAAGCTTGAGTGGCGAGGTGAATTGTGGCGAGGTAGTCGTCTGACGGATTTTCGCGGTGGCATTAACCAAACAATGAATTTGACAACCGGGCGTGATGTTGGCGCGCGCGGTGGATGGACAGAACTAAAACTAGCGCCTAATCGTTTTTACTCCTTACACACAGGCTTCAGCATAGATGACCCCTTCGATAGCGATTTAGAAACAGGCGGACGCACGCGCAATCACTCCGAATATATTGGCGCGCGTGTTTCGCCGAGTGACCATTTTCTGCTCGGTCTTGATTTTCTGCACTGGCGCACGGATTTCAAAGCGCAGCGAACTGGCGTCAATAATCGCGTAAATCTTATTTTTCAATATAGTTTTTAGCGATCTCGACCAAACGAGTTGGCACGCGCTCCCAAACTTCATTCACAAACAGGCCTGGTTTACTTGTTAACGAAGTCCCGAAAAGCTACGTGACTGTCGCAAAATGTCACAGATGCGGATGGGAGGGGCGAAGCCTAAGTCATTGATATATCTAGCGGCAGTCTTCGGCACGAGATTTGACTTCCTGATAACTTAAAAGGAAATCGCCATGAACATTTTGTCCCCCGCCAGTGTGCTCTGCGGTGCGCTTCTCTATCTCATACTCGGAGTAAAAATCCAGGCCCAAAATCCATCCAATCAGGCTCCGCCGCTAAAAGATTCAGAGGTAACAAACCCAGCTCTTCGCCTCAATACCAACCTGGTCACTTTGAATGTGAGTGTCCTTGACCAAGACGGAAATCCCGTTGTAGGGCTAAATCGCCAACGATTTGACGTTTATGAGGATGGTGTCAAGCAGAGCCTCGAATTTTTCAGTACGACGGATTCTCCGGCAAGCGTGGGAGTGATCTTTGATCGCTCCTCCAGCATGCAGCTCCTCTTGCCCAGATCGCGTCAGGCCTTTGAATCATTCGTGCAATCCAGCCATGCGGCTGATGAGTATTTTTTGATTGCCTTCGATAAAAAACCTGAGTTGGTTCTGGAGCGAGCCAATGGGGAAACATTATTACGACGCATCTCACAGGAACGCGCCAGTGGCGACACGTCTCTGTACGATGCAATTCTGATGGGGCTGAAAAATCTTGAGCAGGCAAAATATCCGAAACGCACGCTGTTGATATTTTCGGACGGAGTAGATACGTCATCACGAACGAGCTACAGTGAACTACTGAAAGCCGTCAAAGAAGCAGATTGCCAAATCTTTTTCGTTGGTAGCGGAGATATTCAGAGTGCCGGGTGCGGGCGATTTTGCCAAATGCAAACGTTCAATCGGATGCACGATCTGGCAACCATCACGGGTGGTCAGGCTTTCTTTTTGATGCGGCCTCAGGCGGTAGAACATACCATCACACAAATCGCCCTATTACTGCGCCAACAATACAGCCTGGGCTATTTACCAAACAACGAACCGCGCAAAGGCAAATGGCGTAAAATTGATATCAAAGTGACATTGTCAGAAATCAAAGCGCGGGTGCTTGCACGCAAAGGCTATTTTGATCGCCTTGAAGCGAACAGCGAGTGAGGCTAAATTATGCGCTCTGTTTGTTCCGTCAATTTAGCTCTAACGAGCAGGCTTGTGATCGAGGAAACTTATGAGAGCAATCGTTGTCGAAACCTGTGGCGCACCCGAAATGATGGTCTACCGCGATGCAGAAAGACCGCAACCCAAAGCGGGGGAAGCACTGGTTAAGCTTGAAGCCATCGGCTTGAACTTCATTGACGTTTATCACCGAACAGGGCTTTATCCGCTGCCGCGTCCGTTTATTCCGGGGATGGAAGCGGCAGGCGTAGTTGAAGCCATTGGTGAAGGCGTCACCGAAGTTAAACCGGGCGACCGCGTTGCCTATGCAATGTATCCCGGTGCCTATGCAGAATACAGCACCGTTCCGGTCTGGAAACTGGTTCACGTTCCATCAAATGTGAGCGCGGAACAGGCAGCGGCGGCCATGTTACAAGGAATGACAGCGCATTATCTGGTCACCTCCGTTTACCCGCTGAAAGCAGGTGAAACGGCCTTGATTCATGCGGCAGCGGGCGGCGTTGGATTACTACTGATTCAAATGGTCAAAAATATCGGCGGACGAGTGATCGGCACGGTGTCAACAACCGCGAAAGCAGATTTGGCACGCGCCGCTGGAGCCGATGAGGTGATTCTTTATAGCGAGCAGGATTTTGAGACTGAGACGCGGCGGCTGACCGATGGCAAAGGTGTCGCCGTTGTTTACGATTCGGTTGGTAAAGATACGTTTCTGAAAAGCCTGAATTGCCTTGCGCCACGTGGGATGCTGGCGCTCTTCGGTCAATCTTCGGGTTCTGTGCCGCCCTTTGATCCTGGCCTGTTAGCCCAGAAAGGCTCGTTATTTTTGACGCGTCCGAGCCTGGCCCATTATGCAGCGACCCGTGAAGAATTACTCTGGCGGGCGGGCGAAATTTTCAAATGGATCGGGGCCGGAAAACTTCACCTGCGTATTGAAAAGATCTTTCCACTCGCGGACGCTGCTGAAGCCCATCGGCAATTGGAAGGCCGCAAAACAACCGGGAAAGTCTTACTAATCCCTTAAACCGTGTGCTGGCCGTCAGCTCTTGTTCAAAAGCGGCCCACACAAAGCGGTCCTGAAAATCACGTGAACTTGACACACCAAGGAGCGTTCGGCACAATGCCTCTTCGGATTAATTTTGACATTTCGAGTAGAGGCGCGGCCTCCAAGAGTACCTGAGACAGAAAGCGCGAGGGCTTGAGGAAGTTCAGGGAAAGGGGAGCGTCGCCGAAATCAGCAGAAAGCTTCGCCCGTTTGCTGATTGGTTGTGCGGGTCAAATCCCGCCAATTGTCACCGCAGGAACAGAGCGGTGGAGCGCTACAGTGATCCTGGATTTTAGCAAGCAAAATCAAGGCTAACGAGCGTCTACTCGTTGGCCTTTTTCCTTTTATATGAACATTGCAATTATTGGCTACGGCAGAATGGGCAAGATGGTAGAGCAGGCGGCGCAAGCGCGCGGTCACGTCATCGCTGCCAAATTTGACGTAGATAACAACGTCAATGGCGACGGCTTGACGAAAGAAAGTCTCGCGGGTGTGGATTGCGCGATTGACTTTTCCGTGCCGGAAGCAGTTTTGCCGAACATTCAAAAGCTTATCGAGTTGGGCGTGCCAGTGGTTGTCGGCGCAACCGGTTGGTACGACAAATTGGAAAGCGTCAAGCAATTGGTCGCGGACCACAACGGCTCGCTCGTGTGGGGCGCAAACTTTTCCATCGGGATGAATTTGTTCTTCAAAACGGTTCGGTATGCTTCGGAATTGTTCGCGCGCTTCGATCAATACGATCCGTTCATCGTCGAGCAGCATCACAAATTCAAGCTGGACGCACCGTCGGGAACGGCGTTCGTCATCGAACGATTGATGCGCGAAAGTTATGGCAATCGCACGCCGCAGTCCTTGAGCATTCGCGCCGGTTACGCGCCCGGCATGCACGAAGTTGGCTTTGATTCCGAAGCCGATCACTTGAGCTTTTCGCACACCGCGCGGTCGCGGCAAGGCTTCGCGGTTGGCGCAGTCGTCGCAGCGGAACTGTTGCAAGGACGCAAAGGATGTTTTGAATTTCCTGAATTGTTATTTGAAGAGAAGTAGCCGCGAATTTACGCGAATGGGCTGGAAACAAAAATGACAGCTAGATCGGAACAGCAACCTTCTTTTCCCAAAAGAATTCGCGCTTAATTCGCGTAAATTCGCGGCGGAACTCCCTCACTACCGTTAGGAGCAATTATGGCTGATTTATCTCAACTTCGCGGGTGTGGCACGGCAATCGTCACGCCTTTCAATCAAGACGAATCCCTTGACGAACTCGGATTGAAACGTCTGGTCGAATTTCAAATCACGGGCGGCGTGGATTTCATCGTCGCGTGCGGCACAACCGGCGAAAGCGTCACGATGAGCGAAGAGGAACAGGCGCGCGTCGTAGAACTTTGCGTGCAAGCCGCGCGTGGGCGTGTGCCGATTGTCGCGGGCGCGGGCGGTTACAACACGCGCGAAATCATCGAACGCATTCATCGCTTCACTGACCTCGGAGCCGATGCTATTTTGTCGGTCGTGCCGTACTACAACAAACCGACACAGGAAGGCATGTACCAGCATTTTCGCGCGATTGCCGAAAACACGGAACTGCCGATTATCTTGTACAACATTCCTGGACGATGCGTCGTGAATATGGAGACGCCGACGACCGTACGCATTGCACAGTTGCCCAACATCATCGGCACGAAAGAAGCCTCCGGCAACATCTCGCAAATCGGCGAAGTGATCGCGGCCACCGATGAATCGTTCCTCGTCTTCGCAGGCGATGACAGCGTTGCATTGCCAACGATTGCGCTCGGCGGTGCGGGCGTGATTTCGGTCGCGTCGAATCTGATGCCAAAGCTCGTTAGCGATTTATCGCACGCTTGTTTAGACGGCGATTGGGACAAGGCGCGCAAGCTGCAACGCCTACTAACGCCGGTCTTCAAGACGATGTTTATTGAAAGCAATCCCGCACCGGTCAAAGCCGCGATGGCCGCAGCGGGTTTGATTGGCGAGACGATGCGCTTGCCGATGGTTCCAATCAGCGAGGCAAGCCGCGCCAAATTGATGGAAGTGCTAGTGCCGTTTCAAGTAACCGCACAAGCGGCCTAACTACAAAATCAAAAGGCAAAAGGCAAAAGGCAAATATCAAAAGCGGTATTCGGAAGCAGAGCATTTTTAGTTCAATTTCCCATCCCTTTCACCGCAACCGAAGGCAAAAAGTAAAAAATTAAGTGCCGACCTTTTGCCTTTTGATATTTGCCTTTTGCCTTTTGATTTCTCCATGACCGAACTCCAACAACAAATTGACCATTTCTTTTCTCTTCCTGTAGATCAACTCTTATCCGATCACAAACCTGCCGCGCTCGCCGCGTTCACCGAATTCAAAGCCGCCTTAAATCGGGGCGAAGTGCGCGCCGCGAGCCGTGATGATTCCGGCAATTGGACGGTACACACTTGGGTGAAACGCGGCATCCTGCTCGGCTTTCGTTTGGGCGGGATTGTGGATTGCTCCATCAACGACAACTTCCGTTTCTTTGATAAAGAAACGTATCCGCTCAAAGCCATCGGCGTGAATGACGGCGTGCGCGTCGTACCCGGCGGATCGTCGGTGCGCGATGGTGCGTATCTGGGCAAAGGCGTCACGATTATGCCGCCCGCGTACATCAACGTTGGCGCGTTTGTAGACGACGGCACGATGGTGGATTCGCACGCGCTGATTGGCTCTTGCGCGCAAGTTGGCAAACGCTGTCACGTCTCTGCCGCCGCGCAAATCGGCGGCGTCCTTGAACCCGTCGGCGCATTGCCCGTCATCATCGAAGACGAAGTCCTGGTCGGCGGCAATTGCGGCGTGTATGAAGGCACGATTGTGCGCGAAAAAGTGATTCTGGCGTCAGGCGTGATTTTGACGGGCGGCACTCCTGTGTATGATGCCGTGCGCGGCGAAGTTTATCGCCGCACCGAAGACAAACCGCTCGAAATCCCCGCCGGAGCCGTCGTCGTCGCCGGTTCGCGCGCCATCAATGTCGGCCCGGCCAAGGATTGGGGCTTGTCGGTGTACACGCCAATCATCATCAAGTATCGCGACGAAAAGACTGAAGCTTCGGTGCAACTGGAAGACTTCTTGCGATAACGAGAGCGAGTACAAGTTGTCACCGCAGAGGCGCGGAAGCAGCGCAGAGATTTGCAGAGATTTGCAATGTGTATCCTCTCTGCGTCAACTCTGCGAAACCTCCGCGCCTCTGCGGTAAAAAACGATTTCAGAAATAACCACCATGAAAATTATCACCGCGTTTTTCCTCGGATTATTCCTGCTAACTTTCGCTTCTGCTGCTTCATTCGCACAGCACAAAAAGCTCACGATCATTCTGCTGCGCCACGCGGAAAAAGACGTGTCGCCGAGCGCGGACAAAGTGAATCCAGACCTGACGCCCGAAGGAAAACAGCGGGCGCAAAATCTCGTCAAGAAGATCAACAAATACAAACCGACCGCGATCTACTCATCTGATTACATTCGCACCAAATCAACCGTGGCTCCGCTCGCGGAAAAGCGTAAACTTACCGTGCAAATGTATGATCCGCGCAAGCTGAATGAACTCGCCGATGCGATTATGGAAGGCAAATACAAAAGCGTCGTTGTCGTCGGTCATAACAACACGACTCCTGCGTTGGCCAATTTGCTTATCAAGCAGGAAAAGTACCAAACGCTGCTTGAGACGGAATACAGCAAAATCTGGATCATCAAGATCAAGAAAAACGACAAGAAGCCCAACAAAATCGAAGATGAAGTCATTGAATATTGAGGCGTAGGCTGAGCGACCGCTATTCCCGTTTGTCCTTTCAATTCCCGCCCACTATAATCCCGCTTCCGCGCACAATAATCATATGGACATCTTTCAATTCACACGCGAACTCATCGAAGTCGAATCTACGACCTGGAACGAAGGCGGGGCGGGGCGCTGGCTGCGCGACTATTTATCCGATCAGGGCTTTGCGGTGGAAACGCAAGAGGTTGGCGACGGACGCTTCAATGTCTTCGCCAAGTTCGGCGATCCGGTCGTGACGTTCTCTTCGCACATGGACACCGTGCCACCGTACATTGGCTTTCGTGAAGATGACAAAAACATTTACGGGCGCGGTGCGTGCGATGCGAAGGGCGTGATTGCGGCGCAGGTCTTTGCCGCACAAAAACTGCGCGACGAAGGTCACAAGGATTTCGGGATGCTCTATGTCGTCGGCGAAGAAGACGGCAGCGATGGCGCGCTGAAAGCGAATGAACTCCCAAATCACAATCGCTTCTTAATCAATGGCGAGCCGACCGAAAGTAAGCAAGCGATTGCGACCAAAGGCGCGCTACGCGTGGTGATTGAGGCGAGTGGCAAAACGGCGCACGCGGCTTATCCTGAATTTGGCGAATCGGCCATTGAAAAGTTGATTGATATTTTGCAGGACATTCGGCAAGCGGATTGGCCGACCGACCCATTGCTCGGCGCGACGACCTACAACATCGGCACAATCACAGGCGGGCGCAAACCGAACGTCGTGCCGGATTTTGCTTCGTCCGAATTGATGTTTCGCACGGTGCAGCCCCCCGATGAATTGTACAAACTGATTTGCGAGCGTGTTGGCAATCGGGCGCTGGTCAAACGCGGGTTTTCAATTGTGCCAGTGCATTGCCAAACCGTAGATTGCGGACAGCATATTCCCACCGGAGTGATGCGTTTTGGCACTGATATTCCGTGCCTGACGAATTGGGGAACGCCCTTGCTATACGGCCCCGGCTCGATTCACGATGCGCATACCTCGCACGAATACATTGCCAAAGAAGATTTGGTCAGCGCAGTAGACACTTATGCCGCGATGGCAAAGACATTATTAGCCACAGATTGATTTTGAATTTTGGATTTCTGTAAATCAGGAGAAACTCGTTAATGCCCACTGCTAAATTCACGCACGACCCTGGAACCCCTGAATATACGGCTTCCAACTGGCTCATCACCATCAACAACGCTTTTCGTGAAGTAGATGACGCCATCCGCGAAGCACCGGATCAGGAAGCCTTCATCGAGAAATTGAAAGAGCGATTGCTGCGCGATTACGAACAGAACCGCGAAGAAATGGGCTGGAGTACGCGAACGCGCGATATTGCGGCACGGGCTTTAGAAATTGCGCTGCAAACCAGGAAATAAGAGATGATGAGTATCGGGTGACAGGGGTTTTACTGGCATCCGCCACCTCTCATGCCTGCTTTTGAAAGAATCCTTCGCAAGCGTGTATTCGTTTCAGGCGAGCGTGTTCGATGAGTGAGGTTTCAGCCGGCGCAACCATTAAATATCCGCCCTCGCGCAACGAACGACTCAGTCGCTCGACCATTTGGCGTAATGCGGCGCTGTGCAAATACATCGGCACATTGGCGCACAGGATCAGTTCAAAGCGATTCGCGGCCCCTTTCCAAAACGTCCCATCCATCAAATTCGCCCGACGGAAAATTACCAGGCGGCGGACATTCGAGATCACCGTATAGCGACTATCAAGCGGAGCTTCAGGCGGATTGTAATAATTCTCGAAATACTTCGCTCGTAACTCGACATCGCACGCACGCAAGGCGGGCAGTTTATATTTCGCGCGACTGGCTTCGAGCAACGCACGATTGCGGACATCGGTGGCAAAAACCTCCACATTCGACGGATCCGCTTTCGCATTGACCTGATGGCAGGTAATCGCAAGCGAAAACGCTTCCTCGCCGGTCGAACAAGCAGCACTCCACAAACGAAGGCGATTATCACGAGACACCGTCTGGGTGGCAGAGTGTTTTTCAAACAGCTCTGGCAAGACCGTTGTACGCAAAAATTCGTATTGGCCCGGTTCGCGGAAAAAGAAGGTGTCACTGACGGCGATTTCTTCCACCAGCGAAAGTAATTCGCTGCTGCTGGAAGCAGCCAGCACGCAATATTGATCGGTGGGAACGTGAAGGCGTGCAGCTTTGCGCTGAATGGCAGCGGCAATTTTCTCACGGGTGCCAGCATGCATTGCCCAGCCGTAATATTCCGTGAGCGCGTCTTCCAATTTTTTTAGGGCTGCTTTGTCTTCCACTTGAACAGGTATCAGGCTACTGATTTCAGGTTAGGGGAAAGCCCCTGACATCCTTTCACCATCACCCTCTTTTCCATTCACCAGATTTACCACCAACTTTGCGATCCAATTGAATTGTGCCAATCGTCATCGCGCGATCAATCGCCTTGCACATATCGTAGAGGGTCAAGGCAGCGATAGACACTGCCGTTAAGGCTTCCATCTCAACACCGGTCTGAGCCGTCGTCGTCGCGGTCGCTGTAATTTTTGCGCCCTCGTCTGTTAATTCAATTTGCACATCAGCGTGTGCCAGGGCCAATGAATGACAGAGAGGAATCAGTTCCGCCGTCCGCTTAGCCCCCATAATTCCGGCGAGCCGCGCCGTTTCCAGCGGATCACCTTTTGGCGTGCGACGTTCCCGAATGGCGGCGACGGTGACCGGTGACATCGTGACGAAACCAGATGCTTCAGCCGTGCGCGTGGTGGTGGCTTTCGCGCTCACATCTACCATCGTGATGCGACCTTCAGAATCAACATGTGACAACTCTTGGCTCATATCGCTATTTCAATAAAATGACTTCGACTAACTCGCCGGCATCATACCCTTTGCGGTCTTCGGGGATCACGATCAGCGCGTCGGCCTGCATAAAAGCTACGACATCGGACGACCCGGCCCATTTGAGCGGCTCAACTTCGACCACACCATTACGAAGGACTAAGCGCGCGGGTTGATGGCTGCGACGTGGTGGCGCGCCTTTGACTTTGGCCGCCGCCTTCGCCATCACGCGTGGCAAGTGCCATTCAGAAGCCCCCTGCATTTTCAACAAGGCAGGGCGCGCGAAAAGATGAAAGGCAACTGCCACGGAAACAGGATTCCCCGGCAAGCCGAAAATCAAGGTCTTGCCCAGTTTCGCAAAAACGGTTGGTTTGCCTGGGTGCATAGCAACTTTTTCGACGAAAATTTCTGCGCCTAATTCGCTCAATGCGGGCTTCACCAAATCGTAATCCCCCATTGAAACGCCACCTGACAACATGACCACATCTGCCATCATGGCAGCTTCAGCAATGGCGAGTTTCGTTTCCTGAAAATCGTCGCGCACGATGCCTGCGCTTAAGACCTCAGCTCCCGCATTCTGCGCATAACCAGCGAGCGAAAAAGTATTGGAATTACGGATCTGCGCAGTAGACGGCTTTTCCCACACTTCAACCAATTCATCGCCCGTCGAAAGCAACACCAATTTCGGACGATGCGCGACTTCAACCATTGCATAGCCGAAGCTCGCCAAAACTGCGGCCACCGCTGGGGTGATTATCGCGCCACTCTCAAGGATCAGGTTTCCGGCTTTCGCCTCGACACCGCGTGGCGTGATATTTTGCAAAGGCTTGGTTGGCTCGTAAATCTGCACCAGACGGTCATTCACACTGATGACTTCAATCTTCTGAACAGAATCTGCACCAGCTGGAACGGGTGCTCCCGTCATAATGCGCACAGCTTCATTGACGCCGACAAAACCGCTGAAGGCTTGCCCAGCCGCAGCCTCTCCTATTTCCTGCAACTGTGCAGGGGCATCCGCCGTGGCCCTGACAATATCTACCGAGCGTACCGCGTAGCCATCCATGCGGGCGCGATCAAAGGGTGGAAGATCAAGATCGGAAAAGATGTCCTGTCGCAGCACACAGCCCAAGGCATCGGCAAGTGGCACTTCTTCTTTATTGTTTGTTGCTTCTGGTGTCTGTTCCAGAACGAGATTGAGCGCATCTTCAATACGGAGCATAGTTTTCTTTAGCCGCAAATTTCACGAAACAACCGGAATTAAAGGGGCTCTGCGCAAAGAAGTCAAAGGCCTGACCGTCGCATCATTCGTGAGAAATCGTGCGATTCGCAGCCAAATCCAATAGAAAAGCCGCCCGACGATGAAGACGAGCGGCTCTGAAAATAAAGAAGACTTATGAGTGACGCTTATAAGTAATGGCGGAGCCGACGGGACTCGAACCCGCGACCTCCGACGTGACAGGCCGGCGTTCTAACCAACTGAACTACGACTCCGCATTATCAAAAAATTTCAAATCCAAGGTGTCACATTTGAAATCATCTTACTTGGTAGGCACGGAGGGACTCGAACCCCCAACCTTCTCCGTGTAAAGGAGACCGTCTACCATTGACAGTACGTGCCTGCCGTAAGAGCCGACATACTACAGATCACAACTGCGACTGTCAAGCGAGCCACCAAAATTGACAGTAGATTAAATTGCGTGCTAGGTTGCGAGGCTTGCAAAACGACATCATCAACAATTCAATCCCGTCATCACGCCCCGCTCCCGCGACGATCAAACAACGCGGTGCGCTGCGCACATACGTTGAATTTGCAGTTGCCTGGACGATCTTCAATGGGCTACGGATGATGCCGCGCCGCTGGGCAGTAGGCCTTGGCAAAGGACTCGGCACCCTGGCACGAATAGTCTTGCCTCATTTGCGCCGACACGCGCAAGCCAACCTGCAACTCGCCTTCCCTTCCCTGGACGATCACACGCGCCAACAAATCGAACGAGGCACTTTTCGCAACCTCGGTCGTGCGCTCGGCGAAGTCACACAGTTTCCCAAACTCAAGCGCGCCAATATCGAAAGCATTGTTGCGTATGAAGGGCTGGAAAATTACTTGCATGCGGTAGCGCAAGGACGCGGCGTGATTTTGCTGACCGGTCACATTGGCGCTTGGGAGCTGTCGGTATACGCGCATTCTATTTATGGTTACCCGATGTCCTTTCTGGCACGACGTGTGGACAACTCGCTCGTCGAACGCCTGGCCGAAGCCAATCGCGGACGCTTCGGCAATCGCAGCATTGATAAAAAAGGTAGCCTGCGCGAAGTGCTGAAAACCTTGAAAGCAGGTGGTGTCGTCGGCATTTTGGCGGATTTGAATAGCTCTCGTGAAGAAGGCGTGTTCGTGGATTTTTTGGGCCTCCCCGCTTGTACGACCGCAGGCGTAGCAACGTTAGCCTTGCGTACTGGGGCTGCTGTCGTCCCCGGCTACATTTTGTGGGACGAAGCCCGGCAAATTCATCGTTTGTGTTTTGAGCCATCCATCGAAACGATCAACACCGGCAACCCCAAAGACGATGTCGTCACGAATACTGCGCGCTATACAAAAGTTTTAGAAGCCGTGATCCGCCGCCACCCCGATCAATGGCTCTGGATTCATCGCCGCTGGAAAACAAGACCTGAAGGCGAGAACGATCTTTACTGATGGAATCCAAAATCCAAAATCCAAAATCCAAAATCCGCCTGATGATTGTCGCCGGTGAAGCGTCAGGGGACAAACACGCCGCGCATTTGGTGGCAGCCTTGAAATCCTTGCGCCCCGAAATTCAATTTGAGGTCTTCGGCTCTGGCGGCGATGAAATGCGCACAGCGGGCGTCGAAACGCTGGTAGACGTGCGCGAGTTGGCGATTATGGGCGCGCTTGAAATCGCGGCGGCGTTGCCGAAATTCCTGCGTGTCTTTCGACAGTTGCGCGAAGCGGCGCATACGCGCAAACCGGATGCGGTAATTTTGGTGGACTGGCCGGAATTCAATTTGCGACTGGCGAAAAAGCTCAAGAGTGACGGGCATCGCGTGTTCTATTACATCAGCCCACAGGTCTGGGCCTGGCGTAGCTATCGCGTCGAGCAAATCAAACGAGATGTCGAACAGATGCTTGTGATCCTGCCGTTTGAAAAAGAATTTTACGAGCGTCACGGGGTACAAGTCGAATACGTCGGGCACCCGCTGCTTGACAGTGTGCGCGTAACAGCCAACCGGGAAGAATTCTGTCAAAAACACCAGCTCGATTCCGCACGCCCCATCGTTGCGTTATTACCAGGGAGTCGGCGCAAAGAAGTCAGCTATATTTTGCCGCCAATGATGGAGGCGGCACGTAAATTGGGCCAAACAAATCCAGCGCTGCAATTCGTGATCGCGCTCGCGCCAACCATCGTGCGAACGCAAATCCAAATAGATTCCTTGCCCAATTTAACGGTGGTCGAAAACGATACCTACAACGCGATGGCAGCGGCTGAGCTGGCAGTTGTTGCCAGTGGCACAGCAACGCTTGAGACGGCCATTGTTGGCACTCCGTTAATCATTTGTTATCGTGCTTCGGAGCTGAATTGGCGGCTCTTCACGCCGTTCATAAAAGTGCCATTTGTGGGAATGCCAAACCTGATTGCGGGACATGAAATTGCCCCGGAATTATTACAAAGCAATTTGACAGGCAAACGTTTGGCCCAACAAATCAACAAAATGCTGAGCGATTTGCCGGGTTTACAAACCGCTCGCGCCGAATTAGCCAAAGTACGAAACAAGCTAGGCGAGGCTAATGCCTCACGGCGCGCGGCAGAGGTTCTTCTGAACAGGTTGAGGTAGCCCTGGTTAAAACCAATTCTTTACTTTGCGAGGTAATTCCTTTACGATACGACCGCCTTGGAATAGCGACCGTCCTCGCTGCTCACCTGAACCCAATCCGCGTAAGCCCCTTTTGGCCGACGTAAGCCCCTTTCAGAAAGATACAAATGATGCGCCCACGAGTAAAAACCGGAGTACTCATCTTTGCGCTTTGCCTTCTGGCAATCTCTCAACTGTCAGCACAAGACCTCAAAGCCACGTCGCCGTCTTCTGTCGTGCAGCAGTTTTACAAGCTGTTGCGTGCCAAACGCTATGCTGAAGGGTTTCAGTTTTCGATCTATAGTCTGGCCTTAGAAGGATTGACAGCGGATGAATTACGCGATCTGGAGCCAGACTTTGAGCGGATTGCCGCCGCGTTGCCAGAGCAGGTTGAGGTGCGAGGCGAGGAAATTAGTGATGATCGAGCAACCGTCTTCGTCAAGTTGCCAAATGAAGCACAGGCCCAGGAAGTCGCACTCATCAAGCTGGAGGGGCATTGGGTAATCGGCGACCGCGAAACCCAGAAAGTGCTGAAAAAGCAGGGGCGCAATTATTTTTTCAACGAACGTATCCGTGTTTCAGAAGCCGAAGTAAATGAGTGGTTGCAGGAAATTTTGGGAGCAGAGTTGATTTACTTTAAAGCCAAACAACGCTATGCCGAATTAGACGAATTGATCAAGCTCGGTGGCGTTTCTCTGCAACTTAATAATGGTGTCGTCAACGGTTATCGGTTTGCTGTCACCCTCAATTCAGAGGGAAAAGGTTTTGTAGTCACAGCAGTTCCAGTCACCTACGGGCGAACAGGGCGATTGAGCTTTTATGCCGATCAAACCTTGCTCATTCGTGCCGAGGATAAGAGTGGGCAACCCGCCTCCGCTACTGCTGTTCCCTACACCTCTGACAAAAACTGAATGGAGAATGAGAAACGAACATGAGCAATCAGAACCTCGGTCAGCGGCTCTCCTCCCTGGTACGCATGGCATTCGCTAATCGGCGTAGCTCGCGCCGTATTGCAGTTACATTGCCCATCAAATTTGCCATTGTCTGCCAGCAAAAAGGGGTCATCATTGGCAAATCTCGTAGCGTAAATGCTCGCACCATAGACATTAGTCGAAATGGCATTTCTTTTGAAACCAACTCTATCCAAATTGATGGGTTGCATGTTTCCGTCAGCCCGGATTCCAATATTTATAAACTGCTTGAATTAGAGGTTACACTTCCCGCCAAAGGCATTCAATTGAAAGGCCTGCCCTTACGGTACGAACGGAATACCGACACCGGAAAGTTCATTGTAGGCTTAAAAATCACCGCCATGCCGCCGGAAGATCGCAAGGCTTACGAAGCCTTCGTCAAAGAAAAAATGAACGCCTCCTAATTCCTCCCCTTAACCTGGAGACTTCCGGGTCTACTGAGCCAACCGCCACGCCTTCCGAAGCAAAAAGATAGCCGCCAATCTTTGATGATGGCGGCCTCAATGTAATGAAATCTTGTGCGGAAAAAGCTCACGCATGAATCTTTTGCCAGTACTTCTGATGCACATGTTTTGCCCAGCCCCAGAAACGCCCCTGTTTCAGACTGGCCTCGCCTTCTTCCCACAATGGTTTTTGTAGGTAAATCGAATCTTTTCCGCCTTCGTCAATCACCAGCATCAGTTCGTGGTTATAGCGCGCCTCTGGTTCCTGGCCTTCAATTTCAGCAGCCATATTTGCAGCCGCGACCATCCCCTGCAAAACGGCCATATGCCCCATCTTCGGGCCAAGAAAATTTACACAATCGCCTGCCGCATACATCCGATAGGCACCTGTCACACGCATGTGACGATCTACGCGCACATATCCATTGGGATCCGTAATTCCCGTGTATTGTGCTTCGCCAGGGCCTCCGAAAGGCGGAACCAGCATCAACAGGTCATAATCCATCTTTTTACCAGTAGCGGCAAAAACGGTCTTCTCAGTAATTTTGTTAACGGGGAATTCCGCCACAAATTCAACGTTGTGATCGGCCAAAGCCTGTTGCAGGGCAGGTACCACTTCTTCGCCGCCAAGCTGCCCGCTCAGTTTTTCGGGGCCTACTATCGTGATGGTTACCTGCTCGCGTTCCCCTCTTTCTTTCAGCATTCGATCTAAGGCAAACGCCGCCTCAAAGACAGGCACCGCCAAACGCGAATCCTGACAATACCCGAATACGGCGTGACCCGCGTGAAAGTTTTTCAAGGCCTCTCGAAACTTAAGCGCAGCATTCACCGTCAGCAAATGATGACTATGATCATAAAAGCCGGGAATGTCCTCCAATGCCAGATGCCGTCCTAACGCAAACAACAAATAATCATAGGAAACTTTCCCCTGGACTTCACCGTGCGGCACGATCACGCAGTTGTTATCAGGGTCAGGATAGGCAATCTCCGCCTCAATAAATTTAACGCGACGATCCAACATCGCTTCGCGCAAATTATAGCTAAGGTCAGCGACATCAACTTGCCCAAACGCCAGCTTTACCAAAGAAGGATAGAAGATGAACTCCTGATGCCGCGAAATCATCGTAATCTGGTGATCGCTCCCCAAACGTTTTGCTAATGATTCCGCTGCAACAACACCGGCAAAACCGCCCCCCAAAATAAGAACATTTGCCATAAAACCTCCTTCAAAGTAGAACCGTCCCTCAACCTAAAACCACAGCCTTTTATCAGGCTACAAAGGCGAGCAGGTAGTTCATCTTACCCCCGTCTTACAAGGCTGCTTCTTTGCCCCTCACGATCTCGACCGAGCATTTGGCGTGCGCTGCAACAGCCTGCGAGACGGAACCCAGCAAGAACCGTTTGAATCCGCGATAGCCGTGCGAACCAAGGACAATTAAATCCGCCCCCCATTTTTCCGCCTCATCCAGGATCAAGCTTTGTGCTTGCCCCACATGCATGTCAGTGATGATCTCAAACACTAGCCCCTGGCTTTCGCGCAGCGTTTTGACGGCCTTATCAATCGCAGCCTGGGCTTTCTCAGATTGTGCTTTCTCCAACTCTGCATAGTAGCTATCAGGCAACGCCCACGTCTCAGTCGTCGGCACAAAAGGCAACTCGACGGCGGCAAAAACTTTAATCACGGTGCCTGTTGGCCAAGGCCGATTGGCGACGGACTTCACCGCCGCATCGCTGCATTCAGAACCATCAACTGCCAGTAGGATCTTCATATTTTCTCCTTCTAAAGATTGTGATTTTTCCCGTTTCCTGTCCCCGTTATGAATAACGGCAAGCCCTATGCCGAGCCAAATTGAAACAGGAATGACGAAGCTTGTATTCCCTGAGACCGCTTGTTGCGGAAAACTCCTCACTTATTGCGTAAAATCCCTCAACGAACAATAGGTATAATATTTGCCTATGTCAATACGGAGGATTTATGAATAACACTGTAACGGATACGCAATTATTGGAGTGCAAAGACTGTGGAGCAGTAAATCGCATCGCGCTGGAGTTCCTGGATAAAAAACCTGTTTGTGGTCGCTGCAAAGCAACGCTGACAACGCCCCCGTGGATCATTACAGAGGCTAATTTTACCAGCGCAGTCGAGCAATCACCGCTCCCCGTCCTGCTTGATTTGTGGGCCCCCTGGTGTGGGCCTTGTCGCCTGATGGCCCCTGTCATAGATCAACTGGCAACCGAATTGGTCGGCCAGGTACGGGTCGCCAAACTCAATACAGATGAAAGTCAGGGGATTGCGCAACGCTTCCGTATTCAAGGGATTCCGACCTTGCTCATCATTCGGAACGGACGGGAGATTGAGCGAATGGTTGGTGCTTATCCGAAAGCAGCGATTTTACAAAAACTACGCGAGGTTCTATAAGTCGGGGGCATCGTTTGTTTGAAGTCATGGATCGTCTGACCACACAACTAAAACCTTGGCAACAGTGGCTCAGCTACCTTGAATTACCAGTTCTGGGGCTGGTTTTCGTCATCGTCGCCATTAATTTGCCCTATGAATCGTTTGGGGTCATTACTCTCGTGAGCCTGATTTTATTGGCGACGGTGCGTGCCTATATTCAATGGCGCTACGCCATCGCAACACCATTGGTAATTTTACTCTTTGTATTTCTGGCCGTCGAAATTGACGCCGTGGGCAACTATCTCAGCTTATATAAAACGATGAAAGAGCCGCTTCCCTATGATGTGTTCGCGCATTTCACCATTCCAATGCTGAGTGCGCCCGTCATCATTTGGCTCTTTGCGACAGGCCTCAAAAAGTTCAACTATCGGCTGCCGCTCGGAGTCATCAGTTTCTTTTCCGTCACGATCAACTTTTTCCTGTCCGGCTTTTATGAAGTCGTCGAGTTGTGGGATGAATTATTTTTCCACGGCAAACGCATTTGGACGATTTATGACACCTCGAATGATTTGCAATGGGGTCTACTCGGCAGCATCGCCGGGGCATTCATGACTTATTTATTTCTCAGGCTGCGCAAACTGCCGGAATGAAAGACAAACGGCGTATCTCCAAGCCTGAGGCCAACAATAGCATCACCGATTGCGGAATTCTCCCCGCCTTCTTGCTGAATTTTTCCAGGCACGTAACTTGCTCTTGTCCAAGCGCGAGTTCCCATAACAAGTTGAGAGGGTTTATGAAGGCAGCAAGATTAATTAAGTTTCAAGAAAAAGCGGAATGCCGCACTGTAGCCGCGACAGTGTCAGCACCACCGCAAAAGGCTGTTCGTTACTGGCTGAGCGAATATCAACAACAAAAACAAGCCAACCCACGCGAACAGTTTGCGCGCCTGTTCAAACAGGCAGCTTGAAAGGATCGTTATGAAACAACCTATACTCAAACCTCGTCCCTATCATTGGTGGCTCATCGCAGCGGCCATCGTGTTCGGCATCGCGCTATTCTTTTATCTTCGCGTACGTCTTTATTGAGATTAAATTTACGTCGTCTCCCCCATCTCTCCTTTATGAACGATTCCCCTTGAGATGCGGGACAATTTCCTACGGCAACGGCATTGACGCCTTGTAATAACCCAGTTCGCCGCAGAAAATGGACAACGGTCTTCGGACAATTAAATTGTGTTATCCCTGAATCTTTATGGCAAAAGAAAAAATTTTAGTCGTTGACGATGAACCAATGATTCGCTGGACGCTCGCGGAAGCGTTACGCACTTGGGGGTATGAACCGATTGAAGCAGGTACAGTAGCAGGCGCGTTGTTCTCTTTTGAGGCGGAGCGTCCTGCGGCAGTGTTACTCGACATCAATTTGCCGGATGGCTCAGGGCTTGATGTGTTAACAGAGGTCAAGCGCAAACAACCGCAAGCCGTCGTCATCATGATCACGGCAAACGTCATGGTCGAAGATACGATCACGGCGCTGCGCGGCGGCGCGTATGATTTCATCGCCAAGCCGCCCCAACTCAATGAGCTACAGGTCACGATTCGCAATGCACTGGAAACGGGTCGCTTGCGCAAAGAAGTCAGTCGTATTCGGCGCGAACAAACACGCGAATTCAACTTCGAGCAGATCATCGGGCAATCGTCCGCAATGCAAAAAATGATTGCGCTCGCCCGCAAGGTGGCTGAAAGCGAAGCCTCATCAGTGCTGTTGCAAGGCGAAAGTGGAACCGGCAAAGACCTTGTCGCCAAAGCGATTCATTACAGCTCGCGCCGTGCGGAAGCGCCGTTTGTCGCCATCAACTGCGCCGCCATTCCCGGCACTCTGATTGAAAGCGAATTATTCGGCTATGAAAAAGGCGCGTTCACTGATGCCAAAGGCCGCAAAGAAGGATTGTTCGAGCAGGCTGAAGGTGGCACGTTGTTTTTGGACGAAATTGGTGAACTTGAACTTGGGTTACAAGCCAAATTGCTGCGCGTGTTGGAAGAAGGCGCGTTTCGTCGCGTTGGGGGCTTGAAGGATATTCCCTTGGATGTTCGCATTATCGCGGCCTCCAATCGAGACCTGAAATCGGAAAGTGAAGCAGGACGTTTTCGCCTGGATTTGTATTATCGTCTTTCGGTGATTCAGATTGATATTCCGCCCTTGCGTGAACGTGGAGATGATGCGTTAGTGCTGGCTGATTATTACATTCAACAATTCAACAAATCGCTGCGCAAAAGCATTCGCGGATTGTCGGCAGAAGTAGCCAATATCTTTCGGCAATATGCCTGGCCCGGCAATGTGCGCGAATTACGCAATGTGATTGAGCGCGTGATGATTCTGGAAGATAACGACGTGATTACGCCGATGTGGTTGCCGCGCGGAGTTGAAGGAACCGCACAGATTGAAGTGACTTCGTCCCTCCCTCAACCAACGATCACTCCGCAGGTAGTTGTCGCAGCACCATTGCCTACGCCCGAACCGGTCCCCCCTCCCTATCCATTTTTACTTCCCCCGCAAGGCGTAGATTTGGAGTCAGTCGAAATGTCATTGGTCGAACAAGCCCTGCAACGCAGCGGCGGCAATCAAACGCGCGCCGCCGAATTGTTGGGGATTTCACGCGATCAATTGCGCTACCGGTTGAAGAAACTGGAAGGAGCGGCGGCTGAGGCCAAGTGAGTTTCGTTTTTCTTTTCCACTTATCATTTTTCATCTGCCATTAGGTGTGGTGCTGGACCCGGCACCACACCTCTTTTAATAGCCCCGAAGGGGTACTGGAAATTAGCCGGAGGTGAGTCGGTAGCGCAATCTCCGGCTAATTTTCGTTGCGCCTCCAGCACACAAAGACTTTTGCAAGAGGTCTATTGTCAGCTTGCAAGTTTTGCGGAGATCAGCGTTCAGCCTCTGAATTTACTTTTGAGGAGGGATTATGAACAAATCAACTATGCTGACTTTCGCATTGCGAATGCGGAGTGCTTTATTTACTCAGACACCAAGACCTTTTGTAATTCTGTGGATTCTCTGCTTTGCCCTGACATTTCTTGGTTGCCAACAGCATCCGCCCCGTGTGGACTGGGGTGACGGCATAGAAACTAAAATTTCAGTGGATGATCGTGACCCGCCAACGTTTCAAATTACCGGGACACGGAGTGGTCATCTTCAGTCCATCTCGGTTGTAAGAGTGGGAGAGGGGAGTGAATCTACTGTGTGGGAAATCACCCCAGACGCAGGGGCCATGATTTCAGTTGCAAATACGCCAACAATTACCTATGGGGTTGTTCCCGCTCAATTTCAGGAGCATGCCACGGCCCCACCGCTTCAACTGCAGACCACCTACCGAATTTGGGTTCGGGGTGTGGATGTCGCAGCACAGCAACGCACCTTTCACGTAAAATAAATGACTCTTCCCCATATCAGCGCGTCGCTACGCACACAGCGACGCGCCAGTGTGGTAAGGCAATCCGCTCAAGAAAACCGATTGCCTCGCTACGCCAGCGCGTCGCATTGATTTGCTGAAGATGAAGAGATTGCTTCGCCAGGCCTCACGAGCGACGTTCCACGCGCTCGGCAAGCGAGACGCTTGTGTACCCAAAACTATTTCATCGCAATCACGCCGTCGTCACTCAACGTCACGCGCGTTTTGCTCTTGAGCGCGAGGTTCGCCAAATGCGGCCCCGTGACAGCGTTGTGGCCGACTTCGACCGGCGCGTTCGGGTCTTTGCGCGAACGAACGCAGTCGAGGAAATTCGCTACGTGCGGGTCGGTCGGGATACCGCCTTTGAAATCGTGAATCGTGGCAGGCGGAATGCTCGGACGCTTCCAGACTTCGGGGAACACACGATAGCCGTCATCGTCCAACACCATCGTGGCTTTCTTCCCTTGAATCGTAATCTTCCACGCATCTTCGTACGAGTTCGCGTAACACAGCGTCCAGGTCGCCATGAACTTCGGATACTCAAAGACGGCGCTGAACGTGTCGGGGACATCACCAAACATGTGAATCGTGTTCATGCCCTGAGCGACGGCGGATTTCGGCGGTTTGCCATCGTTGCAGAGCCATTGCACGACGTCCATCAAATGCGTGCCTTGATCGGTCATGTGACCGCCGTTGTAATCGAAGAAGCTGCGCCATGAGAAGAAGCGTGGTGGCTCCGGGGTAGCATAATGTTTTTTCGCCGGGCCTTGAAACCGCTCCCAATCCAACTTGCCTTTGAAAGAAAAGCGGCTCGGATCGCTCGGACGATTCCAATACCATTGCGCGCGGGCAATGGCCACTTCGCCGAGCACGCCATCGTCTACTAATTTCTTCGCGGCGCGCACCATTTCGGAACTGCGACGTTGCATGCCGACCTGCACGACTTGCTTGGAAGCGCGCACGGTTTTGACGATCTTGGCGCCCTGCTCAATCGTGAGGGCAAAAGGTTTTTCCGTGTAGACATCTTTGCCCGCCGCGACCGAATCCAGAATCATTTGCATGTGCCAGTGATCGGGCGTCGCGTTCAGAATCGCGGTGATGTCTTTGTTGGCGAGCAGCTCGCGGTGATCAAACGTCGCCTTGGCACCTTCGCGCGAAAGCTTCAGCGCGGCGGCTTGATTTGGTTCATAGACATCGCACACGTGAATAAATTCCATCTTGTCTTTGCCGACTTGATTGAACGACCCCATCACGCTGCGCCCACGCCCGCCAGAGCCAATAATGCCCATTTGAATGCGATCATTTGCGCCCAAGACACGAGAATATGAAGCGGCGGTAAGTGCGCCCGCTGCGCCTGCTTGTTTGATGAACGTTCTGCGAGATTTTTGTTCTGTCATAAAAAGCGACCTCCGAGATGTAGTTGAAGAACGGTGAATGTTAAAGGCGAAGGCAAATATTACTCTCCTCAAAAACCGAGCGCAAACAAATGTGCTTTTTGAAAAGCCGATAGACGGCCTTCATGGAAGTGGTCTGCTGAACAGCCCAAGAATTATCCACGACAGGCTGATTATTTCGCGCCCGCTTTTACGCGTTCCTAGTTGCCAGCAACTGATTGGCAACACGACAGAATAGAGGGAACACTATGAAAACTATGCAAAAGCTCAGTATGTATTTAGGTCTCGCCTTGAGCCTAAGCGTAATCGCAACCCCATCCATACAGGCGGCGGATGAAACCGAACCGGCAACCAGTTCAATCCTGACCGCCATTTCTTTGCCCGCCAATGCACATCGTGTCTTGCCATTGCATATCCCTGGCGAAGTGCAGCAAACGCTTGAAAAACTCATCGCCGCGAGCAACGGGAAGGTTCGGCAGGGCGAAACAGAGGTGTTGATTTGGACTGGCGCAAACTATAAAAAAGCCGCAGCTCCACACCTTATTGATCGCTTAACCAACACGCTCAAAATGGACGGCTGGAAATATGAAGGCGCACAGGAAAATGGCGTGACGTTCTTCGGTCTGGTCAAGGAAAGCGGCCATCGGCGCGCGATCCTTGGTTTTCACGGCGCGACCGATGAAGCATTGGTATTTGCCTGGACAGAGTTGCTGGCCCTTGAAACTTCGGCTGCAACATCCGCACTGACACAGGCGAGAAGCAATGGCAACACAACCACGAGCAGCGTGCCGCGCGAATGGATCGGCACATGGGATAACGGCAGCGTGTCTATGTTGCAACGCAAAGACACGATTACGGGTACAACGACACCGGGCCGCAGCAGCTATTTTTCCTACAGTTTTGCGGCTGACGGCACCTTTCAATTTATCGGCTTGATGCAAACGACGAATTACAGTTGCGCGACAAAGCTCTTCAATGACAAAGCTGGGCGCGTGCGGGTTGCGGGCAACACGGTGACGTTCATTCCATCGAAAAACTACTGGAAGAATACCAGTTGCGTTGCCAGTCAAAACTCCGAGAAAAATCACACGCTCACAGAGGAAACGTACCAGTGGCGCACCAAAACAGATGAATACGGCAAGCGGCTGATTTGCCTGAGCAATGACAAAGGCGAAAGCTGTTATCGCTTCAAAGAAAAATAAAACGAGAGAACGAGAGGCAATGCGCGAGTTTCTCTCTCGCGCATTGCCTCTCGTTCTCTCGGCCTTTTCTTCAATTGTCTTTCAGATAAAGTTCAGGATTTTTCTTCACAGCATCGCGGCAACTGGCACAGCAAAAATACACCGTCTTGCCGTTGATTTCGGCGCTGATGTTTTTGTCCACGGGTTCGCCCGTCACCGGACAGGTCGTCACGCCATCGCCTTTGCCTAAAAATTTCTTTGGTTCCGGGTTGGCGTCTGGCAGCGGATGTTCCTTGTGCATCGAAGACATGCCCTCTTTGACGAATTCCGAAACGCCTTCTGCGTGTGACTGGATGAGTTTGACGACGTACGGATCATCGGAGGTTTCCACAACTTTGATGCCTTTGGCCGTTGTGGTCATTTCCATTTTGATTTTGTCGGCGTGCTTGAATAGCGCAGCAAACAACGGGTCCCACATGCGAATCGGTTGTTTATTCGCCAGCCGTTTGTACATCGCGGCGACGTGTTCTTTGATCATCGCCTGCACTTTGGGATCGTCAGATTCGGTGAGCGTTTCGACGCCCTTGTCAATGTTTTTGATAGTGCGCGTAATCTTCTTATTTTCGGCAAACAGCGCATGAATGGTTTGCATGTCCTGCTGATTGCCGCCGCCCATCATGCCGCCGCCCATTTTACCTTTGCCTTGCCCCTGATGCTGGCTGTGATCCTGTGCGACAACCATCAGACTCATTCCCAACAACCAGGCAGAAACAATACCGAGACTTTTCATTTTTTGAAGCATAAATATTTCCTTTCAAAAAGCCGCTCAAAAAGCCGCGAGGAAGCCCTCGCGCTACTCATCATTGGATTTGATCGCAAGAATTTGGACGACGGCGCTCTGCCCCTGATGAAATTGGCCTTCGTGGATTTCGCGTTCGACTTCCTGCGCAATTTCAAACTGCAAGCCATCCAGGTCTTGACGCAAATCTTCCAGTGTTGCCAGCAAATCCAAATCACGCGGGCCGCCTGTCCCGTATTCAAGTTGTTTCGGCGGGTACAGTTCCAGCAGGAAAACACCGCCCGGACGCAAGCCCGCTACGGTTTGCGGATAAAGGTAATGGCGCACGGCTGACGGGAGGTGGCAAAAGATCGCGATGACGCCATCCCATTCGTTCGGCTGAATCTTGTACTCCGCCAAATCAGCGTGAATCGTGGTGACACTGACGCCACGACTTGCCGCCAGTTTGCGTGTCTTTTCCAACCCTACTTCAGATAAATCAACGGAGGTCACATCGTAGCCCTGCTGCGCCAACCAAACGCCGTTGCGGCCTTCGCCATCGGCCAAACACAGCACACGGCCTTTTGGAATGCGTGCGGCCTGCGCTGCCAAAAAATCATTTGGCGCGGTGCCATAAACATAGTTTTCATCTGCATATCGTTCGTCCCACATCAGGCTGATACTCCTTCTGTTACTTCTGTCAAACTGATTTCCGGCTCCAGCTTCACGACCGTGTTGATGGAATTCGAAATCAGGCAATTCGCTTCGGTCTTTTCCAGAATGCGATTGGCGCGGTCGAGATCGCGGCTGTGCCGAATCACAAGTTTAGGATAAAGAATCACCTCCGTCATCTTGAAGCCCTGCCCCTCAATCTTTTCCAGCTTGCCCTGGCCTTTGCAACTGAAGCTCGCAAATTCCAGTTTCGACAATTCGGCTATCGCCAAGAACGTCGTCATAAAGCACAAATTGACCGAAGCAACGAACAGATGCTCTGGTGTCCAGATGCCTTCAGGCCCTTTGAATTCCGGCGGCGCAGCAACTTCTATTGTAGGCAAACCGGAAGAACGCATTTCGCCTTTGCGTGCGCCGGTCCATTCGACTTCGGTTTCGTAAAAGTACGGTAATTGCTCGTTCATAAAAGTCTCCAAATCCAATGTGTGTTTTCGCCAATTAATCCAAGCTATTTTTGACTTCTTCTCTGGTCAAATCCACGTAGATTTTCCGCGCTTCCGCACTGATGCGAGTCACATTGGCAGGCGCAATCAGAACGTCC
>JAEUQN010000008.1 GCA_016789725.1 Blastocatellia bacterium | reverse complement strand
GGCGCTGGAATACTTCAAGGCTTCGCTCACCAACTTACACGGGATAAAAGACCCTGTGTTTGAAGCTGGCTGCTATCTTCAGATTGCCGGTTGCTATAGCTGGATGGGGCAATATGAGAAAGCGATTGAGGGGCTGGAAAAAGCACTGGCAAGTTCGCGCGAAGGCAAGAATCGCCAGCAGGAAGGAATTGCCTACGGGAGCTTAGGCTTTATCTACCTTGAATTAAACCAAAGCGAGAAAGCTATTGAATCTTTTGAGCGAGAACTGACCATTAACCGCGACATCAAGTTCCGGCTGGGGGAAGGAATCTCGCTGGCAAGTCTCGGTGAGGTGCAACTCAATCTGGGGCGCTATGACAAGGCGGCAGGATATTTAGAACAGGCGTTGTCCATCCATCGTGAAGTGCAAGACCGGATTAATGAAGGAGACACGTTACGCCTTCTGGGCCAGAGCTTTCATCTGCAAGGCCGCCAGGAAAAGGCCATCGCCACTTACGAACAGGCCCTAACAGTAGCGCGTGAGATCAAGAACAATAAAGTTGAGGGCATGGCGCTAAATGGTTTTGCCGAAACGTTGCGTGCTCTCGGTCAGACAGAAAAAGCCATCGGTCATCACTTACAAGCCCTGCAACTTGCTCGTGAAATCAAAGCCCGCGAGCACGAAGCCACGGCACTCAAAGGGCTGTTGTTCGACTGGAAAGCGCGCCAGCAACCGCAATTGGCCATATTTTTCGGCAAACAATCGGTCAACATTTATCAGGAGTTGCGGAGCGGCTTACGCACCCTTGATCGGGAAACACAACGCAGTTTCCTCCAAGCCAAAGAGTCCACCTACCGCGAACTCGCCGATTTGCTGATTGCGCAAGGTCGCTTGCCCGAAGCCGAGCAAGTCATTCGGATGCTCAAGGAAGAAGAATATTTTGAATATGTTCGGCGCGACATTCAGCATACGCCGCAGAGTGAAAAGGCTGTGCTCACGCCAGAAGAAGCGGCGATTGAAAAACGCTACCGCGAAATCGCGGATCAGATCACGGCATTCGGCACAGAGCGCGGCGAACTGCTCAGCAAACAAGCTCGCACGGCAGAAGATGATCAACGCCTTGCCAAACTTGAAGCCGATCTCACCATCGCCGGGCAGATGTTTCAGAAGTTCCTCGACGGCTTGGCGAACGAACTCGGCAAGAATACCGAAGCCAGCAATCGCGTTTTTCAACTGCGCGAATCGCAAGGGATGATGGAGGCGCTGCGTGATCTCGGCAAAGGGACAGTCGCACTCTACACACTGGTCGGCGAAGACCAGTATCGCGTGATTCTGACGACGGCGGATGTGCAGAAAGGCTTTGCCTATCCGATCAAAGCCGCTGACCTCAACCGCAAAATCCTCGCCTTCCGCGACGTGCTGCAAAATCCGAAGCTTGATCCGTTGCCACTGGCACAGGAGCTTTACCAGATTCTGATTGCCCCGTTGGCGAAGGATTTGAAAGCGGCGAAGGCGGAAACGTTGATGTGGTCATTGGACGGCGTGTTGCGCTATGTGCCGATAGCGGCGCTGCACGACGGCGACAAGTATCTGGTCGAACGCTGGCGCAACGTCGTGTTCACGCCTGCGAGTCAGACGCGGCTGAAAGATGACGTGAGCCGGAATTGGAAGGCGCTCGGTTTGGGCGTGACGCGCAGCTTTGGTGAACGGATTCCGGCACTGCCCGGCGTGGCGGAAGAAATGCGCGGCATCATCAAAGCTGACGGTGCGACTTCGGGCGTGTTACCCGGCACGATCAAGTTGGATGAGCAATTCACGCAGGAAGCAATGTTGACGGGCTTGCGACAACGTCCGCCGGTTGTGCATGTCGCTTCGCATTTTCAATTCAAACCGGGCAACGAAACGGATTCGGCGTTGTTGCTCGGCGATGGACAATTCCTGAGTTTGGCGCAAATCAAGTCGTTGCCGAATGTCTTCAGCGGCGTCGAGTTGTTGACGCTCTCCGCCTGCAATACGGCTACGGGCGGCAGCGGTGCGACGGGCAAAGAGGTCGAAGGCTTTGGCGTACTCGCACAACGACAAGGCGCGAAAGCCGTCATCGCCAGCCTGTGGCCCGTCGCAGATCGCTCGACCAAAAACCTGATGCAGGAGTTTTACAAATTGCGCGAAGCCAAAGCCAGCACGACGAAAGCCGAAGCGATGCGGCAAGCGCAAATCAAGCTGTTGCGCGGCGAATTGCAAGTGACGGGCGCAACGTTGGCGGCGCGCGAAATCACGCACGAAGCGAGCAAGCCGACGAATCAACCGCTCTTCAAAATTGATCCGAAAGCGCCGTACGCGCATCCCTATTACTGGGCACCGTTTATTTTGATTGGCAATTGGAAATAACCCGGGAGCGCGCAGCCCTGGGAGCGCAAGCGTCTCGCTTGCTGTTTGCGAGCGTCAGCGATGCAAACATACGTTGTGAGGAAACCCGCTAAATAAGAAGGGATTTGCTGGCGAAGCACGCGCGGGGCAAGCGAGACGCTTGCGCTCCCAGGGGTCAATGACGTGGTATCAATTCACGCAACTCGGCCAACGACGAATCCGCAATCAGGCGAAAAACGCGGGTGTCCAAATCGTTCGGAAGCTGTTTGGCGGTGAGTGTATCGGCAATTACAAAGGCACTGGCACGCAAGCCACGCTGCCATCCTGGTTCATTCGTCAGGCGTAGATTCAACGCTGCTTCTTCGATCCCGACGGCAATCAACATCGCGTGCGACCAACGCAGAAAGTCAGCCCAACCTGAAACGACCGCAATCAACGCTTCAGGCGGTGGTTTCTCACGACCCTGCATGGCCGCCATCACCGAATTCAAATGGAGCAGGTGACAATGCTTATTCGCAGGCAATGCGGCGCGCACCGCATCCGCGCGACTGTACAATGCGACGGGTTGCGCGCCTGCTATTTTTTCAGCATCTCGGCAAGCTTCGACATCGGTTCCCTTCACACACCAGCCCGTCGCTTCGGCAATTTCGGCCATCAAGATTTCGCAGAGTGCGGCATCAGGATCAATCACCAGAATGTGATCGGGCGGTTGTAAGTTCAGCCAATATTGCACGCTCGCTTTGATGTCTTGAATCGCAAATCCGTGACCGCGCGCCTGTTGTAAAAACGTCATCGTCAATTGATCCAGCGCGAGCTTGCCGTCTTCGGAACGATTGTTGTGCGTTGTCTTTTCACGCACGTAGGCACCGCTGCCCTGTCGGAGTTCGATCCAGCCGCGTTCCTCTAATTCTCGATACGTTGCGATCACAGTGTTCGCGTGAATGCGAAAGCGGCGGGCAAGCTCGCGCGTGCTGGGCAAGCGTTGTCCCGGCTTCAAATCAGCACTCGTGATACCGAGAATGATTTGCGATGCCAGTTGCTCGCGGAGAGGAACGTCGCTGCTTTTTGAAAGCCAAAGACGCATAGAAAACCGTAAAATCAAAAGGCAAAAGGCAAATCTCAAAAGGCAAAAGTTAATTCGGAAAGCGGCGCGGCTCTATCAGAAAGTAATGACCCAAAGAAAAAGCAAAGTGCCGACCTTTTGCCGACAATTGCGACTGTTTGCCGTTTGAGATTTGCCTTTTGATTTCTAACCGATGTCCGCCAAAATCTCCAAGGCATCGTCTTTGGTCTCGACGCGCAAGTTGACAATTGTGTAGCGGCTGATTTCGCTGCGAACAACGGTCAGTTCGTTGTTTTTGCCAAGCGCCAGTTGACGCGGCAATTGGAATTCCTGCGAGACAATCGTGGGTAGCTCAAAATCTTTCAGCCATTCATCAGCGCGCAAATTAACCGTGCGCGTCAGGCCAATCGGACGCCCAATGACATCAATTGTCATCGTCACACGAACAGGCACAATTGCGCCACCAACGGCGCGCACAACAATGCGATCATTGCGACTCAGGATTTGGAGCGGCAGTAATTCATTGTTGATCGTGAAGTACCCGCGCGGCGACAAGCTGTACGGAACGCCATATTCGCGGCCTTTCACGTTGGTACTTAATTCGCCCTGTCCAGTCAATCGCACCGACACGCGCGTTTCGGAAATGTCTTCGACCACCAGGCGCGCGACATCGGCTTTGCCATCACCGGATTCGACATCAGTGTAGTTGAAAATTTTGCCGATCAGCGCATCCACTTCTTCAGCACGCACGCGGCCTTGTTTCAGTTTCACCGTTAAATCAAGCTCCCGTGCGGCGGCAAGTTTGGCAAGCAAATCGTTGATGGCATTCTTGCGCACACGCAGGCGCACATCATGATTGAGCGCGAGGTGCTGCGTCAGACGCCCGATTTCATTGGTCAAAGTCGCTTCGTCTTCGTTGCTGCCTGAAGATGGTTGCGATGGCACGGACTTCGGTTGCAAGTTCAAAGCAATTACCGCTCGCCCGTCTAAAATCGCTAACGCGGCCAATGTAAAATCTATTTTGAGCTGATAGACAGGCGTGGCAATCGTCATCGGCAGATCGCCATTCGATTCAAACGTCGCGGCGGGAATGTCAACGGTCGGATTTAATTGCAACGGGACTTCAAGCGGCGGCAACACCTCGTTCCATTTTGTTGGCACAAGCCAATCGCGCAGCAGAATCTTCAATAATGACAGGCTTTTGGTGTCTTCGGAGCCAAATGCAACATTCGTCAATTGAAACGGCAAGCGTAAATTCGCGCCCCGGATTTCGCCGCTGCCCAACGTGCCTGACAAACGAAACTTGGCAGCCTTGAATTTGCTCGAAGGATTTACTTCGACGCTCAAGTTTACTAAGCCCACAGCGGGTTTCAGCTCTAATGCGACTGAATTGATTTTCATCGCCACGCCGTTGCTGAGCGTGATTTCCAGGCCCGCCATCCGCGCCGCCGTGTCATTCAGCGCACGTTGACTGAGGACAGCGACAACATCGTGATCCCGCAAACCATTCGTCGCCACGAGTTGATCGCGGAGTTTTTGCAGCGGGCTTTGCGCCGACGCTACGCTGCTCAGCAATAGCAAAATAATAAGTTGGAATCGAATACGATGTTGCATAGCTTCGATCTTTAGCCGCGAATTTACACGAATTAGCACGAATTAGAAAACCGGAATCGTGCTTGACGAATTCGCGGTCATCCGCGTGAATTCGCGGCTAAAAGCATGATAGATTCCCTCCGCAATTTTCCATTCAACTTCAGGAGACAAGCTTATGAGTACGACTCGCCGCAATTGGTTGATATCGCTGTTGGCAATTTTGGTCTGCGCGCTGTTCGTTGCGGCCCAAACCAAACATGCGATCACGCATGAAGACGTTTGGTTGATGAAACGTGTTAGCGCGCCGATTCCGTCGCCCGATGGCAAGTGGGTAGTGTTCTCGGTCGTCGAGCCTGCGTACGATGAAAAAGAGGTTGTGACGGATTTGTGGATCGTAGCGGCGGATGGCAAATCAGCCCCGCGCAAGATCACAAACACAAAAGGCGCAGAGAGCGGTGCAACGTGGCTGCCCGACGGCAAAAGCATCGCTTTTTCAGCGCGGCGGGATGGCGATGACGTCAATCAAATCTATATCCT
Source organism: Blastocatellia bacterium (assembly GCA_016789725.1). Taxonomy (GTDB): domain Bacteria; phylum Acidobacteriota; class Blastocatellia; order RBC074; family RBC074; genus JAFDVL01. Next base: position 69,914 of record JAEUQN010000008.1, on the reverse strand, counting down.
GAATATTGCCGAAGGTGGCGAAGCGGTGCGCGTCACAATGCTCTCGACCGGAGCGCGTGCGCCGCAGTTTTCTCCTGATGGCAAAAAGCTTTTGTTCACTTCAACCGTGTTTCCCGGCGCGCTGAATGACGAAGACAACAAGAAAATCGCCGCCGAACTTTGACGAGAACAAAAAGTATCCGCTGTTTGTCGTGATTCACGGCGGGCCGCATGCGATGTGGCGCGATCAGTTTTTTCTGCGCTGGAATTATCACTTGCTCGCGTCTCCGGGCTATGTCGTGCTGCTGACGAATTACACCGGTTCGACGGGCTTTGGCGAAAAGTTTGCGCAGGATATTCAGGGCGATCCACTGCTCGGCCCTAGCGAAGAAATCAACGAAGCGGCGGACGAAGCGATCAAACGATTCAAGTTTATTGACGGCACGCGACAAGCAGCGGGCGGCGCAAGCTACGGCGGGCATTTGGCGAATTGGTTGCAGGCGACGACAACGCGCTACAAATGCCTGATCTCGCACGCGGGACTCATCAACCTGGAATCACAATGGGGTACGAGCGACGGCATCTATCACCGCGAAGTTAACAACGGCGGCCCCGTCTGGGAACAGGGCGAAGTCTGGCGCAAACAGAATCCGATTCGCTATGCCGCGAACTTCAAAACGCCGATGCTCGTGACGATTGGCGAAAACGATTTCCGCGTGCCGCTGAATCAATCGCTCGAAAACTGGAGCGTGCTGCAACGACAGAAAGTGCCGAGCAAATTGATCGTCTTTCCCGACGCAAATCACTGGATTTTGAAGGGCGAAGACAGCCGCTTCTTTTACAGCGAAGTGCATGCGTGGCTGAAGAAATGGTTGTGAGTTGTTTTCTTCTCCACGAAGCCACACGAAGAAGCACGAAGAAATTCGACAGGATTTACATGATTTTCAAGATTTACTTTTCTTCTCAATCCATCTTGTCAATCTTGTAAATCCTGCCTGAAAAATTCTTCGTGTCCCTTCGTGTGGCTTCGTGGAGAAATATTCGTTGTCGTTACTTTTCGACTTCTCTGGCTTTGAAACGATAGCCAATGCCGATGACGGTTTCGATGCAATCGCCGCACTCACCGAGTTTGCGCCGCAACCCGCTCATGTGAACGTCGAGCGTGCGCGCTTCGCCGTAATATTCCAGGCCCCAGACGTGATCCAACAATCGTTCGCGCGGCACGACGCGGCCTTGATTACGCGAGAGAATGGCAAGCAACGCAAATTCCTTACGCGTCAGTTTCACATCCTTGCCTTCGCACGTGACGGTGAAGCCCGCATAGTCAATCCGCAATTGCCCGTCGTCGTAAAAGGCTTTTTCCTCTTCCTCAAAGCCCGCGCGACGCAATGCCGCGCGCATTCGCGCAATCAATTCGCGCACGCTGAATGGCTTTGTGATGTAATCGTCTGCACCGGATTCCAGGCCACGCACCTTATCGTTTTCGTCCGCCATCGCTGTCAGCATAATGATTGGCAGCTTCTTGAGCCGTTCTTCTTTGCGAATGCGGCGACATAGCTCAAAGCCATTGATGCCCGGCAAATGCAAATCCAGAATGACAATGGCAGGCTCTAAATTGCGCGGGTCATTGCTGCGCAAAACGTTCCAGCCATCTTCGCCGGAAAGTGATACCTGTGCGGTGTAATGGCCTTCGCGCTCGACGTTGTAGCGAATGCTTTCGGCAATGTCAGGGTCGTCTTCAATGATGAGAACGTGCGGTTTCATAGCAATTTGTCAGAAGAATTTTGGGTGTAGTGTCATCAACAATCAAGAAGCTAAGAACTTAACGGCAAGCAATCAATTCGTTGTTAACGACATCTTAAATCTGCCTTAAAACTTCCAATCAGTCCACAAAGAATAACGGCTGCCAGTGTTGCATTCCTGACAGCCGTTTGAAAAGAGTGGATTGTAAGAAACCTGTGACGCCTAGCTCGCGGCGGCGGTTGTCACAGCGCCATTTCCTTCTTCTTTCTTGTCTTTCACCCCGCCAAGTTGCACCAGCTTCGGCGCATCGCCTTTCAGCACCGATTGCATATACAACTTGCGCATCATCTGTTGCTCTTCTTTGGCGGTTTGCGGTAGCACACCTTTTTCGCGGCCCCGTGCGGCATCCGCAGCATTGACGGTCAAGCGATGTGCAGCGTCATCAAGTTTCACGCTATGGTTGTTGGCGAAAATCTCGTGACGGCCATGCTCTTTGTACCACTTCGCCACGGTCGCGTTCTGGTGCATGTTTTCGATAATATTGCGCCAGCCGATGCCCGTGTTATAAGCACAAAAGCTGATTTCGCCTTCCTGCGTGCCGTAGGGAATGATGCACATTTCGGTGCGGCGGAAGTCGTAATTAAATAAATCCTGGAACCACATACCTGCAACAAACAGGAAGTTCCAGGGGTCTTGGCGACGCTTCTCGATGTCTTCCTTCGTGCGCGTGTCGCCGACTTTGCCGTAGTCTTTGCCCGACAATCCAAACGTCTTGTCGAACTTCTTCAACAGATCAGTGAGCTTGAACGACTTGGGCGCGCCGAAGGAATCGTAATTCTTGAGCAACGCGAGCGCGATCATCAGATTCGACATCGTCTTGCCGCGTCCGGCGTCCGTGATTTTCGTGATGTCTTTGAGCAATTGCGGGATGTTGATGAAGCCGGGAACGGGAGCCATTTCCTTCGTTTCCTTATTGATCATCAACGCCGTGCCGACGCCGCAATTCGGGTGGCAACCGCAGCTCATTTGTCCCCATTCGGCTTGCGGGCCGTGAACGAGGTCAGCGAAATCTGCAAACGTAGACATAATCGAAATCGGGAACCAATCGCGGTGCGGTTCGGTCACGCCGATATTCTTTTTCACGTCGTGCGCCATATGCGAGAGCGTATAGCGTTGGCGCATGCGGCGATCATCCGTAATGTCTTCATCGCGGCCCGTAAATGAAACCGGCTGGAACGAAATGAAGGAAATCTTCTTCGGGTTGTCGAGCGCGAAGCGGATCACCGGGCCGACTTCTTCGTTGTTCACCGTGTTGACAAGCGTCGTCACAAGCACGATTTCGACGCCCGCTTCGTGCAGGTTGTCAATCGCCTTCAGCTTCACGTCGAACAGGTTGCCGACTTGGCGGTGTCCGTTCGCCGCATTGCCGATACCGTCGAATTGCAGGTATACATAGCGCAATCCGGCTTCGGCGGCTTTGCGGCAAAATTCTTTCGACTTGGCGAACTCGATACCGTTCGTGGCGGCCTGCACCGAGTTGTAGCCAACTTTCTTCGCGTATTTGACCGCGTCGAGGAAGTAGGGGGATAACGTTGGTTCGCCGCCGGAAAACTGAATGGACATTTGGCGACGCGGCTTGATTGAAACCGCATTGTCCATAATTTCCTGAATGTCTTCCCAGCTTAATTCGTGAACGAATCCGACTTGGTTCGCGTCCATAAAGCAGGGGTCGCACATCATGTTGCAACGGTTCGTCAGGTCTACGGTCAACACCGAACCGCGCCCGTGTTTGATGGTGGACGATCCGTGTTTGTGCAAGCGTTCGTCGTTGTGTGCGTCAATGTCGCGTCCGGGGTACATTCCTTCGATGTGCTCCAGGAACTTCGCATCCACGGCCATCATATCTTCGTAGTGACCATGAATCGGGCAGTCCTTGACCATCCAGATTTCGTTATCGCGGTTGATGATTTGCGCTTTGATCTCGCCGGGACGCTCTTCGATGACTTTGAATGGGTCTTCGCCATCTTCGATGATGCGTTTGCGTGCTTCTTTGACGCAGGCCGGGCAAAGCGAATCGGTCGTGCGAGGCCAACCTAATGTCGGCTTGGATTTCTGCCACGATTTGAGTATCGGCTTTTCGGACCATTTGGGGGTAAACGCAGGAGCAGGCTTGTATTGATTCACGGATTGGATTGCATTGAAAGCAAACGACGCGAATTTCGATAGGCCTTTTTCGACATATTTAATGGGACTGTGTGCCATTCGAGTTCCTCACTTGGTTAATGTTAACTATCATTTTTCAGGTTCCCAGCACCGACGCATAGCATCTTGGTCAATAAGTGCAGGTGTCGCCGCCTGAGTGAGCGTGTGTGTCATTTCGAACGCGCTCACCGGGGTAAAATAATAAACTCTGGTTAGATGACCAGCCTAAAACCGCTTGGCTGTGGCGTGCGACCTTAAAACATCTGGATTATAGCAAACTGTAGGCCATAGTTGGCAAGGGCGGGGCAAGGATTTCACATTTTTCAGTAAAAGTCTCTAACCATTGTTATTCCAACGTTTACTTAAAAACTATCCTAAGGCAAAAACGTCTTGAAGCCTTCAAGCGTCTCTTCAGTTCTGGTAACTATCGGGTCAAAAGGAAATCAATCAGGAGGGGAACGGCCAATATGTAGCAAATTAGCCTGCGAAAACGGAGCAGCAACAAGATAGCGTGTCGAAATGAGACAAGCCTTCAGTTTTTAGCGGAACAAAGCTCACAAATTAGTAGCTCAATCTGCAAACGCGGGGTTCCCATCGAAGATTTCAGGGCGATGTCGGTTGCCGCAATCCGCTGAATAGCCTGAAGAATTCGATTGCTGTCTATGCGTCGCGCTTTCTCATTCAAATGCGTCACGGCAAACGGTGACATCCCGACCGCCTTGGCAACTTCGGAATTCGGCGCATTTTGCTGCATCAGTTCTTTGGAGATCAGCAGATTACGATAGCTGCGGGCAATGGCACCGAGAATCATCAATGCCAGGCCTTGCTTGTCCGACACATTCTCAAAAATATGTTCGAGCAAGGTTAGCGCGCGTTTGCGATTGCCCTCAAGCAAGGCATCGGTCAATTCAAAATTGGAATGCTCGCGCGAGTATCGCACCAATAGTTCGATTTCCTGCCGCGTGATGCGCCGACCTTCACCAACGTAGGTCATCAGCTTGTCGAGTTCGGTTGAAAGCTGTTGCAATTCCGTACCGACCATTCCGACCAAAAACGCAGCGGTCGCCGAATCAATTGAACCACCCGCGCGCGTCACATAGTCCTCAATCCAACGCGGTGCGGCTGCGCGTTCGTCGAGCGGCTCGAAACTGACGACTTCGCAAAACTTGCCCAGCATTGTTGCAATGTTGCGGCGCTTGTCCAAATTCGGCGAATTGAAAATCAGAACCGTCGAGGGAACGGGGTCACGAATGTAGTCCTTTAGCAATTCCAACTGGTCTTCGTCATTGATCGCTTCAAAACCTGTCACCACCACCACGCGCCGCGCTGACATCATTGGATATTGCCGCGCGATAGCCAGAGCTTCGTCAAGATTGCCTTTAGCAACGGAAATTTCGTGGACATTGAAATCGCGCAAGGCATCGTCTACTGCCGCGTCAATCAGCTTCTTGAGCGTTTGTTCACGCAGGTAATTTTCGCTGCCCTCAAACAGGTACATCGGCGCAAATTTGCCGCTCAGGAGATTGCGGGCAAATTCCGTTTGTGATTTCAGCGCATCGCCGGATGCGGGCTTTTTGACTGCCATAAATTCAACTCTGCGACGTGCGTTCCAATTCCTGAATGCGTTGCCGAAACGCATCCGGCAACAATGTCTTCTTGAGCTGATTGTAATCGTAGGCCACTAGCAAGCCGTCGCCTTCTGCTGCAATTTTCTGGTGGTGATGGCTAACGATGCGGTGCTCGACGGTAAAGCGATCTTCCTGAATATTTACGACACGCACGCCGACAGAAATTCTATCCGGGAATGTCAGCGGAATCCGAAAGCGGCAATTAATCGAAGCCAGAATGACGCCGATGCCCGTGTCGCCGATCATTTTCCATACGCCAAGTTTTTCAAAATACACGGTGCGGGCGCTTTCAAAATAGCGAAAATAGACAGCATTGTTGACGTGTTGCCGCGCATCCATTTCGCCCCAAACAACGGGCAGTTCGACCACGACCGGAAACCCTTTCAGTAATTCATCCATCGCTCAAAAGCCTTCCAAAATAGTTGTTAACACGCTCTTCGCAAAATCCCGCGCCAGACGACTGACCGCCGGGCCTTCTTCGCTGAAGAAATTGCCCGGATCACCTGTGACTTCGTATTCCGTTTTGAAGACGTAATTTTGATTATCAAAAAGGACTTTATTTTTCGTCTGATCTTTGACCGTGACGCCCGCAATAATCGTCACTTCAAACACGCGCGCGCGCCCGACATCATCCAGCAAGGTGCCACGATAGCTGAATTGTTTGATCGTACCGAGCATCACGGCGTCGGCATCCTCAGGCTTCGACACGACCTGCAACGCGCGTTGCCGCCGGAGCACCTCGTCAATCATGGCGGCGGTAAATCGCTGCTCAACTTTGTAGCGCAACCCCGGATTCAGAAAGGGCGGAATTGCCAGCGTTTGAATATGCTTTGGCAATGCTTCCCCCTTGCCCACTTGCTTGTAGCACTCCTTGAAGCCACACACAAAAATCAGCAAAGCCAGTAAAGTCAGTTGGGAAAATCGTTTCATGGCAATCTTATCCTTGCTCACCAATTATTGCCCGCCGATGAGCGAGTTCAACCATTGGGCGCGAAGCTTTTTCATCTCTTCCGTCACTTCCTGATTGAGTTTTTCAAAGGGAACCACTTCAAGCTGAGGGTCTTCGAGGAAGGTGACTTGCGCGCTTTTTTTCACGCCGCGTTGCTCAAATTCAATGGCAACCGTATCGCCGGGTTTGTGTCGTTCCAGTACGGCTTGTAGGTCCGCTGCCATCGTGACCGCATGCCCGTCAAGCGAAAGAATCTTGTCGCCGCGATCCACGCCCGCTTTATACATTGCACCGAGCCAGTTGGTCGGAGCTGCCACCATCAACGCGCCGCCCTGTTCGCGCACAACCGCATCCAGCCAGATTTTGCCGGGACGAACTTTGCGCAATTGGAATCCCGCTTTAGCCAGCAAACTTTCGTAATCCATCACTTCGTGGCCTTCGATATAGCGCGCAAAAAACTCTTTCGCAAACGCCGCATCGCCCGTGAGTTTCGCTAGTGAAGTTCTCAAATCTGCGATTGTATACGGCCTCGTTGGCGCGTAATTTTTCTGATGCTTCCCGTAAGATTGCCACAACTCACGCATATAGCTATCGAGCGTTTTGCCGGGAAATCTCGTGCGCAACGTTAAATCCAACCCAAGCGCCACGGCACTGCCGAACGTGTAGTACGAAAGATGAAGGTTTTGGCTGTTGTTCGGAGCCGAAGTAACCCCACCATCTTCAAACACTGCACGCTGACTCATATCAAAAGGGCCGTGCAAACGGCGTCCAGGCGTATTGATGACCGCATTGAGCGTGAAGCCCAGACCGCGCGCGAAATTGGCGTCATCGCCACCAAAACCTGCTCGCTTCATAATCAGGTTACCGTAATATTGCGTAAAACCTTCTGCCAGCCACAATTCGCCGGAGACATTCGCATCTTCAAAATTGAACGGCTCCAACGAACGAGGGCGCAACCGTTCGACATTCCAGGCGTGAAAGAATTCGTGCGAAACCGTGCCGAGATTGGCGCGCGGTCCACCTCGCAGCGAACGCGAACTGGTGAGGCTCGTCGAGTTGCGATGTTCCATCCCATCGCCACCGATTTGCGGAACGTAATTGGAGATGAAGGTGTAAGTCCCAAAATCAAAATCCGGCGCTTCACCAAACACCGCGATTTGCTCGGCGACGATCTTCTTCACCATCTCAGCAAAATCATCCACGTCTTTGTCACTGCAACGATCATTGATGGCTAAACGAATCGTATACGTTTTGCCATTCGATTGCACCGGCCATTCGCGGAACCGCAGCTCTCCCAGCATCGTCGGCGAGTCCATCAAATATTGCAGGTGTGGCGCGGTAAAAACTTCAGGGTTAGAGGTTGGAACCAGTTGTGTGGCGATCTTCCATTTGGCCTCAGGCAATCGGAAGTGCACTTGAATCGGCGCAGCGTCCATCCCTCGCGGCCACAGAAACGTTGCCGGGATGCTCAAATGCGCCATCGTATTATCAATGCCCGTATACGTGCCACTGCCCAAATCACCAAACAACGTATAGCTCACACGCACTTTGCCGCGATGCCCATTGATATTCCATTGATGCGCATTCGGGCGCGTTATGTTGAGCGACACACCTTTGTCATCGGTCGCACGCACGTTGTACACATTGCGCGCAAATTCGTGCGCCGCGTAACGGCCCGGCGACGAACGGCTCATCCGCATTTCGAGCGGTTTGTTGGCAGGCGCATTGTTGATCGTCACGACAATTTCCGCTTCGTGATGCGCGGCATTCGGGAACGAAATTTCGTATTCGATTTTGCTCTGTGCTGCGACTGCCGCAGACAACAGCAGAAAGATGAGAACCTGCGCGTGCAGGCCAAAGAAAAAACGTGTGGGGCGAGAATGAGTCATAGTTGTGCTACTCCTGAAAAAGTGAGTGTAGCCTAGCGCAGAACCCCGATTGCATGCAAAAGCGAAAAGCCCTGCGAATTTCTTTTCGCAAGGCTTTTCATTTTCTCAATTTGAGAGTTGTCGAGTTACTTCACCACGATGTTCACCAATCGTTTCGGCACAACAATCGTTTTCACGATTTGCCGTTCGGCGATTTTGGCTTTGATTTTTTCGTCATTGAAGACGGCTTGCTTCAATGCTTCGTCGTCAATTTCCGCTGCCACGATCACGCGCCCGGACATCTTGCCGTTGATCTGCACGGGGATTTCCAATTCATCCGCCTTCGCCAATTCCGCGTCAAATGCAGGCCAAGCCGAAACAACAACAAAATCCGTATGTCCCCCCTCTCCTCTTAAAGCTGCCCACAGTTCTTCGGCAATGTGCGGCGTGTACGGAGCCAGCATTTTCACCAACGCTTCCAACGCTTCTTTCAGCGCGAACATATCGCCTGCGTTGTTTTCATCCACCTTCTTATCAAAGTCGTAAATCGCATTCGTCAATTCCATCAACGCGGCGACGCCCGTGTTGAAGTTCATCCGTTGCCCAATGTCATTGGAAATGCGCTGAATCGTCTGATGCGTTTTCCGGCGCAACGCCCGCGCAGCATCTGATGATTCTGAGGGCGAAAACTCTGACACCTGAACCCCGACACCCGACACCTTTTCATGCCATTTATACACGATACGCCAAACCCGATTCAGATAGCGCGATGCGCCTTCGACAGCGGAATCGTCCCACTCCAAATCCTTTTCCGGCGGCGCAGCAAACAGCATAAACAACCGCACAGTGTCCGCGCCAAACGTGTTGATCATTTCGTCGGGATCAATCGTGTTCTTTTTGGACTTCGACATTTTTTCGGTGCGCCCGATTTTTGCGTCGCGTCCGCAGAATTTGCATTTGCCGTCCAGCACTTCCGTCGGATTCAGCCAATCGTGCTCTTCACAGCGCGCCGTCGCCAGGCAAACCATTCCCTGCGTCAGCAAATTTTTGACGGGTTCGTCGAAGGTAATCAAGCCCAGATCACGCTGAATCTTTGTCCACAGCCGCGTGTAAATCAGGTGCAGCACGGCGTGTTCGATGCCGCCGATGTATTGATCTACGGGCGTCCAGTAGGCTGCGACTTTTGGATCGAACGGCAATTCGGTGTTGTGCGGATCAACGTAGCGGAAGTAATACCACGACGAATCTACAAACGTGTCCATCGTGTCCGTGTCGCGTCGTGCGGCATTACCACAAGTCGGACAATTCACATTTACGAAACCCGCGTGTTCGGCCAGCGGCGCGCCCTGCGTGTTGAAGTTCAAATCCTTTGGCAATTCAACGGGCAGTTGATCTTCAGGAACCGGAACGATGCCACAGGTCGGGCAATGAATGAACGGCAGCGGCGTTCCCCACGCGCGTTGTCGTGACACGCCCCAATCGCGGATTTTGAAATTGGTCTGCGCCGCGCCAAAACCGCCTTCGACCGCTTTGGCGGTCATTGTCGCAATCGCTTCAGGAACCGTTTTGCCGCTCCATTCGCCCGAATTAATCAGCAAGCCGGATTCGTCTTTTGCCGTGAAAGGCGCTTCGACTGGAGCGTCATGCGGTTCCGTCGAGTCCGTCATTTTGATGACGCGCACAATCGGCAGGTCGTACTTTTTGCAGAACTCGAAATCGCGCTCGTCATGGGCAGGCACAGCCATAATCGCGCCCGTGCCATAACCCGTCAGCACAAAGTTCGCCGTCCAAATCGGCAGCTTTTTGCCATTGAATGGATTGATCGCAAACAGCCCGGTGCTAACGCCTTCTTTCTCGGTTCCTTCCGCAATTCGATCTTCTTTTGAAGTCGCGCGTTGTTTTTCGACAAACGCTTTCAATTCGTCGCTCGCCTTGCCCGAAGCAATCAGTTCGTCAATCAACGCATGTTCAGGCGCGACGATCATGCAGCTTGCGCCATAGATCGTATCAATGCGCGTCGTGAAGATGCGGATCAGGTGTGTCTCGCAACCCGTCTCAATCGTGTTATCAATCGCAAAATCCACTTCCGCGCCCTTGCTGCGCCCAATCCAGTTGCGCTGCATGGTCAGCACACGTTCGGGCCATCCGCCTTCCAACGTGTCCAGATCGTCCAGCAATTGATCGGCGTACTTCGACACGCGAATGAACCATTGTTCCAGTTCGCGCAGTTCAACCGGCGTGTCTTCGTGTCGCCAGCAGAAGCCGCCTTCGGCCTGTTCGTTTGCCAGCGACGTATTGCATTTGACGCACCAGTTGACGGTCGCGTTCTTGCGATACAGCAAGCCTTTCTTGAACATCTGAATAAAAAACCACTGATTCCAGCGATAGTATTCCGGCGTGCAGGAAGCAATCTCACGCCGCCAATCGTAGCTGAACCCGACGCGCTGCAACTGGGCGCGCATTGCGTTGATATTCTCAAACGTCCAGGTATCAGGCCGCGAATTGTTCTTGATCGCCGCGTTTTCCGCTGGCATTCCGAACGCATCCCAGCCCATTGGATGCAGCACGTTGTAGCCCGTCATTCGTTTGTACGCCGACAGCGCATCGCCAATGGAATAGTTGCGCACGTGTCCCATGTGAATGCGACCTGACGGATACGGCAGCATTTCCAGGCAATAGAAATGCGGTCGTGATTCGTCTACGTTGGCTTCAAAAACTTTTGCTTCGGCCCAGCGTTGTTGCTGGCGTTCTTCGATCTCTGTGGGGAAATATTTTTCGTTCATGACAATTCCTTGTGATAGCTCTCAAGCCTTACCAGAGTTCAGTCAGGACTGAACTGAAGCCGGAGAAGATAACAAAATCAGTTTAATAAGAGAATGGATTTGATGTCGGGAGGCGCAGCGCAACAGAAATGAATTGCGCTGCTAGGTAAGGGAGAGCAAGTACAACGACGCGATGCGATGGCGATCAATACGAGTTGTCGTGCTGGTGATAATGTTCATTGCGTCTAACCTCGACGCCAGATTGTACACAGGCACGCGTGCTCGCTCAAGCACAAAAAGGTACAACAGACCTTCCGTCGGTCGTACATTGCGCAAGCCATCGCCAAAATTGAGCAAGATCGCGCAAGACGGGCTTCAGTTGCACGATTACAATGCCTCAACTTTTCAATTCAAGCATCATTTTAGGAGTTCATATTTATGATCGAAAAAGGCGCGGAAATCGCTCCCGCAAAAGGCAAGCTTGGCGTGTTGTGCGTTGGCATGGGCGCGGTCACAACCACATTTATTGCAGGCGTCGAAGCCATCAAAAAAGATTTGGCCAAACCAATTGGCTCGCTCACGCAAATGGCGACGATTCGTCTGGGCAAACGCACTGACGGACGCTCGCCGCTCATCAAAGACTTCGTCCCGCTCGCGGATTTGAACGACATCGTGTTCGGCACGTGGGACATTTTTGAGGACAATGCTTACGAAGCCGCGATGCACGCAGGCGTGCTCGAAAAAGAACTGCTTGTCCAACTCAAGCCACAACTCTCCAAGATCAAACCGATGTCTGCGGTCTTTGATCAGAATTACGTCAAGCGATTGCACGGCACGCACGTCAAAACGGGTGCGAACAAGATGGAATTGGCGGAGCAGCTAATGCAGGACATCGCGGAATTCAAGCGCAAAAACAAATGCGCGCGACTCGTGATGGTCTGGTGTGGTTCGACGGAAGTGTTCATTAAAGAACATCCCGTTCACAAAACGCTGGCGAGCTTTGAAAAGGCGCTGCGTGAAAATCACAAGGCGATTGCGCCCTCAATGATTTATGCCTACGCTGCGCTGAAATCCGGCGTGCCGTTTGCGAATGGCGCACCGAATCTCACGGTAGACATTCCGGCGTTACTCGATTTAGCCAATAAAAACGGGGTTGCGGTGTGCGGCAAGGATTTCAAGACCGGGCAGACGTGGATGAAAACGATGCTCGCGCCGGGTTTGAAAGCACGGATGCTCGGTTTGCACGGCTGGTATTCCACTAACATTCTCGGCAATCGTGACGGCGAAGTGTTGGACGATCCGGGTTCATTTAAAACCAAAGAAGAATCGAAGCTGTCGGTGCTGGAATACATTTTGCAGCCACAAGTCTATCCCGAACTCTACGACAATTTTTCGCATCTGGTGCGGATCAACTATTACCCACCGCGCGGTGACAACAAAGAAGGCTGGGACAACATTGATATTTTCGGCTGGCTCGGCTATCCAATGCAGATCAAGATTGACTTCCTCTGTCGGGATTCCATTCTGGCCGCGCCGCTCGTGTTGGACTTGGCGTTGTTTATGGATTTGGCACAGCGCACCGGAATGAAGGGGATTCAGGAGTGGTTGTCGTTTTATTTCAAATCGCCGATGTGCGCGCCGAAGCTGTATCCCGAACATGATTTGTTCATTCAGTTGATGAAGCTCAAAAACACGCTGCGACATTTGCGTGGGGAAGAATTAATTACGCATTTGGGCTTGGAGTATTACGACTAATTTTAGAATCTCTCAGCCAGGGGGTACTGCTAAGTATTGATGTACTCTAATCGAAGGGCAGGCGGGTGTCTGCCCGTTTTTTCGTTTAAATTCTAAATCGCTTCTCACGTTTTGCGCAGTTAAGAATTGATTCCCCTCCCGTCTGTTGACTATGATGACGACTGGATGAACCGGGCTGCTCTCCGCTGGTTCTTATAATTCCCACTTCGTAACTGTCCTGAGGCTGATTATGCGTGGCTTCAGGCCCTCACTTGATGAGCAATCTCATGAACATGCGCACCCGAGTTTGGGAAATCGTTGAGGTCGCCAAGCCAGGAGATGTCGTCAGCAAAATCTTCGACATCTTTATCCTGGGGTTAATTTTCCTGAATATTCTGGCAGTCATTCTGGAATCCGTGGAATCGCTCGAACAACGATTTCATCTGACCTTTGAAGTCTTCGAATATGTTTCGGTCATCGTTTTCTCGCTGGAGTATTTGGCCCGGGTGTGGGCGTGCGGCACGGATTCACGATATGCAAAGCCGATTACAGGCAGGCTCCGATTTATCTTCAAACCGCTCTCGCTCGTAGACCTCGCAGCCATCCTGCCGTTTTATTTATCGTTCGTCTACATTGACCTGCGGGTGATTCGGATGCTGCGGATGCTGCGGATTTTCCGCGTCGCCAAACTAACGCGGTACTCGTCTTCCATCCGCCTTTTTGGACGCGTCTTCAAAGATAAAAAAGATGAACTGGTGCTGACGTTTGTGCTGATGCTGGGATTGATTATCATCGTGTCATCGTTGATGTATTTTGCCGAGCACGACGCGCAACCGGACAAGTTCCCGGATATTCCTTCCACGATGTGGTGGTCAGTCGTAACGCTCACGACAGTGGGATATGGAGATATTTATCCCATCACGCCATTGGGAAAAGTATTTGCCGGGCTTAGTGCCATTTTGGGGATTGGAATGTTTGCCCTGCCGACTGGAATTTTAGGAGCAAGTTTTATTGACGAATTGGAAAAACAAAAGGCCGCGCGCCATTGCTGCCCACATTGCGGAGAAGAATTGTAGGTGATTCCGTATAAAAGCTCAGGCTAAGTTGAGCCACACGCCTGAGCTTTTACCTTGAGGCGTAAACGGCTTCGCTTTATCGCTTCGGCTCATATTTGGCGGGCCAGGCGGGGAATTCCTCAAATCGTGCGCGCGTGGTGGGATTATCCGCAAAGATGATAATCGTTTTGTCTTCAATGATGCGGGCCGTCATTCGTTTCTGAATCAGCACAATCTTCAGCGCGGCTTCCAGCGTGACATCATTCAGTTCCAGGTCATATTTCGGCTCATCTCGGAAGGTTTCATCAAAGACGATGTTGAGCTTGAGCTGTGTAGCGAGATTTTTGATGACCGATTTCAAAGAAACTTCTTTGAACTCAATAACCACGGGCTGATTGCTTTTGGGCTTGGCCGATTGTGCCAATCCCGCGCTAGAAACACAAAACAGGGTGAATAACACAGACAGAACGATTCTTTGCCCACGGAAATGCTCGAAGTGACGCATAAACTCTGTTCCTCCTGGTGGCTGATGACGAGAATTCAATTCAACGAAATTGCACGATCAGACTTGACCGCAGATCATCACACGCCGGAGAGTTCCCGCTTGCGCAATTATTTTTTTTCAATGTGTCATCGAATACACAATCGCGTTCATCCCTAACCGATACGCCGCCAACCCAAACTTCAGCGCATACTGCGGCTCATCAATCCACTCCCACGCATCGCCGTTGTCCGTGTTGCGCGCAATCAGCACCAGTAATCGGCCCTCGTCGTTTACGATGCCGTCGTAATGTGGCACGTAGCCGCCTTTCTCAGCCGTTTGACCATAATTGACCCAATTGCCAACACTGGGAACCTGCACGACTTCATTGATGTCGAAGTAGCAATGAAAGATCGGATGATCCAGCGACATTTCCTTGATCGGATATTCAGGGAACACGCGCCGCAACTGCTCCTGTACGTTTTGCCATTCGTAATCGCCCCAGAAATCATCCATCAGTAAAAAACCACCGCGCTGGATATATTCGCGCAAAGCGGCTGCGTCCTGTTCAGACAATTCCAAGCGCCCCGGCTCCACACAGTACAAAAACGGATAGTCGTACAGTTTCGGGTCGTGCAGCGAAATGGCAACCGGCTCGTTAGAAATCGTCAGCAGGCTTTTCACCCAACCGCGCAAGCCTTGAATGAATTGATAATCCGCTTTCGGATAATCCGTCGCCCATCCACCGCCGCGCCGACCAAAGCCACCGTTGTAGCGCATTCGTGCAAACGTGAATTCAGGATTTTTCTGTGGTGAATCGTCCGGGTAGTAATTCGGCAAACGCGACAGGCGTTGGCTCTGTGTCGGCAGGGTTGCCAATAATAACAGGACTAAAAGCCCAATGCGCGATGGTTTCATAGTCGTTTTTCCGAAGTATCTTCAATGCGTCATCGAATACACAATCGCATTCATTCCCAGGCGATACGCGGCCAAACCAAAACGCAAGGGATAGCGCGGGTCATCAATCCATTCCCACGCATCACCGTTGTCCGTGTTGCGCGCAATCAGCACCAGAACGCGGCCTTCGTTGTCCATGATGCCTTCGTAATGTGGCACATAGCCGTCCTGCTCGTGCGTACGCCCTCGATAAATCCAGTTCATGTTTTGCGGCACCTGTACGACTTCATTAACATCGAAATAACAATGAAACAGCGGGTGATCCAGCGAGAGTTCTTTGATGGGATATTCAGGAAAGACTTTTTTCAACTGCTCGACGACGTGCTGGCCTTCATACGTTCCCCAGAAATCGTCCAGCATAATGAAGCCCCCGCGCAGCAAATATTCGCGTAGCGCCGCCGCATCCTGATCTGTCAGCACCATATGTCCCGGTTCGACCACATACAAAAACGGATAATCGAATAGCTCCGGGTCGTGCAGCCCAACGGCATTCGGTTCGTTGTTGATCGCCAAAAAGCTTTTCGCCCAACCACGCAACCCACGGATGAATTGATAATCCGCTTTGGGATAATCGGTCGTCCAACCTTCCCACCCGTACGAACCATATTTCATGCGCACAAAAGTGAATTCGTGGTTTTTCTTGGACGTTTCGTCAGGAAAATAATCCGGCAGGCGCGAAATACGCTGGCTTTGCGTCGGCAGTGCGACGAACAAGAACAACAACAAGAGTCCAACGCGGGAAGCTTTCATAATCAGTCGTAAAGCAGATGCAACGCCGCACCTGGATAATAATGCGTGAGAATTTGTTCGTAGCGATAGCTTCGCTCCGCCATCAGCGCCGCCCCAATTTGGCAAAGTCCAACGCCGTGTCCCCAACCTGCGCCGTGCAACGTGAAAAAAGTCGGAATCGGTGCAGAATCGGCTTCGATGATAAACGCGGAACTGTACAAATGCGAGGGCGAAAACGCGCGGCGGATTTCCAGCTCTTTGCCGAGGATGAGCGACGTCTTTTCACCCACAATCCGCAACTTCACCAACCGCCCGGATTCAGCGCGCTCAACTGGTTCAAGTCGCAGAATCGCGCCGAAATCCACGCCGACTTTTTTCTGCAACAATGCCTGCAATTCGTCTTGTTGCAACGTCACTTTCCAACGATAAAAATCCGTCGTTTCCTGATCGAAGCCGGGCAAGATGCGTGCGAGAACTTCTTTGTCGTTCGTGTTACAGAACGCGGGCGGATTGCCGAGAATCCATTGCCGTGCGTTTGCTTCATCCGTCAGCGGCAACGCATATTCCGATGGAAACGTTTCGCCGTCGTACAGCACCGTCAAGTAATCCAGCTTCGTGTTGTCCCACGCCGCAACATAATCCTCCACCATCCCACCGCAGCATTTCGAGAACCGCGCATCGCAAATCGTGGCTTCGTAACTCAAGACAAGGCCCCGGGTGGATTGAATCGTCTCGAAGACGCGCGGCTCAGTCGCTTTCGTGATGCCCTGATAGCGTTGGCAGTGATCGTCAGCGCAAACATCGAATTCGGTGTGCGCTTCTCTCGCATACCAGCGAATCAATTCCTGTTCGCCGTCGTCGTTCGTAAAGATCGCACCGTTGCTCAAATCGGTTTGCCGCTCAATGCGCCACGGTTTGATTTGTGCGAGCAACCAACCACGCGAAATGATCGAATGCGCTTTCAGCAATTCGATGTTCGAGGTCGCGGACATCTCCGACGAAATCACGCTGGTGACGTACTGTTCGAGCGGAATTGAATTGATGACCAGCAAGTTCCCCGCCCCGTCAATCTTGAGCTTCAGCGCACCCTGAAACGATTGATCTTCCTTGCGCTCCCAATGAAAGCCGATGCCGATGACGACGTCGTGAATAGTAAAGGAGGCCTTAGCTGCATCGCATGGCGTTAACGTCGCGGTTGTGACAAAACCCGTTCCGTCATTGAAGAGAATCAGGTCATTTTCAATAGACGAGAGTTTGCCAATATGAACTTGATAACTCCCCGCATCAAAGGCAACTTGATCGTCTACTAAATAATCACCGTGCAGTGTGATGCGCACTGCGCCCGTCGGAATCGTCATCAGGCCAACCGCGATCACAGGTTCTTGTTCGATCTTAACCATCAATGTCCTCAAGCATTTTTTCACCGCAGAGACACCGAGAAAACACAGAGAATTCTCTGCGCAACTCTACGTAAACTCCGCGTCTCTGCGGTGAAAACGTCTCTATTCAAACTTATACGCCTTCTTCGCCAAGCGATACGCGAGGTCGTGAATCATCTCGTTCGCATCTTCCATATCAATCACACCGCGCACGACCAGATTCGCAATCCAGTTGGCGTCTGCTCGCCGTGCCAGATCGTGCCGCGCCGGAATTGACGGAAATGCGCGCGTGTCGTCGTTGAAGCCTGTTGTGTTGTAGACGCCAGCGGTTTCCATCACCTGATCGCGGAAGCGTTTCATCCCGTTCCAGCTATCGTGAAACCACCAGGGCGGACCGAGTTTCACCGCCGGATAATGCCCGGCAAGCGGTGCGAGTTCGCGCGAGTAGGTCGTTTCGTCGAGCGTAAACAAAATCAGCGTTAAGCGTGTGTCGTTGCCGTATTTATTGAGCAACGGTTCCAGGCTTTCGGTGTAATCCACGGCCACGGGGATGTCGCAACCTTTGTCAAAACCGAAACGATCAAAAATCAATTCGTTGTGATTGCGGAACGAACCTGGATGGAATTGCATCACAAGGCCGTCTTCAATACTCATCCGCGCCATTTCCATGAGCATGTGCGCGGTAAAGAGCATCGCGTCTTCTTCATCGGCTTCACCTTCCAGCGCGCGTTGAAAGATGGCGTCGGCTTCTGCGGGCGTCAATTCGCCCGTCACGGGGATTTGCGCGGCGTGATCGGTGGCGGTGGCTCCCATTGCTTTGAAGTAAGCGCGACGATCTTCCAAGGCTTGAATCAGCTTTTTATAGCTGCTGATGTCGTGCCCCATTGTTTCGCCCAGGGCTTCAATTTGCTCAAGCCAATCCGGGCGATCAATATTGACCACGCCATCCGGGCGGAAGGTCGGAACAACACGGCCTTGCCAACCAGATTCTCGAATCGCTTTGTGGTGTTCGAGCGTGTCCGCCGCCGCATCCGTCGTCGCCAGCACTTCGATCTTGAACCGCTCAAACATGGCGCGTGGGCGAAATTCGGGCTTCGCTAATTGTGCTTCGATATGATCGTAAACTTCCTGCGCGTTGTCGCGGCATAATTTGTCTTCAACACCGAACACTTCTTTTAATTCGTGAGCCAACCACATACCGGTCGGCGTGCCGCGAAACAGATAGAAATGGTCCGCGAACAGTTGCCAAATCTTGCGATGATCCTGTTCGACTTCGCCCCCATCGGTGCGCGGCACGCCCAAACGTTCAAGCGCAATGCCCTGTGAATACAGCATCCTGAAGATGTAATGATCGGGAATCAGCAGCAAATCAGCAGGCGAACCGAACGAGTAATTGGGGTCAGCAAACATTGCCGGATCAACGTGACCGTGCGGACAGACAAGCGGTTTGTCGGCAACCTGGTTATAGAGCTGAAGCGCGATTTCTTTTTGCGCGGGATATGTATCAAAGTAGCGGTCTGTGGGTAAAGTGATTTTAGTAGCCATAGTGGTTCAATTGATAATTCAAGGTTGATGGTTGAAAATTGCGGTGCGTGAAGAAATCATTCTCACGGATCAATTCGCAATTATCAATTCAATTGCTATGTTTTCTCGATGTATCACCACATTCATTGCTCTGTTGGTCTGCCTCACGCCGTTTCCGACGCCTGCGCAAACCAACGACCAATCGCTGAAAATCGGCGCGAAAGAGGTGCTGCTGGACGTGATTGCCCGCGACAAAAAAGGCCGCAATGTGCGTGACCTGAAACCCGAAGAAATTGAAATTTACGAAGACGGCGTCAGGCAAACCATTACCTCTTTTCGCCTGCTCGAAACACCTGTTAACGACACGTCATCGAAATCGCCCAGCTTCCCTGTTGATCCCGCGCGTCCGGTGAACCTGGTGACAATGGTGTTTGATAATCTCGACAATTCCAGCCGCAAGCTCGCCCGCGAAGCCGCGCTGGATTTCGTCAACACCGGGATGCACCAAAATGTGATGGTCGCGGTGTATTCGGTCGGCAATCGCTTTTACGTTTTGCAATCGTTCACCACCGACAAAGACAAGGTGCGTCACGCGATTGATCTGGCGACGAATCGCGCCGAAGCACAATTCCCGGACGTGTCGCGCAAGATGATTGAGCAAATCGAAATCATTGCGAATTCCGCCGACTTCGGCCCCGGCGCAGGTGCTCCCGCCGCAGCACAGGCGTCCGTCATTTCCAACACAAATCCTGCTGTCCCGACAATGCCCGCAGGCATCGCGCCAACCGGCATCGGACGCGGCGGCACGGGTTTTGACAAAGCGGTCGCGCAAATCACGCTCAACACGATGCGTGCGATGGAAGCAGTGATGGCCGAGCAAAAAGCGCGTTCGTCGCTGTACACGTTTCTGCACGTCGTGCGCGAACAAAAGCGATTGCTGGGGCGCAAAACGCTGCTGTATTTTTCGACCGGAATGATTGTGCCGCCGAACCTTGTAGATTTGCTGCGCACAACGATGAGCGAAGCCAATCGCGCGAATGTCAGCATTTATTCGATTGATGCGCGCGGATTGCAAATAGACAACGAAAGCGAACGCGCCAAAGCGGAACTCGCACAAGCCATCAACGCCAGCAATGCTTCCTACAACGAAGGCGGCGCGCTGTCCGCCGTTGCGGGTTCATTCAAATCTGCGGAGACTGCCGAAAGCAGCCTGCGACAAAACAAACAAGGCACACTCGCGGAATTGGCCGAAGGCACGGGCGGCCAGTTGATTGCGAACACGAACGACCTGCGCAAACCGATGCGGCAAGTTGCTGAAGACATCAGTTCATACTACGCGATTTCCTATTCGCCGACCGCGCAGGAACTCGATGGCAAGTTTCGCAAGCTCACGATCAAGCTCGCGCGTCCTGATGTCAGAGTCGTTTCGCGCAGCGGTTATTTCGCCGTGCCGACCGTAGATGGCAAAGCGGTGATGGGCTACGAAATGCCGTTGCTCGCTGCATTGAATGAAACGACGTCAAAACGCGATTTCGCCTATCGAATGGGCGTGCTGCGCTTTGCCCCCGGAACCAGCGAAGCACAGCATTTGTTGTTGCTCACCCTACCGCTCGCAGAGCTTTCGTTCCAAACCGACAAAGTCAAAAAACTCTACAGCACGCATTTCGCTATCCTTGCGCTTGTCAAAAACGAAAAGGGCGAAGTCGTCGCGCGCGTCAGTCAGGATTACCCATTGCAAGGCAAGCTCGAACGATTGGACAGTCTGAAAAAAGGCAACCTTGATTTCACCAAAGTCTTTGCGCTCGCGCCCGGCAAATACAATTTGCAAACCGTCGTCTATGATTTCGACTCTGGCAAAACCAGTGTGCAGAGCCGTCCAATCATCGTCCCGGAGTTACAATCAACGCTCGCTGTCAGCAGCCTGACGCATATCAAACGATTGGATGCGGCAGGCACAAATAAACCGAGCGACGACAAACCACTGGTCACCCCCAGCGGGCGCATCGTGCCGAATTTAGGTGAAGCGGTGAACGCCGCGACGGAAACAGTGTTGGGCTTTTATCTGGTCGCGTACACAAACGCAAACGCTCCCACAAAAGACCAGGCCACGTTGACGCTGGAGTTTTTGCAAAGCGGCGAAGTCGTTGCGCAAACCACGATGGAATTGCCCGCGCCCGATGACAAAGGCCGCATCGCTCACGTCTTCAGCATACCGGCGGAGAGCTTCGGTTCCGGCGAATATCAGGCGCGCGCCATCGTCAAGCAAGGCGCAGTGCAAGCGGCGGACAGCACTTTGCTCACAATCCTCAATCCTAATCCCACGAAGAAAGAAGCGCCGAAAGCAGAAGCGATGCCCACTCTGGTTGAAGCCGCTGCGCCTGCTGAAGTCGCTGCGCCCGTCGCCCCCGCTGCACCGCCGATTTCGACAGTCGGGATGAGTGCCGCTGTGCTCACTGTGACCAAAGCTCTCAGCAGCAAAAGCACAAACGCGACTGCGATCAACATTCCCGATTTGCTCAGCGAAGTCGAAAAGAACGGCAGCGTCGTCGTGCAAAATCTGCTCGGCTTCACCTATCAATTGCGCAAAGTGCATCACGTCCTGAACGACGCGGGCGAGCCAACGAAAGAAGAGTTTCAAGATTACGAAGCCTATCCCGTGCGTGGTCGTCACGTGTTGATTAAGATTGCGGACAATGGCAAAAAGCTCGCCGACTGGGAAGTCGAACAGGAACGCAAACGCGCGGGCGGCGAATTGGAGCGTGCCGAAAGCGATACGAAAAGCGAAGTGCCGAGTTATTTGACGGCTGCGGTCAGCGGTTCGTATCGCGGCAAAGCTGCCGGGTTGTTGATTGATCCGACTGCATTTTTGCGCGCCTGCGATTTTGGTGATCCACGCACTGAAATACTGGACGGACGCGAAATGATCGCGCTGGATTTCCTGCCGCGCCTCGGCGAAAAGTTGATCCCCGCCAAGGCCTTCGTCAGCAACTTAACCGGCACAATTTGGATTGATGCGGTGGACAAAATACTGGTGCGATTGGAAGCCAAAAACGTCATCCCTGGTACGGACAAAAACGGTAAGCCGCTACGCGTCAGCCCGGAACCAAAGCTCGTGTATCAGCAAACCAAACAGCCCAGCGGCGAATGGTTTCCGACGGTGATTCGGCTCAACGCCGACGGTGATGGCTCCGCCTTTTACGGCTTAAACTGGGATGTCGTGTTTGAGTTCAGGGACTACCGCAAATTCAACACAACGGGTGAGCAATACAAACTTACTGCGCCCGAAAAAAAGCCGTAGCCGGGACGATGAAGCGCGGCTCTTGGCTTTACCAATGTGTTCGGCGCGTACTTCGCCCTGAAAATCTTTATCTTCATAGCCATCCAGGCTGACCAGTGCGGATGGATTTGTTATGATCGCTGCCATGCGCTTACGACCGTTTCATCTGGCAACCGTTTCCGGCATTCCGCTGATGGTGGATTATCTGTGGTTGCCTGTAGCGGTTTTGCATTTCGGTATTGTCTCCATCTTTTATTTGCCAGATCGTGTCAGCAACCTTGGATTGACGACAGCCTTTATTTTCGGGGCCGTGCTCACCGTGCTGATGTTCGGTTCCATTGTTGCGCACGAATTAGCGCACGCGTTGGTCGCCAAGATCGAACATATCCGCACACTGGAAATTCGCTTGCACGTGTTTGGCGGTTACGCGCGATTAGAAGCAGAACCCAAAACAGCGATGGCCGAACTGCGAATCGCCATTGCAGGGCCGGTGGCGTCGTTTCTGCTGGGCGCGATTTTTATGTTGTGTTTGTTGGTTTCACAGTTTTTGATTTCCGGCGCGCTGCGTTATCCGTTGCAGGAAATGTTTCTGTATTTGTTCACAGGCAATGTCGCGCTGGCAATGTTCAATCTGATTCCAGGCTTGCCTTTGGATGGCGGACGCGTGTTGCGCGCGTATCTCTGGCATCGCAACCAAGACATTTTGGCCGCCACATTAACTGCTAAACGATTAGGTGTTGCCCTGGCCTATATGCTCGCGTCGTACGGGATTTACCGCGCGCTGTGGTGGCGCGACCCCTTCACAGCGGTATGGTTAATTGTGCTGGCGTTTATGCTCAAACGCGCGGCAGAAGAGGATTATCGCTATCGTAAGCTGCAATCCGAGTACGCCAAACAAACGGGAATTGATGTAGTAGCCCTGGCGGGAACGGTTGCCGCCGTGATGAAACATCCGCCTATCACGGTTGCGCCGACGATGCGCATCAGCGAATTTATAGATGAAATCTTATCGAAACACCGCACGACTAATTTTCCGGTCGCACAGGATGGACGCCTGCATGGTTTACTGATCCTCGAAAAGTTGCGCGCGGTTCCTGAAGCCAAGTGGAACACGACGATTATCCGCGACGTCATGCATCCCGTAGATGATTCGCTGTTTGTCTCCATGAAAGCTTCTATTGATCACGCCGCCAAAAAGCTACACGCGTCGCCTCAGCGGTATCTGGCCGTGATTGACGGCGATGGTTTTTTGGTCGGCTCCCTCAGTACTGCCGATCTGGAACGTGTGACCTAACCCCTACCAATCTATGCTCAGTGTGATTCGAGAAAATGTTCGACTAGCTCCGTATACGACGCTCAGAATCGGCGGTATTGCGCGCTACTTTGCGGATATTACCGATGAAGACCAATTGCGCGAAGCCTTACACTTCGCAGAAAAAAACAGCCTCCCGGTATTGGTTCTGGGTGGCGGCAGCAATGTACTCATTGCGGATGTGGGCTTTTCTGGAGTTGTTTTGCACATCGTCAACGAAGGCATCATTTTTCATCCGGCCCAAAAAGACGAGGCGAGAGTAACTGCCGCCGCAGGCGAGGAATGGGATAAGTTTGTGCGGCAATGCGTGGCGCGTGAGCTGGCAGGAGTGGAATGTTTGAGCGGGATCCCCGGCTTAGTGGGTGGAACCCCGATTCAAAACGTTGGGGCCTACGGACAGGAAGTCAGCGAAACCATTGTTTCCGTGCGCGCGTTTGATCGTCAGACCAAACAGATCACAGAAATGACGAACGAAGATTGTCGTTTCAGCTATCGCGCCAGCATTTTCAATACGACTGAGCGGGATCGCTACATCGTTCTCAGCGTAACTTTCAAATTAACGCCCCACGGCGCTCCCTCGTTAAGGTACGGCGATTTGCAAAAATACTTTGCCGAACGATCCCAATCACCAAGTTTGCAGGAAGTCCGGGACGCTGTGCTGGCGATTCGCGCCAGCAAAGGGATGATTATCGTCCCCAGTGATCCCGACTGCCAAAGTGCCGGATCATTTTTCAAAAACCCTATGGTGTCCGCAGCAAAGTTTGCCGAAGTGGAAGCGGCGGCACGCCAGCAAAACCTGCTCTGCGAGGATGAATCGCTTCCCCATTTTGCGATGCCGCAGGGACAGATCAAAATCCCAGCGGCCTGGTTAATTGAAAAAGCAGGCTTCCCAAAAGGCTACGAGCGGGGTCGGGTTGGCATTTCCTCTAAACACACACTGGCGATTATCAACCGCAGCAGTGCGACGGCGACGGAGCTGTTGACCTTCGTCGCACAAATTCAAAACCAGGTGCAGGAACGATTCGGCCTCGCGCTGGTGCCAGAGCCAGTTTGGATCGGGCTTGAAAATCACACCCCAGTCACACTCCCTCCCATCCTGCAAAAATCAGACGTGCGTCCACCAAACACAGAGCCACCAGAACCCTGGAACCTCTCACTCAAGCCCGGACGCAGATTTCGCAAGCCGGAACACAACCCGCTGAAAACCGAGCGCAAAAAGTGGTTTGAGTAAGAATGAGCTTCTGAGCAAGTATGCCTTCGCGTGAAATCCGAAAAATCTTAGTGCGCGGTACAAACTGGCTGGGCGATGCGGTGATGACAATTCCGGCCTTGTTGCGTTTGCGCGATTCTTTTCCGGCAGCGCACATCACCTTGCTCGCGCCACCGCGTGCCGCTGAAGTTTTCACAGGTTTTGCACAGGTTGATGAAATCGTTGTCTATCACCGCAAAGAACAAGGCAAACGCGCTTTTCTGAATGCCATGCAACGATTGCGGCGCGAACAGTTTGAGGTAGCGATTCTTTTCCAAAACGCCTTTGAAGCCGCGCTGCTCGCAGTTCTGGGCGGCGCAAAAATTCGTATCGGCTACGACACGCAAGGGCGCGGCGCACTGCTGACGCACAAACTCAAGCGCGGTGAGGAACATCGCAATCGCCATCAAACAAATGACTATCTGGATTTGGTCGTCGAAGCCGAGCGCATTTGTCTGGGCAGCGCAGCAACAGCGAAACGAATGACAATTCCATCCTTGCTGGTCAATGCCGAGCAAATCCAGGCCGCCGCCAGATTCCTGCCACCACCGCGCGCGCCCAAACTCATTGCGCTCAACGTGGGCGCAACCAATAGCCGCGCAAAATGCTGGCCGGAAGACCGCTTTGCAGCCTTCGCGGATCAAATGATAACGGAATGGAACGCGCTCATCGTCTTCATTGGCGCGGGTTCCGAACGTGTCAACGCCGAGCGCGTCATCGCCCAAATGCAGCAGGCGCGGTCCGCAAAAAATTTAGCGGGCGAAACCAGCATTGCCGAATTGATCGGCCTGCTGGCAAGCTGCGATTTGCTGGTGACAAATGATACCGGCCCCGCGCACGTCGGAGCCGCATTGAATATTCCCACGCTGACGATCTTTGGGCCAACCAATGAATTTGAGACCGCGCCACTGGGCCTTCATTCGGAACTGATTCGCGCTGAGGGCATTGATTGCGCGCGTTGTATGCACCGCGAATGCCCGATAGATCATCGCTGTATGACTCGCATTACAGTTGAGGCTGTCGCAGAAAAAGCCTTTTCACTTTTGGAGAAATGATGATTCGCACTTTACTTGCTCTCACTTTGATTTCTATTGCTGTTGCGGCCAATCCTTCTATCGTCACGATTCACACTCCGAATCAAGGTCGCGTACCGGAAGTCGTGCTTGATAAAAAAGGCATCTTGCATTTGGTATACGGTAAAGAGCAGGACGGTTACTACGTGCAATCGCGTGACCGGGGCAAAACCTTCAGCAACCCAGTCAGAATCAATCAACGCGCAGGCACGATCACGGTTGGCGCGGAACGTGGGGTAAAACTCGCGCTCGGCAAAGACGGCGTCATTCACGCGGTGTGGCTGGGGCATTATCAAAAAGGCGGCGGCATTTGGTACACACAGAGCACCGATGGCGGCAAGACCTTCGCGCCCGAACGCAATGTGCAAGATACGAACATCGGCTCCGACAGCCCCGCAATCGTCGCTGATGCGAGCGGGAACGTCTTGGTCTTCTGGCTCGACGCACGTATCGAGAAAGAAGAAGACAACCCGGTCGCACATCCGATTCTGCTGGCACGCTCAACCGACAACGGCGCAAGCTTTGCGCGCAATGAAATCGTCAAATACGACTTCGCCGGACGTGCCTGCGCCTGCTGTCGCCTGGAAGCGCGGTTAAGCGGCGACGATGTGTACATTGCCTTCCGCAGCGGCTATCGCAACATCCGCGACTTTTATTTGCTTCAAGGCCGCAAGACTGAAAATAATTTCAAGGCCGTACGCGTTAGCCAAGATAATTGGAAGCTGGAAGGCTGTCCGATGAGCGGCGCAGATTTTCGCGTGGAGAAAACCGGACAGGTGACGTTGAGTTGGATGAGTCAGGGCAAAGTATACTGGTCAAACGCAAAGACAATAGCAACCGGCTTTACGCCGCGTATTGCCGCGCCTGAAGGCGAAGGCACCGCAAATCATCCGCTTGTCCTAACGAATCGCAAACGCGACGTGTTGTTGTTGTGGAAACAAAAAGGCAATCTGAATTGGGCGCGCTACGCGATGAACGGCAAGTTCACGGGCGAGCGAGGCATCGTTACAGCCTGGCCGGGCAAAGATAAAGCGACCGCGTTTGTGAGCGCAGATGACAAGTTTTATGTGGTGGTAGCAGAGTAAGATTTTTTTTACGGCAAAGACGCAGGAGAATCGCAGAGTTTCACAGAGAGAACACAAAGTCTGCGCAGCTCCGCGCAACCTCTGCGCGGCTGCGATGAAAAGCACTATGCGAATCTTAATCGTCAAACTCGGTGCCATCGGCGATGTCGTTCACACGCTGCCCGCGCTGGCAGCGATGCGGCGCGCGTGGCCCGAAGCGCATCTCACCTGGGTCGTCGAACGGGGCGGCGCGGCGAAGCTCTTGCGCGATAATCCGTGCCTTGACGAATTGATCGAAGTGGACACGCGCGGCTGGCGTAAAAACTTGCTCGGCGGCGAAACCCGCACAGCAATCAAAACGGCAGTAGCAAAGCTGCGTGGCTTTGATGTCGCGGTGGATTTTCAAGGGCTGCTGAAATCGGGAATGATGATGTGGCTATCGCGTGCGCCGCGCCGCATCGGCTTTGCTAAAGAAGCCTTGCGCGAACCCGCCAGCGCATATTTGATGACCGAACGCGTGAAGGTGGACGACCACGATCACATCATCAAAAAAAACTTGCAGTTAATCGCACACCTTGGCATTTCTATCGAAGGCGCTTACGAATTCCCGCTCGGCATTTCGTTCACTGAGCAACAATTCGCCGAGCAACAAATTGACCAGCGGGGCGGGAATGTCGCCATCATCAATCCCGGCGGCGGTTGGCCGACGAAACTTTGGAATGCCCAGGGCTTCGCCGCCATTGCGGATCGCTTGTGGGACAATTACGGTTGGCGTTCGGTCGTGACATATGGCCCCGGCGAAGAGGCGTTGGCGCAATCAGTTGTCGCGCATTCACGCAGCGGCGCGGTTGAATTATTAAACTCAACACTCAAGCAATTTTTTGCGCTCGCACAACGCGCCAGGCTCTTTCTCGGCGGCGACACCGGTCCGTTACACTTGGCGGCGGCGGCGGGGACGCCGATTGTCGGCATTTACGGCCCGACGCCAGCGCGGCGTAATGGCCCGTTTGCTCCGGCGGATGTCATCGTCGAACGTTTTGATTTGGATTGCCGCGTGGGTTGCTTTCGCCGTAGTTGCAGCCATACATCGTGCATGAACATTCCCGTCGAAGCTGTTTGGCAACAAGTGCAAAAAAGAATTTCAGCCACGAATTTATACGAATAGGGAGATAGGGCAGATTGCCTTGTGCAGAAAGCAGGTAATCTGCGACACCCAGCTAATTGGTGGCAAATGACGGCTTTTATAATTCGTGTAAATTCGTGTAAATTCGTGGCTGAATAATTTATGAACAAAGCAATCCTGCAACGCCTGCGCGTCCCCCTCGGATTTGTAACCGCAATTCTGTTTCTCGTTTTCTCGCAACCCTCGTGGCAAACGCTCGCCATTGGCGTGCCCATCGCGTTGATCGGCGTAGCGATTCGGGCGTGGGCTTCGGGGCATTTGCGCAAGAATGCGGAACTAGCCATTAGCGGGCCGTATGCATACACACGCAACCCGCTCTATTTCGGCAGTTTTGTTTTGGCGATTGGCATAGTGATTGGTGGCAACAGTTGGTGGCTGGCAATTTTATTGCTCGGATTTTTTCTGGCGGTATATTTGCCCGTGATGCAGGCTGAAGCCGCCCACATGCACGTTTTGTTTCCGAATGATTTTGCCGAGTACGAACAGAACGTGCCGCTCTTTTTGCCGCGATTGACGGCCTGGAGCAAAGGGGCAACTGCCTCCTTCGATCAACGCTTGTATTTGAAGTACCGCGAATATCGTGCTTTGATTGGAGTGGTCGTGGTGGTGGGGATATTGGCGTTGAAAATTGTCCTGAGATAACTGCCGAATGCGAAACCTACTGATTTTCACGTTGCTCAGTTTTTGCCTCTTGCCAGCTTGCAAGTCAAAGCCGCGCGTCCCCGCTGCGCCGGCTGTGCCCAAAGTTCTTGCGCCGCGCCGGGAAGCCAAACCACTTCCTTTCCCGGCTACTGAAAAACTCACATATGAATTGCGCTTCACGCGTGTGCCGCTTTCGATCAGCGCCGGAACCATTGTGTTTGAAAGCGTGGGGATTTCATCGCAACCCACCATTGACAAGCTCGAATTCAAGCCACAGCCCGAAGATCGCTTGTTACACCTACGGGCGACGATCACGGCCAAAAGCTTATTGCTGCGCCTGTTTGGGCTGAGCGTCAATGATCGGTTTGAAACGTTAGTAGATGCGAAAGATTTTCGAGTGCGGGCGGTACTACGCGAGATCGAAGAAGGCAAGAAACATAATCTGCAAACAGGCCTTTTCGATTACACCAAAAACGAAGCCGATTACCGCACAATAGATTTGAATGCCCCACAAAATCCGGCGCGTGAAAAGATCGTCAAGCTCGAGCCTAATATGCAGGATTTGCTGTCAGCGTTTTACCTGCTGCGATTGCAGGAAGCGAAAGAAGGAGAGACCTATAAGTTTCCACTCGTGTACGAAGGCGAGCGCAAAGAATTCGAGTTGCTGGTGCATGGGCGTGAAGAGATTGCCACCGACCTTGGCAAATTTAAGACGATCAAGATTGAACCCAAGTTGTTTGGCCCTGGACGGCTAAGTTCGCGCGAGGGTGAGTTTTTCATGTGGGTCACAGACGATGCGTCGCATATGCCTGTGAAAATACAGGCGAAAGCTTCGGGCGCAACCATCACCGCTTCCCTCATCAAAAAAGAGTAATCGTCAATAAGACAGGCCGGGCGTTTTTCGCAAATAGGTGTCATCCGTCAATTGCTTCAGCATAAATTCTGCCGTGTCGGCGCGCGAAACAGAGCCTTTGATTTTCTCGTGCGGGCCGAAGCCGTGCCGATATTGTCCGGTTTGCTTGCCATTCGTCAGCCGCGCCGGACGCACAATAATCCAATCCAAAGAGCTTTGCCGAATCGCTAACTCCTGCCGTTCTTTGTCGGGAAAGAAATGCCGCAGCAAGAACGGGTAAAAAATGAATTCGACAAACAAGGACAACTGATCGCGGCTGTCGCTAATCCCAAGCGCCGTTTCACACACAAAGCGCTTGACGCCGTGGGCCTCCATCGCGCGAATGATGTTGCGCGTCCCATCCGACAACACAGTATTTTTCTTGAAAAGATATACGCCGAGCGTTGACAGCACAGCATCATGTCCGGGCATTGCTGTCGCGACGGAATCATAATCCAGCATATCGCCCTGGACGACCTTGAGGCTTGGATGTTGCACCGCGACGTTTTCGGGCTTGCGCGCAAAGGCGGTGACGTGATGCCCTTGCGCCAACGCTTGTTCGAGTAAGCAACGCCCGGTGCCACCCGAAGCGCCAAAGATCAGCAGGTTCATAATTCGCTCGGTGGTTTGCTGGTCGTGGGTGGTGGCGTTGTGGGCTGGGCCGGACGCGGCGGCGGAATGGAACTGGCGTGGTAGGTGAACAATTGCCACTGCCCTTTCTCCTTCACAATGACGACCGTGATGCGGGATTGAAAATCGCGCACCTGCCCGTTCATATTCACGCGGAATTTCAATGTACCCCGGCACACGGCAGCATCGCCGGATAAGCGGATTGAGAGGTCTTCGGTCTTGTGTTCTTCATATACATTGTTCCCGGCAAGAGCGAATTTCACGAATCGCTCCCGGTCTACGACCGTACCGCTTGGATTGACGAACGTAAAGTCGTCGTGCAGTAGTTGCCGACCTGTTGCTTCATCTCGTTTGACGATGGATTGATCAAATTTCTCAAGGATTTGCTGCACTTCATCCTGACGGCTTTCACGCCCTTGACTCACCCCAGTGAGCGTCAAGGCCAAAATGAACAGCAGACCAAAAAAGCTACGTTGCATACGATTCTCTCCTCTTTGATTGGGCGACGATCCGATGTGCCACCACCCTCATTCGCTCGGCGGTTTAGGTGTGGCAGGTGATGTGACAGGTTGGGGCGGACGTGGTGGCGGAATGGTGCTGGAGTGCAACGTATACAGCAACCATTGGTCTTTGACCTTGACGAACACCATCGTCGCGCGCATCTGCACATCGCGACTTTGCCCATTAAGCACGGGCTTCATTTTCAGCACAGTTTGCGCGACTGCCATCTCGGCAAAAATACGCAGCTTGAGGTCTTCGGTGTGATGCTCTTCGTAGGCGACTCTTCGGCTTTCGAGGGATTGCAAAAACGCCTCTTTGGTTGTGATGGAGCCGATGGGGGACACCAGCGTAAAATCATCCGTTGAGAGTTTCTTCAGTGTATTCACATCGCCTTTGACAATTGCTTCATCCTGTGTGGCGAGGAGGCGTTTGATTTCTTGTTCGGTGGTGGAGTTTGCGTCCTGCGCCATAGACAGGGCAGAAGCCAATAGCAATAAGGCAAAAATAGTAATAAGTCGTCTCATCGAACCTCTTTTCTCAAGCTACAGCGGGCGCTTCAATTTGCTGACGAGTGAAGCGCCCGACTGTAACTGCCTTACCCCACTGGCGGATATTTTAGTCTCACTTCTACAGGCGCGTTTGGTGAGATAAAGCTGCCATGGGGAAGCGATTTTTTTTTTGGGTCCGCACGCATCCTGCGTACTGGTTTTGTTGCCCTAATGAATGAGGCAGTACCATCTGCCATGCATGATGCGTGCGGACCCCGCGAGTTACAAATACCCATAGCCCAACCCGAATTGAATTGCTTCAGCAAAGGCGATGAGTGCGGCATCAGTGTCTTGCACGGCTAGTTGAATGCCCGTTTCCAAAACTGCCGTCAAATCGGCAGGTAGTGCCATTTGGTCAGGCGCGAGCAGTAGTTGCGCCCATTCGGCGGCTTTCTCTACTTGTTTTTTGCTGACCGCCGCACCAAGCGCCGGAAAGAGCGCTGTCCATTTCATCGGATAGACTTTCCAACCTTGTGCAATACGCGCAATCGCCGCTTCCACTTTGGCTTCCGTGGTGTCCCAATCACCAGCGCGCCACGCCATCCAGGCTTCGCAGGCATACACCTGCACGGTGTAATCTGCCATCGGTCCAGCCCAGTTGTTGTTGAGGATCGTCGGAAAGTAAGTGCCTGCTTTTTCGACTTGCCCGCGCATCCGCGCCAGGCACATCAGGTAATTCGCACTGCGCGCAATATGAACCGGCGATCCCATCCGTTCGGCCAACGCATAAGCAGCTCGCAAATTTTCTTCCGCTTCGGGCAATTCGCGTCGGAAGAGATGATAAAAGCCCAGCCCAAAATACGCGTCGCATTCCAGTGGCGGGCTTTTGGCTTCCTGGGCGTAATACAACACTTTGCGCTGGAGAACAATCGTCGCATCCGAGACAACCAGGCGTTCCCGCCGGAAAAAATAGAGGGTGTAGACCCCTAACGCCCGCGCCCGTTGCGCTGGCGTGCCGCGTCGTTCGACCAAAGGCAGAACCCGATCACAAACCTGTTCCATTTGGTCTGTCGAAGCTTCCCAGTAATATCGCCACGTCCGCTCGACCTGAATCTCGATCCACTCATCCCACAACGCCTGGTCACTCTCATCGGAGAGCGTTCCCAACAACTGCTCCGCGTTGTCCCAGATCACATCGGCTGCGGCAAACTGGCGCTCAGGAGTCAACGTCGCGCCGCTTTTGCGCTGCATGCGCGCCTGCAACAGCCGGTCGGGTTGCGGTTGTGCGGCTTGCAAATCGTGCGCGCGGGCATATTGTGCGCGGGCCGCTTCGTGTTGTCCGACGCACTTGTAAACATCGCCGATTCCTTCGTGCAACGCGGCAATGCGTGTATTTCTGGTCGGGCTGCGTAAGTGTGCGGCCTGCGCAATCGCGGATTCATAAAATGCGATGGCCTCCGTATTCGCATAACTTTCACTGGCGCGCTCCGCCGCGAGCGCAAAGTAACGTAATGCCTTTTCGTGCGCGTCCGCCTTTTCAAAATGCAGCGCCAGCGTTGCAGCCAATTCATCACACTGTTGCGGGTAGAGCGATTCCAATGCCTCGCCGACGGCTTGATGCAAGTGCCTGCGGTCGTTTTTGAGCAGTGAGTCATACGCCGCGTCCTGCACCAGTGCGTGCCGAAATAAATACTCCAACTCCGGCTGGACTGTGGCGAGTCGAATCAGGCCGGACGTTTCAAGCGTGTTGAGATTATTCAGTAATGACATAGATTTCAGACATAGCCCATTTCAGTAGCGAGCTTCAGCGCCTCGGCAAACGTTTGCAGGGCCGCGTCTGATTGCTCCGCTTCTCCAAGCTGGATCGCCCTGTCAAGCGCAGCCGTCAAATCTTCCGGCAAAATCATCTGTTTGAGATCAATCATCCGCTTGGCGTATTCGATAGCTTCCATCACTTGCTGTTCTGCGGTGGCAAGGGCCAGCAAGGGAAAGTAAATAATCCACTGAAACGGCCAATGATGAAACGGCCCCAGCAAGGCTTCTCTGGCTGCCAGGCCGTGCTTTCGCGCTTCGTCCAGCCGGCCTTCGCGCCAGGCAATCCAAGCCTGACAGGCTTGCACGACATAGGTGTAATCGGCCATCGGGCCAGCCCAGGTTGTGCTCAGGACAGTTTCAAAATAGCTCTGCGCGACATCTGGCAACCCACGCATCCGCGCCGCAACCATCAGATAGTTGGCCGCTCGTGAGATGCGGATCGGATCGCCCATCCGCTCCGCTAAGGTCAGGCACGTGTGCAGATGCTTTTCGGCGTCGCCCAATTCACGGCGGTTGAGGTGAAAGAAGCCGAGCGTAAAATTATGATCGAAGATGATGGTTAGTTTTCCTGCCTGCTCGGCAAGTGGAAGCGTGTTCATCGCCATTGCCATCACCTCATCTGATACGACATACCGCTGCACACGAAACAGGTAAAGGTAATAGCCATACAACGCATATGCCCGTTGCAGCAATGTGCCTCGTTGCTCCGCGACAGGCAGCAGACGATCTAGGATTTTTTTCATGCCTGGCGGATCATTGATCCAGTAGTGATGCAGAACCCGCTCCGTTTGCAATGCTATCCATTCAGACTCACTGGCATTTGACTGCGCCTGTGCCATATCTCCCAGATACAACTCAGCACGATCCCACACACGATTGGCTTCTTCAAATTGTCGCTGCAAGGTGTGCCCGGTGCCGATCTTGCGGTACAGTCGCGCCTGCATCACGTTGTCCGGGAGCAGGAGCGCCGCCTGTATTTCCAATGCTCGATAATAGACTTCTCTGGCCGCTTCGTGTTGACCGATCCGCTCATGCACGTCGGCCAGACTCTCCAGCAGTTGCGCCAGCCGGGTCTGCGCCGAGTCATCGTTTTTTTGCTGCAAAGTAAGTTCGGTTTGTGCGATTGCAGACTGATAAAATGCCAGGGCCTCAGTGTTCGCAAAGCCTTCGCTGGCACGATCTCCTGCCTGTCGAAAATAATGCACTGCTTTGTCGTGCTGCTCGGCTTTCTCAAAATGTAGCGCCAGCGTCGCCGCGATTTCGTCCAACCGTTCCGCATACAGTTGTTCGAGTGCCTCGCCCGCGCTTTGGTGCAGTCGTTTGCGATCATTTTTCAGCAGCGAGCCATACGCGGCATCCTGCACCAGCGCGTGTCGGAACAAGTATTCCAACTCTGGTTGCACTGTGGCGAGGCGAATCAAGCCAGAGGTTTCAAGCGTGTTGAGGTGAGTAAGTGTTGCCATAAAGGGCGATCTTATAAGTAGCCATACGTGGTTGCTAATGTTAGGGCGGTGGCGAATGCTTGTTGCGCGGCTTCATCGTTTCCGGCCACTCCCCCTTTGACCGCCGTTTCAAGCGCGTCTGTCAAATCGTCCGGCAAAAGTATTTGCTCAGGGTCAAGCATGCGTCGAGTATATTCATAAGCTTCGGTCATTTGTTTTTCTGTCACCGCAACGGCCAGCAAAGGAAAATAGACAACCCACTGAAACGGATAGTGCTGAAACGGCCCCAAGATAGTTTCTCTGGCGGCCAACCCATACGTGCGCGCTTCTTCTAGCTTCCCGGCGCGCCACGCGATCCAGGACTGACAAGATTGCACAGTAAACGTGTAATCCGCCATCGGCCCAGCCCACGTTGTGCTCAGCACCGTTTCAAAATAACTCTGCGTCACCTCAATTTGCCCACGCACCCGTGCCGCAAACATCAGGTAATTTGCCGCGCGGGAAATCCGCACTGGATCGCCCATGCGCTCGGCCAACTCAAGGCACAGATACAAATGCTTTTCCGCCTCGCCCACTTCACGGCGGAAGAAGTGAAAAAAGCCTACTGTAAAATGATGGTCGTAGATTGTAGTTAATTTTCCTGTTTGTTCCACCACGGGAATATTGCCTTCGACCATCGCCATCACCTCATCCGATACCACGTATCGCTGCTGGCGAAACAGATAGAGATTATAACTGTACAATGCATTGGCTCGTTGCAGCGGCGTTCCTATCCGCTCAACAACTGGCAAGAGGCGATCACAAATGGATTTCATCCCCAGCGGCTCGTTTTTCCAGTAGTGATACATCACTCGGTCCGACTGAATATCAATCCATTCATTGCTGGCGGCATCTGGTTGTGGGTCAGACATATCGCCCAGAGACTGCTCCGCCTGCGCCCACGCCTGACTGGCCTCTTCATAGTGTCGTTGCATCATGTGGGCCGTACCGATTTTGCGGTACAGTCGCGCCTGCATCACGTTGTCCGGGAGCAAGAGCGCCGCCTGTATTTCCAACGCGCGGTAATAGGCTTCTCTGGCCGCCTCGTGTTGCCCCATCCGCTCATGCACATCGGCCAAGCTCTCCAGCAATTGCGCCAGCCGGGCCTGCGCCGGGTCATCGTTTTTTTGCTGCAAGGCGAGTTCGGTTTGCGCGATTGCAGATTGATAAAATGCCAGGGCCTCAGTGTTCGCAAAGCCTTCGCTGGCACGATCTCCTGCCTGTCGAAAATAATGCACAGCCTTGTCGCGTTGCTCCGCCTTTTCAAAATGCAGCGCCAACGTCGCCGCGATTTCATTGAGTTGTTGCGAATACAGCCGCTCCAACGCTTCGCCGACGTTTTGGTGCAATTGACGGCGATCATTTTTGAGCAAGGAGCTATAGGCCGCATCTTGCACGAGTGCGTGGCGAAACAAATATTCCAACTCCGGCTGCACCGCTGCGAGTCGAATCAGGCCGGAGGTTTCGAGCGAGTTGAGTTGTTTCAGTAAGGGCATAAAACAAAAACGGACGAGTGTTACCCGGTTACAAATAGCTCTTTTCAGTGGCGAGTCTCAACACTTCTACTAGTGGTTGTTGTGCGGTGTCAGGCTGCCCGGTCTCTCCGGCTGTGACGACAGCTTCAAGTGCCGCTGTCACATCCTCCGGCAATTTTTGTTGGGAGGGCAGGAGCATCGCCTTTGCCTGCTCAATCGCCGCAGAAAAATCGTTTTGTTGGAAGGCAAGATAGAGCAGTATCCAACGCGCTAACCATTTAAACGGATTGGCTCCCTGAAGGGATTCCCACTCGACTAAAGCTTCCTGTGCCAATTTGCCCGCCTCATCCATCCGGTTAGCTTGCAACGCAAGCCAGGCATTTATGGCAATCATATACGGCAGGTATTCTTTCGCCCCGGCAGCATTGAGTGTGCGCAGCCATTCCGGCAAGAGTTCCTGCAATTTAGGAATATCTTTGCGCACTCGATGAAGAAGAATCAGGTAGGTGAAGGCACGCACAAAATTGACGGTATTGCCCGTCTTTTTGGATAAGGCCATGGCAGCCTCCAATTCTGTTTCCGCTTCTGACCAGGAACCATACCAAAGCAGATGAAACCCATAGCCAAAGTGCATCTCTGCCAACAGATTTGGATCATCTGAGGCGCGGGCGGCTTCCAGTCCTTTATGGGAAAGCGCCAATTGCGCAGGCGTAATTTCGTACCGACGCCGCTGCAAACTGCCCTGCGTCTGCCCGGTGTAAAACTGCGCTTTTTGTGGATTGCTGCCATTCGCTTCGATCCAGGGTTCCAGCTTCTGCACAATCTTCTCGACTTGATCGGGCTGCCCCTGAAGGTAATAGAGCCAAACACGATCCAACTGATTTTGGATACTTTCCTGATGCCACTCTGACGCGTTGGATGGACTACGCTGCAATATCGCTTCGCCCTTGTCAAAACTCTGTTCGGCTTCAACGTAGCTGCGATCATCTACAAGGCTCTTGGCAATTTTGCGATAGAGCCGCGCTTGTCCCAGCGGAACAGCCAGAGCAGCAATCGCCTGCATAAAATACTGCCGAGCGGTTTCGCGCTGCCCAATCAAATTCACAAGATCGCCCAACGATTCGTAAAGCTGACAACGTTGTTCATCCCGATTCCCAACCGCTTCGATGTGGGTTAGCGCCGATTGATAAAACT
The DNA here is from genome assembly GCA_016789725.1 of Blastocatellia bacterium. Classification (GTDB taxonomy): domain Bacteria; phylum Acidobacteriota; class Blastocatellia; order RBC074; family RBC074; genus JAFDVL01. The sequence continues at coordinate 32,648 of JAEUQN010000008.1, read as the reverse complement.
GGATTGCTTCATTGTTGGCATAGCTCGCCCGCGCCCGATCTCCGGCCAGCGTGAAATAAAGAATCGCCTTGTCGTGATGATCCGCCTTTTCAAAATGTAAGGCCAACGTCGAAGCGATTTCGGCCAGCCGTTCAGGATAAAGTTGTTCGAGTGCTTGGCCGACGCTTTGATGCAAGTGCCGACGATCCGTTTTGAGTAAGGAACCATACGCCGCATCCTGCACCAGCGCATGGCGAAATAAGTATTCTAATTCCGGCAGCACTGCAGAGAGCCGTATCAGGCCTGTTGCTTCGAGCGAGTTCAGTTGGACAAGTAATGTCATAGTGATTTAAAGATACCCCTGTGATGTGGCATCACTCACAGCCACTTCAAAATACTGCCGCGATGCCGCTGTTCGGTCCGCTTCCCAGGCACGAATGCCTGCTTCCAAATTTGCGTTCAGAGTATCCGGCAAAGCCATCTGTTCGGGAGACATGAGCTTCTGCGCATAGTTGACAGTTTCGGCCATCTGCCCCTGTCGAAGCGTACCCGCAATCAATATCCAGAGAGCTTGCCAGCGAAAGGGATAGACCCAGGGAATTCGCTCCCAGATTTCAAGTGCCGCTTTCCCTTCTTCCAACGCCTTTGCGATTTGCCCCTCGCGCCAAGCCAGCCACGCTTCGGTGGCCTTTGCCGCAGCAACATATCCGTCCATTTTCCCGTCTGTCGCAATCTGGAAGAGGCGCGGAAGAAGCTGGCGTGTGACAGCGACGTTGCCTTTCCTTCGGTAAAGAACGACGGCATAAGTCAGACATTTAATCTCGGTGGTCAGATCACCAACTTGCTCCACGATGCGCAAGCTGGTTTGCAAATGGACTTCCGCTGCTGCCAGATCGCTGCCCAATAACAAAGCGACGCCACGAATCCAATTGGCGTGCGCGATACTACGCAAATCGCCAGACTGTTGCGCCGCAAACAATGCTGTCTCGGTGTGAGCCGTGTCTTCAGGGGGGATCAGGTAGCGGTGAAGACGCTGCGATAAATACACCCGGCTATGAAAAAAAGCGGCTCGCTGTGCTGGCGATCCGTACCTCTCCAACACAGGACGAGTTCGCTCTATCGAGGCGCTCAGCTCTTCCACCTTGCTCCACGCATAGAACGCCCAGTTGCGCTCAAGCTGAATTTGGAGCCATTCCCGATACCAGTCATCTGCATTCTCACCGGGCGCTATTCCTAATACCTCTTCAGCCTCAGCATAGTTTTGGAACGCTTCTCCACGTTCATCTTGAGCGGTACTGGCATTTGCGGTTTTACGAAGAAGACGAGCACTCCAAATTTTTTCGGATGACGCAACTAAACCGAGCGCAGCGGCATACTGCTCTTTGGCTGCATTGTGCTGGCCGAGAATTTCCAACAGATCACCCGTGTCTTCATAAAGTTGAGCTAACGCGACTCGCTGCGATGCTGAAAGTTCGCCAGATTGTGCCATCAATCTGGTTGCTGCCTGATAAAAAGCCAGCGCCTCCACATTCGCGTACCGATTCCGGGCTAGATCGCCCGCCCGTCGGAAGTAATGCGCCGCGCGTTCGCGGTCTTCGGCCTTTTCATAGTGATAAGCCAGCGTCGCGGCCAGATCATCCGTTTGTTCAGGGTAAAGTTTCTCAAGCGCCTGACAGGTGGTGAGGTGTAGTTGTTTGCGATCATTTTTGAGTAATGAACTGTAGGCAGCATCCTGCACCAGGGCGTGGCGAAACAGGTATTCCAATTCTGGTTGAAGGGCCGCTAAGTGGATCAGACCCGCTGATTCGAGAGTATTGAGTTGTCGCAGGAGGGACATAACCGCCTAACGACGGACAAAGTCTTCCACTGAGGTCAGCCGCAGTGGGAAGGTCTGTAATGTTGCCGTCATATCAATCGCATCGCCTTGCGCCGTTGCCAGCATCAGGGCCGCAAACGATTGCTGAATAGGGTCGGTCGCGGCAACAAGCTGGGCCTGCAATGCTTCTTCAGGAACGTGCTGCACGGTGAAAGTGCGCCTCGTAGCGGATTCCAACATTTTGACGACCTCCAACGGGCTGATGGCTTCCGGGCCACCGAGTTCCAGCACCGCGTTGCGCGCCGCCGGATTCGTTAATGACTCGACGGCGAATTGCGCGACATCGCCAAGCGAAATCCAACTGACTTTGTTCTGCCCCGAACCATACACGACCACATTGGCATTGGCCGCATCAAAGCCCACGACAGGACTGAGCCAGACTTCCATAAAATTTGTCGGACGCAAAATTGTGTAGGTCAAACCGCTTTCCTGCACACGTTGTTCGACAGTGCGCTTGGCCGTGCTCAGAGGGCAGGCAATGTCAATATTGCCAGAATATGAAACATAGACGAAGTGAGAAACGCCCGCCGCTTTGGCAGCGTTGAGAAGATTGAGTTGTCCTTCCAAATCCACCGCCTGAATCGAATCTCCGGCTTGTCGGGAAATCGTCACCGAAGCCGTCGAAATCACGGCCCTGACGCCCTGGCAGGCAGCCGCCACAGATGCCGGGTCTTTCAAATCACCTGTGACGATTTCCGCACCTAGGCTTTGCAACGCCGCAACTTTGGCAGGATCGGACGTGGAACGCACCAGCGCGCGAACAGACTGATTTTGCTGCAAGAAGCGGCGACAAATGTCACTGCCTAGAAATCCGGTCGCACCGACGACTAAGTTCATAAATCAACCTTTCTTTCATTTTCCATTTCCCAATTGGCAGTTGTCATTTTTCATTGCGGCGGCAGTCGCGTGCGCCAAACCAATGACAAATCTCAAATGACAATTGGAAAATGGAAAATGATCTATTCCAAAACCTTTTCCAGCACCTTCACTGCAAACTGACGCCCGATCACCGAAGCCACGCGTAAGGTGCGTTTGGCATCTTCGGGCAAGCGATCAATGCGGGCGAGCAGGAGGCTTTGCAAATTGTCGGGAATCTCTGACGCTTCGATTTCGCCTTTGGCGATCCACTTGCCGTGTTGTTGTTCCAGCACGCCGTGATCTATCAACATGCGAATCACCTCTTCGACAAAGAAAGGATTCCCTTCTGCTTTTTTGAGAATCAGCGTGTGCGTTTGCTTGGGCAGCGTCGCATTGTCCAGCAGATTGGCGACAAGTTGTTGGCTGTCAGATGCGGTGAGTTCGCGTAAGGTAATTTCCGTCAACCGTCCTCCCATCAAATCACGCGCCCCGTTCACTAATTTCCAGCCCGGCACCTCGCGCTCCGGTCGCGTCACAAAGCAAAACAGCAACGGTAATTCGCTCGCCAACGGCAAGAGCTTATTCAGCAATTCCACAGACGACGGATCAGCCCAATGAATGTCTTCGAGCAAGATGCCGAGCGGTTGACGCGCGGATAAGGCCGTCAACAAACGGCGCAACGACATCAGGTATTGATTCTGGAGCAACTGGGGATCAAGTTGGCGCACGCGTTCAAGTGCCTCACCTTCCAGCTTCAATGAGAGCAAATGCCCCAGATACGGATAGACTTCAATGGTCGCTTCGCCCAATAAATCCACCGTCAATTTGAAAAGCGCGGCGCGTGTTTGCGCTTCTTCCGCCGCCGCCGGAACACCGATCAAGCCGCGCAACAGGCTTTGCAACAAGTGATACGCCAACCCTTGCCCATACGACAGACAATGCCCTTCAGCCCAGCGCAATTCGGTAGCACTGCCCCGCAAAGCACTGGTCGTGGCGTCTTTCCATTCTGTAATCAGGCGCGTTTTGCCTAAGCCCGGTTCGCCGACAATCACCGCCACGCGACCTAGCCCGGCTTGCGCGGCGATGCTCAGTTGCAACAACGAATTCAATTCTGCGTCGCGCCCTACCATCCGGCTTTGCAATCCAGCCAGACCGTGGACACGGTCCAATTCCGTCCGGCTTTCCCGCACCTCCGCAATGCGCACTTCTCCCGTCCGGCCTTTCACGCCCAAACCAATGGGAGATGAGCACTCAAACACCGATGAAACCAGACGATGCGTGTCTTCAGTAATCATCACCGACATCGTGGGCGCAGCGGCCTGTGCGCGCGTCGCAAGATTGACAGTGTCGCCGACGACCGTGAATTCAAATTTAAGCTGGCTCGTGATGTTACCGATGACGATTTGCCCGGTGTTCAGTCCAATGCGTAATTCAAATTCAAGGCCCTGCTTGCGGCGCATTTCATCGGCCAACTTGCGAGCATTCGCCACCATTTCCAGCGCGGCGCGAACCGCGCGGACGGCGTCGTCTTCGTGCGCGAGCGGAGCGCCGAAAAACGCCAGCATCGAATTCCCCAAGACCTGTGCGACCGTGCCTTCGTAATGAAAGATGGTCGGCGAGAGACGATCTAACGCCTGATTGATGATAGCGGGAAGATCTTCGGGATCAACTTCTTTGCCCGTCGTGGAAAACACCGAGAAATCAGCGAACAATGCTGTCACGACTTTGCGCTCGCCCGCGGTCGGTTGTACGGCGCGAATTTTATTGGCTAAGGACGATGGCGTCGCAGCGGCGAGCTTGGATAACTGTTCCCGATCTGCGGTCGTCGCGCCGCCGACCTGTTGCCCGCAACTCATGCAAAACTTTGCACCGGTCGGCAACACCGTCTGACAATTCGTGCAACGCGCGATCAGCGCCGAGCCACAATTCAAACAGAATTTTGCCGTCGTCGGATTCGTCTCGTGACACTGTTGGCAAATCAATTGCGAAGCGGTGGGCGCAGACGCCTGCGATTGCGCGGCAAGAATGCGCGTGCCTTGGTCTTCGCTTCTGTGCGTTTGTCCCGCGCGGGCGAGCCGTGATTTGAATTCCAATTCCTGCGCCAGTGTTTTCAAATCCAGCGCCAAATCCTTGATGGTTTGATAGCGTTGCTCGCGGTTTTTGACGAGCGATTTCATCACGATGCGATTGATCTCCTCTGGCACCTCGGCCACAAAGCGCGCCAGTGGCAATGGCTCACTGCGCAAAATCGAAGCGATCACATCGCTCGCCGAAGTTCCATCGAAGGGGAGATGGCCCGCAATCATTTCGTAGAGCACCACGCCGAGGCTGAAAATATCGCTACGCGCGTCCACGCGTATCCCGCGCGCCTGCTCCGGCGACATGTAACTTACCGTCCCCATAATCGTGCCGGAATCCGTGATGCTTTTGCGCAGCGTGGCATCGTTTTCAGAGTCTCCCTTTTCCGTCAGCTTGGCGAGACCAAAGTCCAACACTTTGACATAGCCATCGCGTCGCAGCATCACATTGTCCGGCTTGATGTCGCGGTGAACGATGCCGGCGGAATGCGCGGCGGCTAAGGCATTGGCCGCTTGCTCAGCAATTCCCAACACCTCCGACAAAGGCAGCGCGGTATTGTTTGCGATGCGCTGTCGCAAGGTGCCACCATCCACAAACTCCGTCGCCATAAACCAGAGATTGTTTTGCTGACCGATGTCGTAAATGGTGATGATGTTCGGATGATTCAGCGCCGACACGGCGCGCGCTTCCTGCTCAAAACGCACGATCCGCTCAATGTCCTGCGTGAATTTTTCGGGCAGGAGTTTCAACGCAACTTTACGCCGCAGCCGCGTGTCTTCGGCCAGATAGACTTCGCCCATTCCGCCTGCGCCGAGGGCCGAGAGGATTTTGTAATGACTGAGCTGATTGCCCAAAGGGGACGTCGGGGTCGGCGCGGCTTCGCCACTTCGCTTGATTTCCTGAGCCGCAACAATCACGGCAGGAGATTGCAAAAAGGTTCCCGCATCTTCGTGCGCGTTGAGCAACGATTCCACCTCGCGGCGCAATTCATCGTCGCCCGCACAGGCCTCAGTCAGGTAGGCCGCACGCGCCTGCGAATCAACCTCCAACGCGTCCAAATAGATGCCTTGAATTTGTTGCCAACGATTAGGCACGGTCGCCTCCATTCAACGCACGAAAGAGCCAAGCCTGTGCAACGCTCCATTCTCTCGCCACCGTGCGCACCGACAGCTTCAACACTTCGGCGGTTTCTTCAACGCTCAAGCCGCCAAAAAAACGTAATTCGACAATCCGGCTTTTGCGGGGGTCCAACTCCGCCAAACTGTTGAGCGCATCATCCAGCGCAATAAGGTCCGTCGTTTTCTCCTGACTGATGTTTTCTGCATTCGTCAGGGAAACCTGTAAGACACCACCTCCGTGTTTTTGTCGGTGGCGATGCCGCGCTTCGTCCACCAAGATGCGCCGCATGATTGAAGCAGCAGCCCCGTAAAAATGGGCGCGATTTTGCCAACTGACGCTTTGCCAATCAATCAGGCGGACCCACGCTTCGTTGACCAGAGCTGTCGTTTGCAGAATATGTCCGGGACGTTCGTGGTGGATGTAATTTTGGGCAAGGCGATGCAATTCGACCTGCACGAGCGGGACTAATTGCTCAAAAGCAACATGGTCACCTTCGTTCCAGGCCCTAAGCAGTTGGGTGACTTCCTGAGGCTGCGCGTTCGTCATGGATAGACCTCACAAGCCGTAAGCTACGATCTGGATACTACTATTGGATTGGATAAATAATGAACGCGGCGATATTAGCACGCTTTTCAAAATCCTCTACTTTGATATGTAGAAAAGTCGCAAAATATTTCACAGGGCATGGCAGGTTTTGTGTTTGTTTGCCGCCTGAAGATATGAGGTCGAAAAAAAAGATTCCCCATCAGGAGGTTCATCATGAAAACAGTAGCTATTCTTCTCTTCCTTTTCTTCTATTCTTTTGCAACCATCGCACAGGTCAGCCAAGCGACTGGTGCGATCCAAGGAACTGTCCTTGATCCCAACAAAGCCGTGATTGTCGGGGCAGTGGTGACCTTAATGAATCCAACGTTTGCTATGCAGCGTAAGACTACGACGCTTGGCGATGGAACTTTTGTGTTTCCCTTGATACAACCGGCAGAGGGCTATCAAGTTATGGTCGAAGCCAATGGATTCCAGCGCCGCGTAGTTGAGAACCTTACGGTGAATGTAACAGAAACTGCCGTTGCGAATGTGCAGTTAGCTATTGGCACAACCAATGAAGCGATTACCGTCACCAGCGATTCGCAGCCTGTACAAACCACCAATCCCACACTCGGCAATACGCTCACGGCCAGAGTCATTTCCTCGCTGCCGCTCAACACACGCAATCCGTTACAATTGCTGGCAACCGATGCAGGCGTTGTTTCCGTGCAAGGCACGACGATCCTCTTCGTCGCAGGTAATCGCAGTACCATGAATAACTATGTGCTGAATGGCGTAGATGCAAATAACTTTGAGTGGAACAGTCTGGGCAGTGTGCCGACGCCGAATCCCGACGCGGTGCAGGAATTTCGCACCCAGACGAGTTTATATGACGCGACAACCGGGCGCGGTTCCGGTGCCAATATTACGTTGATGACGCGGGCCGGAACCAGCAAATTGCACGGCAACTTGCTCTGGTATCACCGCGATAGTGCGCTCGCGGCCAACAGCTTCTTTTCCAATCGTGCCAATCAGCCCAAGCCCTTTTTGCTCCGCAATCATTTTGGCGCATCGCTGGGCGGGGCATTTCCGGGGCAACGAAGTTTTTGGTTTGTGAATTATGAAGGCTCACGACAACGTAACATCGCCTCGCTTTCAGGCTTTATGCCGGTGCTGCCGGAAAAGCGTGATGCGGCTACGCTGGCGACGGCGTTCGGCTTGCCTCTCGCGGCAATTGATCCAGTGGCAGTTAATCTCTTGAACTTGCCCGGCCCATTCAACGGTCTGTTAATGCCCAGCGGAACAGGCACAGCCGTCGGCAAACAAGGGCGGTTTGTATTTGCTACCAGCTCTGTTTTTGATTCGGATCAGGGAACGACACGACTGGATCATGAATTCAAATTAGGAGACGACATTAACCACCTCACAGGTACAGCGTTTTTTAGCAACAACCGTTCCCGCAATCCCATCGGTGGCAACGCCGGGTTTAGTTCGGGATCAGTGTTTGATTCCAGCTACAATAGCTATGCCATCAGCGATACGCACACCTTTAATTCGCAGTTGCTGAATGAATTGACGCTCGGCACGACAATCAACATTACTGATGGCAACAACGGCGTCAATGCTCCCACCGTGCAACAAATCGGGATGACACGATTCAATCAAAGTGTCTTCGACAAAATTCCCAGCTTCAGTTTTGTTGATCAGCTTGGCGGCTTGGGGCCGAATCTCAATGCCGGCCCACGTCAACATACGCCTTCGGTGACGATCCGCGATATGGTGACGTATTTGAAAGGACGGCATAGTTTGCGTATCGGCGGAGAGTTACGCTTTTATCAATTCAACTACGCGCAGTTTTATGGGCAACAAGGCAGCCTATCGTTTTCCAACACGTTCGCCTCGCAACGGTATGGCAAGCCACCCGCAGGCATAGATGATTTATCCATCCGTGATTTTCTGGTAGGCGCGCCAATCAGCATGTTTATTGCCAGTGGCACACCGGATCGCGCTTTCCGTGCCGTAGATCGCGCAGCATTTTTTCAGGATGATTATCGCTTCGCGCGCAGGCTGACGGTGAATCTGGGGTTGCGCTATGACTTCCTTGGCAATGTCAGCGAAAAGCGGAATAAGTTGGGGAATTTCGATCCGTCGTTGGTTCCGGCGGAGGCGAGACTCACAGGAGGCACAGGGCTACTCAAAGGATTTATTGCGCCTGAAGACTTGCCCAGCTTCGGAACGCCAGGAGTGAAAAACACTACCCTTTTTGGCGAAGACAAAAACAACTTTGCTCCGCGTGTGGGGTTTGCCTGGGGCATATTAGGCAACGGCAAACTAGCGATTAGAAGCGGGTATGGCCTGTATTTTATTCGTGTTTCTGCGATTCCAACGTTACAACTTACTAGCCAGCCGCCGTATTATCAGCAGTTCTCGCAAACAGGTTCCTTTGGCTATGGCATTCTCAAAAACCCGTTTCCGACACTGGCTTTGCCCAGCGATTTTCCGATTTTGCCAACGCCGCCCCGATTAACGGGATTTGCTGCCAGCGGTGCGCCGATCTTTGATCGCCTGACTTTGAGCGTCATCGCGTTTGATCGCAATTTGCGCACACCTTATTCACAGCAATGGAACCTGACGACGCAATATGAATTTCTGCCGAACTGGACCTTAGAATTAGGCTACCTCGGTTCGCACACAATCAAGCTTTACAATGCACAGGTTATCAACAATGCGTTGCTGCGCAATGCGAACAACCCTGGCGCACTGGGCCTGACAACCAACGCATCCGTCAATCGTGATGCCAGGGTACCGATTGTAGGCTTTTCTACCTCAGGAATTGGAATGATTACCGGCGCGGGCAGTTCCACCTACAACGCACTCCTGCTGACAGTCAATCGGCGCTTTTCGCGGGGCCTGTTTCTAAAAGCGGCCTACACCTTCTCAAAGTCAATGGATAATAATTCTGCTGGGATTGATTTCGATATTGGCACAGTGAATCACAATCAATTTCTGCCTCAACTGAACAAGGGACTATCGGAGCATGACATCAAGCATCGTCTGATTTTGACCTATGTCTATGACCTTCCCACGCCGCGTCAGAACCTGCTCAAATATGTGCTCGGCGATTGGTCGCTGAGCGGCATGACAATTTGGCAATCGGGTTTTCCGGGCAGCGTGTTTCAAAGCATCGGCACTTCCTCATTGTCTGGTTCAGGCGGACGCGCCAGTCTGATTCCGGGGTGTGATTTATATACGAAAGGCAGCACCAAAGAACGATTGGATGGCTATCTGAATTTTGCCTGCGTACAAACCTCACCGCTGCTCACTGCAGGAACCAGCTTTGGCCCGCTTTCCCCGGTCGAAGGCCCCGGCGATCAAACCTACACCATCAGCCCTGGCGGCAGTGGACGATTGATGGGAACCAGCGGGCGCAGCGTCTTTCGTGGCCCCAATCAGTTCCGCTGGGATTTAGCAGTAGCTAAGCGAATACCGCTGCGGTGGATAGGCGAAGCAGGTAAACTGGAATTTCGCGCGGACTTTTTCCAATTGCTCAATAACACCATCTTCTCGACTCCAATCGGTACAGCAACGGCGACCAACTTTGGGCGCATCACTGGATCGTTCAGCCCCAACCGCCAAATTCAATTTGCCTTGCGAGTCAATTTTTAAATTGGAAGGACCAACCATGAACAAAACAACGAACATTTTGGCGTTATTGATTGCTTGTTTGAGCGCGCCATTTGCGTTCGCCCAGGATGGCGCGCCGCTGCATTGGCAAGTGATAGGTTCTAAACCGCAGGACTTTGAGATCGTCGTAGATGAGAAGGTCAAACACGCGGGCAAAGCAAGCACGCGCATTGATTTTATCGCAGAGATGTATGCAGGGTTCGTCACTTTCAATCAAACGATCAAAGCCGATGCCTATCGTGGCAAGCGGGTTCGACTGTCGGCCTGGGTCAAAACGAAATCGCCCGACAGTCACGCGCAGCTCTGGTTCCGACTAGACGCACCAACGCGAATGCCCGGCTTTGACAATATGGGCAACCGTCCGATCAAAGGCATTACGGATTGGCAGAAATATGATTTGGTGCTGGATGTGCCGGACGATGTGGTGGCGATGGTGTTCGGTGTGATGTCGTTCAATCAGGGAACCATTTGGGTGGATGATTTTAGCCTGGAGATCGTCGGCAATGACGTTGCGGTGACAAATACACTTTCGCCCGAAGCGATAAATCAGGCGCGCAATAACAGTGGGCTGGCGAATGCCAAGTTGCCGCCCCAACCACTAAATCTCGATTTTGAAGGCGGGGCCAATCCGATTCGCAAACCGGTGGCGATTGATCCCGCGATTTATGCGACGCTGACCGGCTATTACGTGAGCCGCAATGGGGCTTTGCTCATCGTGGCGCTTGAGGCAGGCAAGTTAACGCTGGATGCGGGCTTCAGAAAAAATGTCATTCAGCCACTTTCCGAAAATGAATTTTTTCCCAGAGGCATGGCGGGCAGTTCGACGTTCGTCAAGGATGACAAAGGCAATATAAGCGAGTTGATCATTAAGACTCCGGCGGGCGAGGGACGCTTTAAAAAGCTCAACCTTGATGAAGCCAAAACGCGTGCCGCACAAATTTTATCGGCGGCGTATGCCGCCAAGGGTGGATTGGAAAAACTCAAAGCCATTCGTGATGTGCAATTCAACTCTACGCTGACAGAAAGTACTGGGGTAGCTTCCAATAAACTTTTCCTTTCCTCGCAGCTTCAATTCCGACAAGAAATGATCTACGAAAATCCGGCACAAACGAGACTGACCGTTTCGGATGGCAAAAGCGTTTGGGTACAAAGGAGTGACAGAACAACGACAGCATCACCACAGCAATACCTTGGTTGGTGGCAGCAGGTATGGTGGCTGTTCACATTGCAGGGATTCCCCGGAAAAACGGGAGAGGTGTTGGCGCTAGGGGAACGTGAGCTAAATGGAAAGCCAGTTGATATGGTGGTCTTGCTGATTGATTCCCATCAGTATTTTCTCAGCTTCGATCAACAAACACATTTGCTCAGCCGGAGCGTACAAACAAGCGGAGATGATGTTCTGTATGAAGATTGGCGCACGGTAGACGGCATCAAGCTCCCTTTCAAAGCGACCATCAACGGCAATGGACAGAAAGGCGTGGTGGTCATGCGTGAATACAAAATCAATGCGGGGATGGATGCGACGAAGCTGATTAAGCCGTGAGCGGTGTTACCACGACCTGCGTCACCCATCCACTGCATTCATTCCCCACTGGCGCGCGCGCCGCTCGGCTTTCGCGTGTAGCACAATTTCGCGCTGGAAGATTTGCAGGCGGAGTATTGTCCGATGTGACAAGTGCCGATGATGTATGTGCGGATGGCAACTTGTGAGCGGAACTAAAAACCATTACGGCATCAGATGCGCACGCCGTAGCAAGGATTGGAAGCGCGGATGGCCGCGTAATGAATCGTAATTGGGGTTGATCTTTAAGAAAGCGACGCTGGCATTACCTTTGGTGCAACTTCGTTCCAGCAAAGTGATCGCTTCTTCGACTTTTCCTAGTTGTGCCAATGCCTGCGCGGTAGCAAACGGACTGCCATACAATTTGACTTCTTCCAGGCGTAAGCGTTTTTCCCAGTAATCACGCACATCTCGAATAGAGGACGTGCGCAGCGCCGATGCCGTTGGCGTGTTGTCCCCCATCATCACGCTACGTTTCTCATACGCATCCATTGCTTCTCGAAACATCTGCTTGTGTTCATAGGCGGCTCCCAGGTACGAGTACACTTCGGCAAAATTGGGATTGTGCTGCAATAGTTCCTGACACTTGGCGATCACACCATCATAGTCGCGTGCCATCGAATGAATGCGCGCTTCTGTGGCGTGAATAATCAACGAATCAGAATCAAGTTCGCAGGCGCGGGCAATTTCCGCCAGCGCGTCTTGCGGGCGCTCCTGCCCAGCCAGAAATTCGGCATACCATTGATGTGCGGTGGCATAGTTGGGCTGCAACTCCAACGCCCGCCGAAAAGAACTTTCCGCGCCAGACCAATCCCATTCGTAATAGGCTTTAATCGTGGCCAATGTTGCGTGAGCTTCCGCAAGGTTGGCATCCAGTTCTAATGCCCGCAACGCAGCGGCCTTGGCTTTGGGATAGCCTTCGTCAGCCGAAGCGAAGTCGTATTCCGTCAACAAACTCCACGAATCCGCCACCCCCGCCCACGCCGGGGCATACTTGGGATCAATGGTGAGAGCCTGCTCAAAACAGGTCAAACCCTGCCGAAAGCCTTCTATCGTGCGCTGGTTCCAAAACGCGCGACCACTTGTATACAGCTTGCGTACGGCATCTGCATCATTAGGTTGACGTGGATGACGGAAGCTCCAGAGCAACAACAGCACCAGACCAAAACTGAGAATGCCTGCGGCTACGAGCCAGGAACGACGAGACCGCACAGGCGAAGCAGCAACGGGTTCGTCATTAGATAGCCTCTCCGTTGTGGCGGCTACGTCTGGGGCGAAAACAGAAGCAGTCATTGGCACCGCTTCGCCATTCGTGGGCTGTCGAACTTCTGCGACAAAGCGATAGCCAATCGTCGGAATCGTTTCGATGTAGTCGGAATGGTCGTGTCCGTTACTGAGGGCTTTGCGCAGGATTGAGATGTTTTTCGTCAGGCTGCTTTCTTCGACAAACGTGCCGGGCCAGACTTTTCCGAGCAGTTCATCTTTGGTGATGACTGCGCCGCGCTGCTCCAGCAGGGCCAGTAACGTTGCGTAAGTTTTGGGATGGAGTGGTATGCGTTCACCGTCGCGCAATAAAATCTTTTGTTGGGCATCAAGTTGGAACGCGCCAAAAGCGTAAATGTGCGGGTCTGTCATCGTCTTACCTCACTGTAAGAATTTGGTAAGAACTTTTTGCCTGTGTTTGCCGATTCCCAGAATTTTGTAAGGACTTCTGCTGCGCGTTTCCGCTATTGGTACACCTGACATTCAGCACAACTGAAAATGTCCAGAGACACAAACCCAGTCGCTTTGGGAAAAGCTCATTGGGTTTGTATTTCTGTTCCAGCCATGCCGCAAGCGATTGGACAACATTCAGCATGCGGCATGGCACAAAGCTCCATCGATTTCGGCTTACCCTTCGGCCAAAAAAGTTTTACTCAAATTGTTCTGTGGCGTGACGTTCCAAATGGGTATGGCAAAAACGCTCAATCTATTTCACGGGGAAAATACGATCCGGCAAAAAAACTTATCGCGCTTGTGAATTAGATTAAACCGCCCCGCCAAAGTACCCAGCGCGGAGTGTACGTCACCAAACAATGAAGCTCAACCGATGGGACATCCAGCATACAAAAAATTCATGCGGGATAGCAGTTGAGACAGGACAAACGCGCCTGAAGAAGTGAGAGAAGGATAAGGGGGAAATTTTATGGCGAAGAAACGTAGGCTTAATGGACTGATCGTATGGCTATTGCTGTCTTATCTGACAGTCCTGTCCCACGCACAGAGCGGGAATCAATGGCGCTCGCTTGCACCGCTGGAAGGTGGGACAGTGAATGCACTGCTGGAAAAAGATGGCGTGATTTATGCCGGGACTTCGACGACAGGCATTTTTACTTCCAGCGACAACGGCAAGACGTGGCGCGCGGCCAGCAATGGATTGGGCAATCTGGTCATCAACGCGCTGGCGACGGTGGGTGGAGCCGTACTGGCCGCGACCAACAACAGCGTCTATCGTTCTACAGATGGCGGACAAAGTTGGACGATGACCGCTGTGGGCAGGAATCAGGTCGTACGCGCGCTGGAAGTAAGCAACGGCGTGGTCTTTGCGAACGGTGCAGGTGGCGTCTATCGTTCCACCGATCAGGGGCAAAGCTGGGTAGAACGCGGCATCATCACAAATCGCCCATCCATCCAAGCACTGGCTACGTTGGGCGAATCGCTTTTTGCCGGAACCTCGCGCGGCGTTTTTCGCTCGACTGATCAGGGGCAGAACTGGACAGCCGTGAGTGCCGGATTGCCAAATAACGCCTTGCCTATCGTTCTCTCGCTAAGCGTTAACAATGGTGTGCTGTACGCTGGCACGAATCTCTACCGCGATGCTTCCAATCAGGAACTGCCACAGGTTTATCGTTCGACCGACAACGGGCAAAGTTGGGCGGCGGTTGGCAATGCAATCAGCTTCCGCTTGGCTGGTTCTACCGGTTTCCCAGGCGTTTCCAGGCTCGCTTTTGAGGGGACGAACATCTATGCGCTGACGGCTTTCGGGGCGGCTGTTTTCGAGGGGCAAGCGTGGAGCGAATATTTAGGGAACAGTGGGTTGCCGGATGGAGTTGGCGTCAACTTCCTTTGGCGCGGGAGCGGCGCGACGTTGCTGGGCACAACAGGCGGCGTTTATGCGCTAGACGGGCAACGCTGGACAGCCAGCAACAGTGGCTTGACGGCAGCGAGTGTCAATGCGCTCGCGGTCAGCGGCAACGCCATCATCGCCAGCGCCAATGCCAGCGGTCTTTATCGCTCTACTGACGAGGGGCAAAGCTGGGTGCGTGGTGTTGGACTGAGTAGCGAGGGCGGACGCTTGTTCCCCGTTTCGATTTTGGCGGTAAAAGGAAACACAGTTTATGCGGCCAGCAGTGGCGGCATTTACCGCTCTATTGATAACGGGGCCAACTGGATTCCATTCAACAACGGACTGCCTGGAACCTCTCCGCCCATTACCGATTTGACGGCGAGCGAGACGGATGTTTACGCGCTCTCGGCAGCCTTTCTTTACAAGCTGGACGCCAGTGGCGAGGCTTGGTCGCGGACGTGGCAAGGCGATCCACCCCTGCTATCGGCGACCACTCGTCTGGCAGCCAACGGGGCTAGTGTCTACGCCCTAACGAACACCAGCTTGTTGCGCTCGACGGATGGCGGGGCAACCTTCGCGCCTGTCAATCTCGGCGTCACGCTCGGTGGAACAGCGGCTATCGCCACGCGCGGTAACAGTGTCTACTTTACCGGAGCCGTGAGCGGGAACGCTCGGGTCATTTTCTCCACCAACGATGGGCAGAGCTTTACCACCTCGCAGTCTTACCTGGCGATGAGTGGATTCGCCTTTAGCAGCAACGCGCTCTATGCCTCGGCTTTCAACGATGGCGTCTGTTTTTCCACGAATGGGAGCAACTGGACGCCCTTCAATGCAGGCTTGCCTACACGCACGATTAACGCCATCGCCGTGAAAGGCGAAACCGTGTTGGCAGGCACGAACGGGCGCGGGGTTTACGCCGCCACCAACCCACAATTGCAACCAGCCAATTTGGCGAATGTCTCTGCCGCCAGTTATAGCACCGAACCCGTGTTGGCGCGTGACTCCATCGTTTCGGCCTTTGGGACGGCGCTGGCGATTGATACGCTCGCCGCCACGCCACCATCGCTGCCGGTAGGAATTCAAGGCACGCGCGTCTTTGTGCGCGACAGCACCGGCGCAGAAACCCGCGCCCTGCTTTTTTATGTTTCTCCGACACAAGTCAACTATCAAATCCGATCCAGCACGGCAATCGGCGAAGCGACGATCATCATTGTGAGTGGCGATGGCAGCTCCGCTTTCGGCAAGGTGCAAATCGCCGCCGTCGCGCCCGGCTTGTTTGCCGCGAATCAAAACGGACGCGGAGCCGCTGCCGCCAACATCGTGTTTGTGAGTGGCACGAATAGGCGCTCCGAGCCAAACACGGCGTGCGATGCCAACGGACAGAATTGCGTGCCGCGCCCGATAGACCTGAACTCCGCCGATGAAGTGTTTGTGGAGTTGTATGGCACTGGCATTCGCAATCACAGCGGCTTGGCGAATGTCGCAGTCACTGTCGGCGGCGAAGCCGTGCCCGTGACGTTTGCGAGCGCACAGCCCACTTTTGTCGGTTTGGATCAAGTCAATATCAAACTCCCGCGTAGCTTGTCTGGGCGAGGCGAAGTGGATGTCGTGTTGACCGTGGATGGCAAAGCGGCTAACCCGGTCAGAATCCATTTGCGCTAAAGTTTTATTTCTAACCCAAACTTTCAGGAGGAATTTATGTGCCGAAAACCCATCGTTCCCGTTTTAGTCAGCGCCTTGCTGATCTCTTTAGTTGTGCTGCCTACATTCGCCAAAACCAAAGAAGAAAAAGACGCTGAACTTGCCGCGAAGGTAAAAACCGAAATCGCCAAACTCGGCACCGGCCCGGAAGCACGCATTGAAGTGAAGCTGCGCGACAAGACGAAGCTCAAAGGTTATATAAGCAAAGTCGGGGAAGAATCATTTGTCATTGCCGATGCGAAAACTGGCGTCGAAACTGAAATGGCCTATCCCAATGTCACGCAGGCCAAAGGGAAGCACTTAACCAAAGGTCAGTGGATTGCCATTGGAGTCACCGCCGCCGTCTTAATCGGCATTATCGTTTTCTTAAACTGGTACGAGTACAACAGTTGACCAGGTCTTTTGCTTTGCCCGGCAAGAGAGGTGTGATGATGGTCACGTTGATGATGTGATCCGAAGATCAAGCTGGAGCCGCGCGCGGCTTTCGTCATATCCGGTTCTTTACTCAGCGGTTGAAATGCTCGTACGTCTATGAAGATGTCTGTGCGCAGTGAATGCTTTGCGCGATTCAGAAATAAAACAGTGGCGGCCAGTCTTTGAGTTGACAGCAGTTCAGCCTTTCACCCGTCAGAAAAATCTGGCACTGCCAGGTGTCAGATCAATCCGACAAGGTCCTTGAAAACGCAGTTAAGACTGCATTCTGCAAGGCTTGCGCGAGGATACATTGCCTGGCACGAATCTTGCCATATTGCAAAACAAGATTGTTAGCTCTGCACCGCAAACATTTTAATTCAGATGACAAATGTAGTTTCTCAAAGTCACCTGAGGAAGTAAGGAAAAGGTCTATAAGGAGGATTTTATGAGACGGAAAACCTGGTTGTCTCTCTTTAGTTTTTCACTCGCGCTGCTCGTCACAGTTGCAGCCGCAAAAGCCCAAACAGCAACGCAAGTGGCGCGACAAGCAAGCCGAACAGGAGGCTACGGCTATGCGTTTGCAGCACCGGGTGGTCGCACCACAGATGATGCCACGCTCCACCTTGGCGGAGGCGGCGAATACGTCTTTTCGGGTGGGGGCAGCGTCGGCGCGGAATTAGGGTTTTTGGGGCCAATGGAACAGTTTGACGTTGGCTTCGGGGTGTTCTCTTTGAATGGCGGCTACCACTTCAAGAATGCAAGCCGTTCCGGCAAAACAGTGCCGTTCGTCACGGGAGGATATACCGGCATCTTTCGCGGTGGGGGCGGAGACAGTGGATTCAATTTTGGCGTCGGGGTCAATCACTGGTTCAAGGATCGCGTGGGGCTTCGCCTCGAATTTCGAGACAACGTCTTTCGGTACAGCACCAGTGGCGGAAATGATTTTGTTCATTACCTCAACGCTCGTGTTGGGGTGACATTTCGATAACACCAACTCACTCGCCCGTATTTTCATTCAAAAGATGGTAGCGGGTAAATCAGGTGGGATAGGGATCAAATTCCGTGTCAGTAGCCCGCGCGTCAGCCAGGGCTGGGCTGACACGCGGGCTACTGACACATCCCACCGGACTTCGCCACTACCCAAAGCAGGAGGAAACTATGTTCAGGAAACCCATCACCTACCTTTTAGTCAGTGCATTATTTTTGTCGTTCATCAGCGTGCCATCCATCGTCGCACAATCAAAAGAGGAAAAAGCGGCGGCGTTCACGGCTGAAGTGAAAAAACGCGTTGCCAAGCTTGGCACCGGCCCGGAGGCCAAGCTCCAAGTGAAATTGCAGGACAAGACCAAGCTGAAAGGGTATGTCAGCAAAATCGGCGAAGATTCGTTTGCGATGACCGATCCTAAAACCAATGCGGAAACGACTGTTTTGTACCCCAACGTCACACAACTCAAGACCCGGATGTCAAATGGAGAGGTCATTCTCCTCTCCGCTCTGGCAGGCGCAGGCGCGCTCATCGCACTTATTGTGGCAGCCTGGTATCACAGCTAACGCTGGCTGTGGATACGGTCTTTACTCAGACGTTTATTTTTTCAGGAGGAACCTATGTTTAGAAAAACTACCGTTTATGTTCTCACCGTTGCTTTGTGTTTGTTGGTTGTCGGCGTACCGAATGTCGCGGCTAAATCAAAGGCTGAAAAGGCAGCAGAATTTGCGGCGAAAGTAAAAACCAACATCGCCAAACTCGGCACAGGACCAGATGCACGCATCGAAGTGAAGCTGCGTGACAAGACCAAATTGAAAGGCTACATCAGCCAGGTCGGAACAGACTCGTTTGTGATTACAGACCCGGAAACAAAGGCTGAAACCAATGTACCCTACCCCAATGTTGCAAAAGCGACGGGGCAAAATATGTCGACGGGGGCCAAGATTGCAATTGGCGTTCTAGCCGGAATTGGCGCGGTATTCCTGGTGCTGTGGATCATCTATGCCGCCACCGAAAGCTGATCGCAACAATACGAACTACGGCTTATTTCGTATCTTCTACAACTTCAACTCAGCCTTCGGCAGTGGCAATCAGGCTCTTCTGAGCTTCCTATTCGTTGTGTCCTGATCCCACGCCAAAAACTTTTTCATTGCATGGCAGGTTTTGCCTGGCAATCGCGCCTGTAGAAATAGGAGAGAAAAGAACGGCAATGAGTCTCTCAAGATTCAGAGCTATTGGCCTCGTATCTCCAACCATATTTGCGTAGTCAAGGCGATGGATTTGCCTTTTGGAAAAGTTACAGCTTCAACCTCAATTCGATAGTTTGCAGCGGAGATCAGGCGCAGTCTGGTCTCCGGCTTCTTACAATTCGATGGCACGCCAAAGAGTTTCAGATCGTGTGGCAATCTTCGCAGAAGAATCGCAGAAGAAACAGGAGGTGGTGTGCATCAAGCGCCCAGTCCCTTCACGCCATACCATCTGGAACAATTGGAAATCGCACGGCTGGCAGAATTGGAGTTTTGGCACATCTATGAAGATGTCTGCGCGTAGTCAAACCTTGCCAAGGCTTGCTTTGGCAAGCACACACGAAGAAGTAAACGAAAAAGGAAATTGCAATCATCGTAGCGAGAACAGCGCGGTGGATGAGGCGAAGAGCACCCGCGTCCCAGCCACTCTGTTCTCAACCCAACTGTGAAGTTCCGCGAACAGCAAATCTGTTGGGGGTGTGGTGTACCCCGTAACTTTGCAGCCAACCCAAAACACCGCAACAGGAGAGTCCAGATGAAACGCATCATTATCGCCACGTTTTCGTTCTGCCTGACTATCGGATTATTCGTGGTCGCAGGCAACCAGTTCTCCCATCACAACACGGCCCGCGCGCAAGCGGACCAGGCACAATCAGAAAATCACGCGCCACCACAACGTCCTCGCTGTTCCAATCGTACGGCCAGCGGCACTTATGGGTATCGAATGAACGGCACTATCATTGGCCTCGGTCCATTTCTGGTCAATGGGTACTTTGTGCATAACCCAGATGGTACAACACGCATCCACGCGTATGGCACCATCAATGGGCAGATTGATTTGGTTGAGGCAACCGGCACCTTCACCACCAATGACGATTGCACGGGGACAGGCAAATTTCTCACCCCGGCCTTAGGGTTCATTACATATTATTTCGTCGTGACCGATGGTGGCAATCAGCTTGATATTCTGAACACCAATCCCGGTATCGCATTGCAGGGTGTGGGCCGCCGCATTGCCCTGGCCGGACGCCGTCCGAATTGCGATAGCCGCATGATCGCAGGACATTATAGCTATCGGTTAGAAGGCAATATTCCCGGCGTCCCGAACCTGGCTTCCGTGGGATATTTCACACACACGCCCTACGATAGAGTAAATGGGAAAATGAGCGCCTTCGATACGAACAGCTTCAACGGGCAAATTTTGCCGCGCAGTTCGCAAGGCACCTTCAAGATCAACAGCGATTGCACCGGCACGGGAAATTATGGGGACTCGCTTGGCAACACGATCAATTATGTGTTTATGGTCGTAGACGGCGGCAACCAGATTTATTTGCAAGGCGCGGATCCGGGCACAAATGTCCACGGTCTCGCCACCCGTTCGCAGTAAACTCAAACTTCACTCATAGCAATCGTTGCTTCGATTCGCTGGGCAGAGAATTTCTCCGCTCAGCGAATCAATTTTTTGCAGTCAAAAGCCGGCAACCTCACACATCAAGCAGCCGTACCGATTGGTGTCCATGAGGGTTTCTATTCACCTCCGTCAGACATCAAATCTGACCTTACTCGGAAAGGAAAACTTTATGATCTATGTGCGAAAACTCAGCCTTGCCGGTATTGCCACGATGGTCTTGCTCATCGGAATTGCACCTGCGGTCAAGGCTGATACGGTTTCATTTAGCGTGACAGGGCTTGGCATCTCAGTACCAACGGGGCCACCCACTCCCACCCAACTCGATTTCAATTTCAAAGGCAACTACGATAGTCCGCTGGGAGCATTGGCGATCAATGCATTAGGCTCCGTCGCCATCACCGTACTCAATCCTGATGGTTCCAATCCCAACAAAGGGACGTTCACGGTTACTGGCCCCAATGGAAGCGCCTTTTCAGGAACTTTCGCGGGTTCAATCCAGCAGGCCACGCAAGCGGGAGATACGACATACACCTTGAGCTACATTATTACGGGCGGCACAGGTATCTTTGCGGGCGCGACCGGAACCGGAACTTCGATAGGAAACTTGAATGTAATCACTGGCGCAACGCAAGATCGCTTGACCGTTAACATTACTGCGCCGGGCTTAACGGCTCCTGTACCGGAACCGACAACGTTGTTGTTATTGGGAACGGGGCTGGCGGGTCTTGCGTCAGGCATCAAACGGAGGCGCAAGCAACGCATGATGGGAAGCTAGTCGGAGAGAGATTACGAAACAGACGAAAAAAACATAACAAACGAAATTGGCTTCGCCTTAATTTTTCCGTCTGTTCCGTAATCTCGCCTTTCTTCACTTCAAACGCAACAATCGCTCTGCCGCCGCCTGCAAGGTATCATCGCGTTTACAGTAACAAAATCGCACTTGCTGCGCGCCGAGTTCAGGCCGACTGTAAAAGCTG
Source organism: Blastocatellia bacterium (assembly GCA_016789725.1). Classification (GTDB taxonomy): domain Bacteria; phylum Acidobacteriota; class Blastocatellia; order RBC074; family RBC074; genus JAFDVL01. The sequence goes on along the minus strand of JAEUQN010000008.1, from coordinate 11,126 downwards.
CTGCCCGGTACGACGGCAACGCCAATGTCCCGAATCAAATATTCCGCAAACGCAAAATCATTCGCAAAGCCGAATGCTGAGATGTCTGCCATCACGTAATACGCGCCGTCCGGCTTCACGCATTGAAAGCCCGCCGCCTTCAGCGCACCCACCAAATAATCGCGCCGCCGCAAATACGCGCTTTGCAATTTCGTGTAGTATTCACGCGGCATTCCGAGCGCCGTCACGCCCGCCTCCTGCAACGGCGAGGCGGCGCAGACACTCAGGAAATCATGCACCTGCCGAATGCCATCAATCAGATCAGGATGCGCAATCGCGTAGCCAATGCGCCAGCCCGTAACTTCGTAGGTTTTCGACAAGCTGTTGATCGTGATTGTGCGTTCGCGCATACCGTCGAGCGTCGCCATCGAAACGTGATGCACGTTGCGCGCGGGATCGGGATACCAGATGTGTTCGTAAATTTCGTCGGTGATCGCCAGCACATCGTGTTCGATGCACAAATCCGCGATGAAGCGCAGTTCGTCGCGCGTGAAGACTTTGCCCGTCGGATTGTGCGGCGTCGTGATGATGATGGCTTTGGTCTTGTCATTAAAAAGCACGCGCAATTCGTCACGATCAAAATGCCAATCCGGCGCGTACAACGTCGCGTGGCGAATCGTCGCGCCGGTCAGGATCGTGTCGGGATTATAGTTCTCAAAAAACGGCTCAAAGACAATCACTTCATCGCCCGGATTCACGACCGCCATCAAGGTTGCAATCATTGCTTCGGTCGAGCCAACGGTGACGACAATTTCGCGTTCGGGATCGAATTCCAGGCCCATACTCCACGCCGTCTTCGCGGCAATCGCATCGCGCAATCGCTTGGTTCCCCACGTCATCGTGTATTGATTGTGATCCGCTTCAATCGCCGCGATAGCCGCGTGTTTGATTTCGTCGGAGGTCGGAAAATCCGGGAAACCTTGCGACAAATTGATTGCGCCGTGCTGCATTGCCTGTCGCGACATATCGCGGATGATGGATTTTGTGAAGCGTAAGACTTTTTGGGAAAGATGATGTTTCATATTGTAAAAATGCCAGGAACTTTTGGAGCATTTCGCTGGAAGCGTCTTGCCTTTCGCACGTAGCGGCGTAATCTTTAGCCTCAAAGGAGGCTCACCTATGCTACCTGAACTACACGAACGAGAAGCGACCTTGCGTCAGTTTTTTGCTCTCGCACCAAATGTGCCATTACGTCGAGAGGATGCGCCCATTCCCGATGTATCGTCAACCGTAGCCGCACACTTGGCGCGCTTCAATCTCGAATGGCATATCATTCCAGCGGCAGATGCTGTCCCGCTGGATGAAAAGTATTTCACGCGCCTGTACCCCACGCGTCCGCGCACGTTCACACAATCGGACTATCACGGCGAAAGCTTGCAGACGACACTCACGCGCAGCCACCGTCGTCATCAGGGCTTGCTGCTCGCCATTGAAAGTACGCGCAAGCCACGCTACCGCCAAAACAATCGGCAGTTTTACGGCACACTGTATGGACACGATGCGACGGCGGATCCATTCGCGTCGTATCTGGGCCAAGCAGGCTTTACCAACAGCACGCGCTATGCTCACACGTACGTACCCGTGCGCGAATTCGTCACGCTCGTCACAAACGATTGGCGCGCGCGGGGGTTGCTGCCGCGTGGCTATCGGCTGACCGTTTGCTCACCCACCATTTTGAATCTGATCGGGATGGTATTTCACCCGGAGTGGAGTGAATCGGAATCGTTGGAACTCGGTTTTTACCGCGATGAAAAAGGCAATGGGCATTGCTTCACCGTTGGCTCAAATATGCCGGGGGATTTCTCGTATCTCCAGCACATCGAAACCAGTGCGGATTGGACGTATCTGGGCTTTCGCCTGATGCTCGTGCCGGAGACGATCTGAGACGGGGCGACGGGGAGAAAGGGCGACGAATGAGAGGGGAGAATTCCCTGGTCTCTTTTTCTTCCTTTCACAAACTTGGTTGGGTGCGTTCGATGATGGCTTCGTAATTCAGGCCGACGGGCAATGTTCCGAGTACCAGGCGTTGCTCGCCCGACAAGCGTGAAGCGCAAAACGCTTCGGTCACGGCGGCGTTGCCGTGCTGTAATAAAATCGCAGCCTGCAACGCCAAGCCTAAATCTTCAACGATGCGCCGCGCGCGGAATTCGATGTGGTTCGCATCGGCAAATTCGCGTTCGATGCGTTGCACAAACCGATCATAATTGGTGTCCATTCCGCGCGCTTGTCGGAGTTCCGCGAACAACGCTTCGACCGTGTCCGGCTCCTTGCGCATGGCACGCAACACGTCCAGACATTGCACGTTGCCGGAGCCTTCCCAAATCGAATTCAACGGCACATCGCGGTACAACCGTGCGAGCGGCGCTTCTTCGACATAGCCGCCGCCGCCCAAACATTCGAGCGCCTCGGCCACGACGGCAATGCCGCGTTTCGTGATCCAGAACTTGCCAATCGCCGTCGCAATGCGGCTGAACAAACGTTGCATTTCGTCGCGCTCGGATTCGTCAAAGCTGCGCGCGAGCCGCATTGCCAAGGCCGTCGCCGCTTCCGATTCCAAACACAAATCCGCCAGTACGTTTTGCATCAACGGTTGCTCAATCAAGCGCGCGCCGAACGCAAAGCGATGGTTCGTGTGATGCGTTGCTTCGGCAACGGCGCGGCGCATCGTCGCAGCCGAACCAATCGCGCAGTCGAGTCGCGTGTGCCGCACCATTTCGATAATGTTCGCCACGCCGCGACCTTCTTCGCCGATCAGCCGCGCATAGGCTCCGTGAAATTCGACTTCGCTCGAAGCGTTCGATTTGTTGCCAAGCTTGTCTTTCAGCCGCTGAATATGAAAGGCATTGCGCGTGCCGTCGGGTTTCCAACGCGGTAGCAAAAAGCACGACAATCCGCCTTCGGCCTGCGCGAGAATCAAAAACGCATCGCACATCGGTGCAGAGCAAAACCACTTGTGTCCCGTGATTTCGTACGCTTCACCGGGGCCGCGTTTGCCAATCGCTTTCGCCCGCGTCGTGTTGGCGCGCACATCGCTGCCGCCTTGTCGTTCGGTCATCGCCATCCCGAACAATACGCCACGTTTTTGCTCGGCGGGAACACAGCGCGGATCGTATTCCGTCGAAAACAAACGTGGCTCCCATTCGGCGGCGAGTTCCGGCTGAATGCGCAGCGACGGCACCACCGAATACGACATCGAAAGCGGACAGCCGTGTCCTTCGTCCACCTGATGCCGCAAAAACGTGAGCGCCGCGCGCGCAACGTGAGCGCCGTCTTTGTTGCTCGTCCACGGCAGCGAATGACTTTGCCACGCGATGCCGAGCCGCATCAGTTCGTGATACGCCGGATGAAACTCAACTTCGTCAATGCGGTTACCAAAGCGGTCGTGCGTGCGCAAGACAGGCAAATAACGATTCGCCAATTCGCCAAGCTTCAACGTTTCCGTGCGTCCGAGGATTGCGCCGAATTCGTGCGCTTGTTCGGCAACCCAGCTTGCCCCTTCGCGCGCGACGGCTTCACGCAGTGGCGTGTCGAACTCGAACAAATTGTAGTCTTCGAGGGCGGGCGGTTGGTTCAAAACTTCGGTCGGTGCGTGTACAGTAAATTGTTGAGCATTCATGCAAGATTTCCGTCAATGGTGCGTGGGCGCTGCGGATGGTTGTCGGGGATCGCTGTTGGCGCAGACGCTCGTTCACCAGCCACTACACAAAGTAATGCACGGTTTGCGCCAACGTCAATAAAACTCAGGCGCGGAATAAGAAGACTTTCAGAGGGAAAAAGGTGAAGTGGAGTGCGGCATTGGCAAGCTATCGAACTCAAGAAAAAGAGTTTCCGAACAAACCAGGGAGCGCACGGAGATTTTGACAGGATTGGTTCAGGATTGACAGGAGCATCTTGTTCATCTTGCTTGGTCTTTTCTTCGTGTACTCGGTATCTTCCGTGGTTTTCTTTTTCTTACCCCCTACAACGTTGTTTCAAGTGGACACAACCCGCAGCACGCCGTAGCGAAATCACCAGCGAAACGTAGAGGCCGATTTCTACGCTTCGTGGCGACTCCGCTTGAAGAAAACGCGCCAGGGTTGTATCCACCTCAAACACGGCTCCGTATACGAAAGCCAGGGCAGATGAAACGGAAGGAAGCAGAAGCACTGCGCCGCCGGATGCCAACTTCAGGTTCATTAGCAATGGTAGCGAGCTTATAACGCTAATTTTTCGGCGCGCGTTCGGCCAACAATTCCCGTTTGCGTATTTCAGCATTGCGCAATAAGACTTCGTAATGTTGCAAGTGCCGTTGAGCCTCGCGCAACTCCGCCCGCAAAGACTCGATTTCCGCGCGTAATCGCAATTCCTCTGCTGAGGGTTCGGTAAGATTTTCGGCTGTCGTTGTATCAGGAGATAACCTCTGCGGTTGCTTCGTTGTGGGAAAGGCAGAATGGCGCGGGGGAAAATACATTTTTGCCTGCATAAATGGGGCTTCCTGTTTTTTTGGATTGATAGTCTACCAATGAGAGCTGAGGCAAAAGCAGGACACTTGCTTCGCCTCAGTTCCCTTCACCGGTCAATCGCACGGAAACGTCCGAAAGGCTGACCAGCGCAAAATCGCTGTGTTCTCACGGCACATCGCAACAGGTATTACGCTGGCGCTGAATCTGAACGCACACCTTGTTCGCCTTTTTGCACCCTCGCCAGAAGAGCACCTTCAGCACCACCCGCTCAGATTCGCGCCAGGCTGTGTCATGGTAATAATGAGATTTCAGAAAAAACGTCCCGCCGCGCGGCTAACGCGGCTCGACAGAGAAAGGAAATTTTTGTAACGGCGCTGTCCCCGCCTTGAGCGCCACAAAATATCGCCCCTTTGGTAACAGGCGAGCAGGGACATCCAACGCGACAACAGAACCCATCGGGGAGTGGACGATATTCGCATGTCGCCATGTTCGGAGGTGTTGCCCCTGCGCAGTTTGCAGCACGACTTCATACGGAGGCTGCGCTCCGGCAGAGAGTTCCACTTGCAAACGCACAACCCCCTTCGCCTTGGGGATGAGCAGCCGCGCCAACTGATTTTCACTGCGGGTCAACTCAGCCGAGAGCAGCAGCGAGGCGACGACAGATGGTACGGATGATTTGGTCAGCGGATCGGGGGAGAAGGCCGCGACCACTGGCGCAGAAGGTGTGGGCGGGGGGATTATGGCTGTGGGTGTCGCCTCAGCCTGCGCAACGACGGAGGGCGTTGTGGTAATGGATTGGCGTGTGCGTTGCCAGTACCAAACTCCACCGACGAGCAGCCCACAAATAATTCCTCCCCACGCCAGACGGGGCCAGAAAGATTGTCGTGACGCCCACCATCCAACGAACGGCACGCGCTGTTTTCGGACAGGTTCCGGTCGTTCCGTGGCAGCGGTTTGGGCATATTGGAATAAGGCGCGACTGGTTTCCACCTGGGCACGCAAAAAAGGAATAGCGTGCAGGCGTTTCTCAAATCGTTCACGATCACGCCTGGGCATTGCGCCCGTGAGATAAGCGTCTATCAAATCGCCACAAACCGCCTGTATTTCACCCAGGAACTCGACATCTGCGAAATACTGCTCTTCGATGCGTAGCTGTTCCGCCTCATCTAATTCGCCCATCACATATTGGACGATGCGTTCTCGCTGGAACATGATTTTCTCCTCATTGCTTCATTCCGACGAGCAGCTATCGGATGTTGAAGCTTGTAAAATGGACTCTCTGCACCGACTCCATAGATGTATGGTCTTTCTGCCAAAACATCCCGCGACACGGGCTTATCGTTCCTTTGCTCCCAGACAGCGATGCAGGCAAAGGGCCAGTTCGCCACGCAGGAGGCTGGTTTTGTTGCGCAATGTTTTCAGCGTAATGCCAAAGCGTGCCGCGAGGTCTTGTCGGTTCTCAATTTTGGCCCCGCCCGTTCCCTGATAATAGGCCAGCATCAAATCACGGTCTTGCGATGGAAGCCGCTGAAGACAACTCTCCAAACAACGCAGCCGCTGCTCCGCTGTGCGCTGTTCTTCTGCCTGCATCAACAATTCGTGCGGATCAGGGCTGTGATGTTTGTCCAGCGAGGGGGCTTCATCCAGCGGTTGCGTGGTGACAGGATGCGCCAGGACTTCACGCCAAACGTTGCGCGCAACACCGTAGAAATAGCTGAGCGGATTTTGGGTAAAGATTTCTTTCCCCTCAGTCACCCGCCGCGCCACCCGATTGATCGTTTCGTCGGCAAGTTCGAGTGGGTCGAACGCACCACGAAACGTAAAGTACACCATCAATGCTTGTCGGATGTGTTCATACTGCTCGGCGGCTTGGGTGCGTTCCTGGTGTAAGGCGGACAAGAGCTGTGTAAAGGATTCGGGTGTCAAATCGGAGCGCACTTTGGAGCGGGGCAAGGAGTCTTCTGTCATCGTTAGACGTCTCTTCAATCACGGCTTCCATCGTTTGAGGGAGATGAGCATCCGCCGCGATAAACTGTTGACTCGGCCTGGCAAAGTCTTCGCGCAAACACTATGGTAGTTCTATCACCACTCGCCTTGGATTGTAAACGCCGCCCAATAATACGCCGATTGCCAGCGCGGATTTTGTAGCATTGCCAGTTGCGCCGCGCGCAAGGCAGCCGCAGGCGCGAGCTTCTTTTCGCCCAACATACCTTGATAAAACTGTTGCATCAATTCTGCGGTTGCCGCGTCATTGACCTGCCACAAACTGGCGACGACGCGGCGCGCACCAGCGTACAGAAAGCCGCGCGTCAACCCGATCAAGCCTTCGCCGCTGACTGCTTTGCCAAGCGCCGTGCGACAGCCGCTCAACGTAACCACTTCGGCGTTGAGTTGCAGATGAAAAGCATCCAGCGTCGTGAAAAAGCCATTCTCGTTGCCGCCCTGCCGGTTTACTTGCGAAAACAACAACCCTGAAAACTCAGGCTGCTTTTCATCCAGCAGACCATGTGTAGCGAAATGGACGAACCGATATTGGGATAACTCGTTCTTCGTCGCGTTTTGATAGTTTGCCTCAAACCCCAAAGACGCTTGCCGCTGCTCCGGTGGCACCAGCGCCAAAACGGCTTCGGCCTCCGCACGGCTGGCAGGCAAACGTGGGATCAGGAAATTCCCGTTCGCATCTACTTCGCCGAGAACACGCAAGCGTTCTTGATTGTCTGCTGATGGCTTACCGGGAGCTTGTGCATCGCGCGGCAATTCAATTCGTTCATCGGTTGGGTCAAAGACGGGATCAGCAAACATTGCCAGCGTTTTCGGCGCAGCGGTACGCTCCGCCCACTGGCTCCGCAATGCGGCTAAGGTGGAAGCCGAGGGAAGCGTGAGGAGTTCGTGTTGGACGATCAGTGGTCGGTAATCAGTGGTCGGTGGTCGGTTGGTAGTAGCCATTTTACCGGCCATTGACAACTGACCACCGACCACTGGCAAAGCGGCAAACGGCACATAATGCAAGGCTCCATCCGGCACGATCAGCAGACGTTTGTCAGACAACAAAGCAGCGACCGGTTGCAACAGCATCCGGCTTAGTTTCGTTGCGGCCTGGGTAAACTCGCTTTCATTTTGCTGCAACCACGTTTGCTTGGCCTGGAGCGTGGCGAAGTTTCGGGGTTGTCGCCTGCGCGCTGAGGTTTCATAAACTTGCCAGGCTAATGGCTCGATGGTCGCACGACCGGGCAGAACAAACGTTTGGAAGCCCTGGGCGGAAACAACGAATACGAAGCTGCGTTCTTCGCCTAATTCGTACTCAAGCAGCAACGTATCGCGGTCGAGAACCTGTTGTTGCATCTCGCGGAGCGTCAGCGGCGCAGGCATCGTCAACGTCGCCGCGCGCGGATGGCGCTCTCGCATCTGGATCGTCACGCTTTCCAGTTCTGCGAGCAAAGAGGTCTGGGTGGCAGCGAGCGTAGCGCGCTGCGATGACTGCGCCCCCACGCGCAAGCGCACTTGTTCGCTAGTGAGCGCGGCAAGACGTTGGCGCAACTCATCCACGCGCTTCGTCAACGTGGGATCAAGGTTGTCCGATAGTAATACCTGCTTCTCGCGCAGAAGATCAAGCAGCGCCCGTGCGCGGGATGTTTCGCTGGTCTGAAAGGCGGCAACATCATACCCGGCTGTCGGATGGCGCTCGTGCAAATGCATGAGCAAATCCGTGCGCAATTTGTGCGCATCGTGTGCCGTCCCGTAAAAATTTACGCGCAGACCATCTACGGGGGCCTGGCTTGCCAGCCCTTCCAGAATGTGGAGTGCCTGCTCCGTGCTGGTCAACGCTTCTTTCAGTTCGCCATCGTCGTGTTGCAACCGAGCCAGTGCCAATAACGCACCGGATAGTGGATACGAGGCGGCCTCTTCCTCCACAACCAGCGCGTGCTGAAAAGCCTGACGCGCTTCTTTCTTGCGCCCCAACTCTAGGTACAAATATCCTAACGTAACATAGGTATCTCTTTGCCCCAGCCCCTGTCCCAGCGCCTCCCACAGCGCGCGCACCTGCTCGCAATGCTGGAGCGCTTTTTGCGGTTCTTGCAGAGTTTTCCAGACCCAGGTCGTCTCGTGCAAGACCATCCCTTCGATGAGTGCATTGTGCGATTGACGCGCCAGAGCGAGCGCCTCTTCCAGATACACTAGCGCCTGACGCGGCTTCCCTTGCTGTACCACCACCTTGCCTAAGGCCAGCAACACGTCTTCGCGAAAGAGACGATCCCATTCGTCCGTTCGCCCTGTGCTAACTTCCGCTAGCAATTGGCGACATAAAGTTTCTGCCTGTGGATGGTTTCCTGTGCTGAGATGCAGGTACGCCTGCAACAGGCGACCAAAGCGCGCGCCCTCTTCGTCGTGCGTTGCCTGCCAAAGCAACCCCGCACGCGCGTACGCCCTGAACATTTGCAGGAAGTCCCCTTTGACGTAACTCAGGACAGCCAGATGCGCCCAACTGATCGCTTCGGCGGACTTTGCCCCGGCCTGTTGAAAAGCACTGATGACTTGTTGACAGACCTCAATTGCGGCTGGGTATTGGCCGGCCAGAAATAAGCTGCGCCCGGCTCGCTGCAACATCCGTCCAGCACGTTCCGGCTCGCCGAGCGCTAACCAGCGCTCGCTCGCCTCACGGCCTTTGGCGGCGGCTTGGAGCAATGCGTTTTTTTCCTGCTGGCGATAGAGGCGAACGACTTCCCAATCCAATTGATGCAACGCGAATCGTTCTTTGTCCACAGCGGTCGCCGGATGTTTTTCCAGGAGCTTCAATTGATAGTTGGCCACCGTGTGTTGGCTGCGTTCCGGCGCGATGCGAAGCGAAAACGTCGTGGCCCGTTCTGCGACAATGACGAGCCGTTTCCGCCCCGGCGCATCAGAGTCACTCAGGGCGAAGAGCAGATCATTCGCGGCGGAAAGGACAGCGAAGTTCAAGTAAGATTTGTCGGCCTGCAATTCCACGTCTGCCGCTTCGCCCGCCGCGAGTGCGAGTTGGTACACATGCGACTCGCCACTTTTCAATGGACGTTCAATCGGTGATTGATTCGTCGCAAGAATGGAAGCAGTTTGTGCGGCGGCGACAATATTTCCCCCCACACACAATAAAAATAACCAAACGAACTTGAACATCTCGGCACCATCTTCCCTAAAAGAGAATCGCGTAAATCAAAAAGTAAGAGACTGTTGATGTGGGCGCATTGTGGGAGAAAACGGCGGGCAACGCAAGAGAGCTTTTCTAATTTTTAAAGTGTTGACCTCCTTTCCAAATCAGGTGAAGCTGCCTTGACTCCGCTATCGCGTCCCTCCTAGACTCGCGGCACATTCAGGCACATAACTGAGGAGAACGCACCCGATGACCATTCGTAACGTACTGGCATTTGTCGCGGCATTTCTGACCGTCAGCCTTTTCCTGACGGCTTGCACACGTCAACCTTCCAACTCGATCAAAGTCGGCGACGGCTACACGATCAGCGTGCCGGAAGGCTTCACGATTGAGCGCGTAGCAGAACCGGATCGTGTGTTGTATCCGATGCTGGCGTTCGTGGATGACCGCGGTCGGCTGTTCGTTGCCGAATCGTCGGGCAAAAACATCAAAGGCAAAGATATGCCGACCTATCCCGAATGCCGCATCAGCCTGCTCGAAGATACGAACGGCGATGGCGTGTACGACCAACGCAAAGTCTTCACCGATAAACTCAGTTTGCCGATGGGCGCTCTTTGGCATCGCGAGAGCTTATATGTTGCCTCTGCGCCGGATTTCTTTCGCTTTGACGACACCAATGACGACGGCATCGCGGATCGCAAAGAAGCGATTTTGACGGGCTGGAATATTCTCAACACTTCAAGCTTGCACGGGCCATTTCTGGGGCCGGATGGGTGGTTGTATATGACGCACGGACGACACGGCTACAAGATTCAAACCAAAGAAGGCACGCAACTCGAAGGGTTGGCGTCGCGCATCTGGCGCAGTCGAATTGACGGCACGGGATTGGAGCGTGTCGCAGGCGGTGGCTTTGATAATCCGGTCGAACTCACGTTCACACCGGCAGGCGAAATGATCGGCACGATGACGTATTTCGTTGATCCGCAAAACGGACAGCGCGATGCGTTGCTACATTTTGTCGAAGGGGGTGTCTACTCCAAACCTCATCCCGTGCTGAGCGAATTCAAACGCACAGGCGATCTGATGCCCGTGATGACGAAGTTTGCGCGCATCGCTCCGGCAGGCTTGCTGCAATATCGCGGCACAAATTGGGGCGCAGAATTCAAAGGCAATCTCTTCTCCGCACAGTTCAATCCGCATCGCATTCAGCGCCACAAATTGTTTCGGGATGGCGCAACGTTTCGCACCGAAGATTCCGACTTTGTGACTTCGACCGATCCTGATTTTCACCCGACCGACGTGATCGAAGACGCCGACGGCAGCATGTTGTTTCTCGATACAGGCGGTTGGTATGTGGACGCCTGCCCGCTGTCGGTCATCGCCAAAGCCGAACATCAGGGCGCAATCTATCGCGTACGCAAAGTCGGAGCGCCGAAAATTGACGATCCGCGCGGCGTGAATTTGAAGCTGGAAACGCTTGCGCCCGAAGCGTTGGCAAAGCATTTGGAAGACGCGCGTCC
>JAEUQN010000089.1 GCA_016789725.1 Blastocatellia bacterium | reverse complement strand
GGTGCCAGCAGCGGCGCACCAGATGCGCCGTCAAAGTCGCCACCGACCAACAGGCAAAGACATAGCCAAAGGTGGCAGGCGGTTGGTTGACCTGGGTGAAGAGGGCTTGCGCGGCCCCGGCGGTGAGCGTGCGGGGACGACCCCTGCGGGCCTCATCCTGCAAGCCGCAGACGCCTGCTGCTTGATAGCGGCGCAACCACTTGCGCACGGTTTTGGCGCGACAGTCGAGTCGCGCGGCAATCTCTGCCACCGGGACTTGCTGCGCCGACCACCAGACCATCCAGGCGCGTTGCGCCACGTAGCCCGGTGCGTGTCGGGCAAAATCAAGCAGGGCTTGACGGGCGGCGTCATCGAGCGTATTGACAAAGATCATTGGGACTTGCCTCCTGAGTTTAGTCACTTGGAGTGTAGTCCCGGTTCGGGGCATTCAAAAAGTGCCCCGAACTTTTCTCTAGTTACTTAGATTGTCGGGCAGGAGCTACCGACTACCGACTACCGACTACCGACTACTTTTTATGAGACATACAATTTCACTCACCGTCGCCAATGAATACGGCATGTTAGCGCGCGTGGCAGGCTTGTTCAGTGCGCGTGGTTATCAAATAGACTCGCTTTGTGTCGCGCCAACGCTGGACGAGGAAAAGTCCCGCATGACCATTACGACGCACGGTAACGATCAAATCATTGAGCAAATCCTCAAACAATTGGAAAAGCTCGTGAAGGTTTATGAAGTAGATGACCTGACGACTGATCCGCATGTTGAACGCGAAATGGTTTTGTTGACGGTCAATGCCGCGATGGGCGAACAACGACAAGAGGTTTTGAGTTTGGTCGAAATCTTCCGGGCCAAAATCGTGGACGTTTCGACGGATGCGTTCATTATTGAAATGACTGGAAGTGCCGAAAAAGTCTACGCCCTGATTGACCTGCTCAAACCGATTGGTATCCGGGACCTCGTTCGCACGGGAACGGTGGCGATGACGCGCGTCGCTGCGATCAAAGCACGACAGGCGAAATACGATGAAGAAGAATCGTTTTCGGAATTAACGCTGAATGAAAAAGTGTAGCGATGATTGTTTACGATTCGCTTGACGATCTCACGCGCCTGGTCGAAGGCTTTGCCGCCTGCACCCTACCTTGTCACGAATGGACGCATCAGGCGCATTTGATTGTCGGTTTGTGGCACTGCTCGCAGCACGACGCTGTGGAAGCCACAGACATCCTGCGTGAGAGGATCAAGCGATACAACGTATCCTGTGGCAAGCAGAACACCGAATCAAGCGGCTATCACGAAACGATCACCTGCTTTTTCGTGTGGTACATCAAACGCTATCTGAATAACGTTGATCCGCAGCGTTCACTGGTCGAACTCGTCAATGATTTTTGTGCGCACCACGTCGAGAGTAGTTCGCCGCTGAAGTATTACAGCCAGGAGCGATTGATGTCGGTCGCGGCGCGGCTTGGTTGGGTGGAACCGGATTTACGAGCACTGGATTGAGCGATGATGAATACCGCGAGCCTTTTCTTCTTTGCTTTGATCGTTGCTACGCCGATTGGGGCGCAGACGCAAAAGACTGCTCTAAATCCAGCAGCGTTGATTGAAGCAGTTTTGGAAAATGGCACAGGGGACAGCCTGATGAGTGAATATACTTATCGGCTCAAAGTTACGCAGCGCCAAATGCTACGCGGTACGCCGACGATAGGTACGGCAGTATATGAAACATACGCGCCGACTATTAAGCTCAAAGGAGAAACGAAATTTGTTCTTTTGAAAATTGAAGAGAACGGCGTTTCTGTCTCTGTGCGTAAATTGCAGGAGGAGCGGCAACAGAAATCCGAAGAACTGGCGCGTGTGGATGAAGAAGCGCGGCAACAAAATGCGGCAGATGTGGCTGCGATAGAGCAGGCAAGGATGAAAGCCAAGACTGCTTATTTCACGCTCGTCACGCCCAGCGGTGTCAAGTTGAAGATGGAGACGATTTTGCGCAACTCTGATGTTGAAATATTGCGGATAGAAAAGATGGACGGGCGCGAAACTGCCTTGTTGAGTTTTCGTCTCCACCCTAACACTGAACTGGATGCGTCGGAGCAGTGGTTGACGAAAGTCAGCGGCACGCTCTGGATTGATTTGGCTGATAAGGTTGTGACGCGGTTGCAGGCGTGGGCCAAAGATGACGTGACGAGGAAAAGCAAACCGCTGGCTCGTTACGAAAGCCATTTGATGGCTGATGGCCAATGGTTGCCGCGCGAAGGACAAATTAACGCAATCAACAACACATCAGTATTTGGTGCGCTGGACACTGATCTAACGATGGTTTTCAGCAAGTACGAACGCTTTAATGCGGACATTCAAGACGTCAAGATTACTTCGCCTCAACGCAAGCCTTGAGGTGGCAAACGATATTTATTGCTCGATAAAACAGGAGATTCTCATGAACATTTATTACGACAAAGATGCTGACCCGAAATTCTTGCAAGGCAAAACCATCGCCATTATTGGCTACGGTTCGCAAGGCTTCGGACATTCCAACAACCTCAAAGACAGCGGCGCAGATGTGATCGTCGGCTTGCGTGCGGATAGCCCGTCGGTTGCGAAAGCGCAATCAGCAGGCTTGGAAGTATTGCCGGTGGCGGATGCCGCCGAACGTGCCGACATTATTATGCTGCTGACACCGGATGAATTGACGCCGGGCATTTATGCACGTGAGATTGCGCCGCATTTGAAGGCCGGAAAATATCTCGCGGTCGCGCACGGCTTCTCGATTCACTTCAAAAAGATCGTGCCTCCGGCTGACGTGAACGTGTTTATGGTTGCTCCCAAAGGCCCCGGCCATCTCGTGCGTCGTGAATATGAACGCGGTGCTGGCGTGCCGTGTTTGATTGCAGTCGCACAAGACCCCAGCGGCGATACGAAACAAGTTGCGCTCGCCTACGCTTCGGCGATTGGTGGCGGACGCGCTGGCATTATCGAAACGACCTTCAAGGAAGAAACTGAAACCGATTTGTTCGGCGAACAGGCAGTGCTGTGCGGTGGTCTGACGGCATTGATTCAAGCTGGATTTGAAACGCTGACCGAAGCGGGCTATGCGCCGGAAATGGCGTATTTTGAATGCCTGCACGAAATGAAATTGATCGTAGATTTGTTGTACGAAGGCGGCGTCGCAAACATGCGGTATTCCATTTCCAATACGGCAGAATATGGCGATTTGACGCGCGGCCCGCGTGTGGTTGATGCCGCTGTCAAAACGCGCATGAAAGAAATCCTCGCTGAAATTCAATCCGGTCAATTCGCGGATGAATGGCTGGCTGAAGCTGAATCGGGCAAAGAGAATTTCAATCGGATGATTGCCGAAGGTAAGAAACATCAAATCGAAGACGTCGGCGAAAAACTGCGCGGTTTGATGCCGTGGTTGTCATCGAACAAGATCGTAGACAAGGCGAAGAATTAGGGAAGTTCGCAGATCGCAGTTAATAGTTCACAGCAAAAAATCTGCGAACCGCCAACTGCGATCTGCGAACTATGTTTTATGAGTAATCTGATCGAAATATTTGACACGACTTTGCGCGATGGCGGGCAGGGCGAAGGCTTGGCGTACACGGTCGAAGACAAAATCAAAATCGCACTGGCGTTGGACGAACTTGGCGTCGCTTTTATTGAGGGCGGCTGGCCAGGCGCGAATCCGAAAGACGTCGAATTTTTCGACCGCGCGAAATCCATCAAGCTCAAAAGCGCGTTGTTTGCTGCGTTCGGCAGCACGCGCCGCGCAAACGGCATCGCGGCGGATGATGCCGTGGTGCAAGGCTTGCTCGCGGCAGAGACGCCCATTGTCACCATCTTCGGCAAGTCGTGGGATTTTCACGTTGACGTGGCGTTGAAGACTACGCTGGACGAAAATTTGCGGATGATTGCCGACACCGTTTCACATTTGAAAGCGCAAGGCCGCCGCGTATTTTATGACGCTGAGCATTTCTTTGACGGCTTTCGTGCCAACTCAGAATACGCGCTGGATACCTTGAGTGCTGCGGTCAAAGCTGGAGCCGAAACCATTATTTTGTGTGACACGAATGGAGGCGCACTACCCGAACGCATCGCCGAAACCGTAGACATCGTGCGCAATCGCTTTCCGAACGCTAAAATCGGCATTCACGCGCACAACGACGGCGAGCTTGCTGTCGCGAATTCGCTTGCGGCGGTCGAAGCAGGCGCGATGCACGTGCAAGGCGTGATGAACGGATACGGCGAGCGTTGCGGTAATGCGAACCTGGCCTCGATCATTCCGAATCTCGAACTGAAAATGGATCGTCGTTGCCTGCCCGAAGGCAAACTGAAACTGCTCACACATACCAGCCGCTACATCAACGAAGTGGCGAACCTCGTGCCGAATGATCGCGCCGCGTTTGTCGGTCGCAGCGCCTTCGCACATAAAGGCGGCATTCACGTCTCCGCTGTGATGAAAGCGAAAGCTACCTACGAACACATTGATCCTGAACTGGTCGGCAACGAAACGCGCGTATTGGTCAGCGATCAATCCGGCGTCAGCAATATCAATTTTGCCGCGAAGGATTTTGGCGAAGATTTCCAGAAAAACCCCGAAGCCGGTCGTCGGTTGCTGAAAGAACTGAAAGAACTGGAGCATCAGGGCTACTCGTTTGAAGAAGCGGACGCGTCATTTCATTTACGGGCGCTTGGCGCTTTAAGCAAACGCAAGTATTTCTTCGAGCCGTTGGAATATCGTTTGTGGATTGGCTCGAACGGCGACCCGGAAGCCGTCGTTCGCGTACAAGTTGGCGATGAAGTTATGCACACCGCGAGCCTGGGGGATGGTCCGGTTCACGCGCTCGATCAAGCCTTGCGCAAGGCTCTGCGCGAACACTATCCGGTGATTGAAAAATTTCACCTGATTGATTTCAAGGTTCGCATTCTGGACGGCGAACACGCCACGGCAGCCAAAACGCGTGTCCACATTGAAACCAGCGATGGCAACCGTTCGTGGAATACCGTCGGTGTGGCAGAAAATATTATTGCCGCGTCGTGGCAAGCCATTTTGGAAAGTATTGAGTATGGTTTACAAACAATCATTCACGAATCGAATTGATGGGCGGGCAAACTAGAACAATTCATCTGGCAGTTGGCGTACTTGTCATTGCGGTCTTTTTGCTAACGGGTTATCACATGCGCTTTCATATCCACCATTTAATGGAAGCGAATGAGCGGTTACGCTTTTCATTGCGCGGTAATCACATTTACATTTTGTTGCTTGGCTTGCTGAATTTGGGGCTTGGAGCGTATCTGAGAATTAGCCAAACGATGTGGCGCGCATACGTGCAATTGGTGGGTTCGTTAATGATTCTCGCGGCCACGATCCTGACGATTATTGCTTTCTTTTTTGAAAACAAAGAATCGCTGGAGCGCCCGTTTTCATTGATGACAATGATTCTTGCTTTGACTGG
The DNA here is from genome assembly GCA_016789725.1 of Blastocatellia bacterium. Lineage (GTDB taxonomy): Bacteria > Acidobacteriota > Blastocatellia > RBC074 > RBC074 > JAFDVL01. The sequence goes on along the minus strand of JAEUQN010000089.1, from coordinate 22,559 downwards.
AACGGTGTTGCATGTAATCAGCAGCATCCAGAAAAATCCTGCAAATTAAATAAACGAGAAACTTTATGACCTTCGATCCAAAACACCTAAGTCACCTTATCACCAATGGTCGTGACCGCGCTCCGGCACGTTCAATGCTCAAAGCGATTGGCTTCTCTGATGACGATTTGAAAAAACCGATCATCGGTGTCGCGCATGAATGGATTGAAACCATGCCGTGCAATTTCAATCACCGTGACCTCGCCGCCAAAGTCAAAGAGGGAATTCGCGCGGCGGGTGCGACGCCAATGGAATTTAATACGATTTCAATCAGTGACGGCGTCACGATGGGAACCGAAGGCATGAAAGCGTCGCTCGTCAGCCGCGAATTAATTGCGGATTCCATCGAACTCGTCGGACGCGGATATTTATTCGACGCGATGGTGGTCATTGTGGGCTGCGACAAAACAATTCCGGCGGCGGCAATGGGATTGATTCGCCTGAATATTCCGAGCCTGATTTTGTACAGCGGTTCGATTGGACACGGCGATCACAAAGGTGCGCACCTGACTGTCCAAAATGTATTTGAAGCCGTTGGCGCGAATGCTGCGGGCAGAATTGATGACGCAGAATTGCTCGCTATCGAAAATGTTGCTTGTCCCGGCGCAGGTGCCTGCGGTGGTCAGTACACGGCAAACACGATGGCGCAGGTGATGGAATTTATTGGCCTGTCCGTAATGGGTACGGCGAGCGTATCCGCTGTTGATCCGAAAAAAGATACTGTCGCTTTTGAATCCGGCAAAACGGTCGTCGAATTGCTCAAACGCAACGTGCGCCCGTTGGATATTCTCACGCGTGAGGCGTTTGAAAATGCGGTCGCTGGGGTAGCGGCTACGGGCGGATCAACCAACGCCGTGCTGCACTTGCTCGCAATGGCGCGTGAAGCAAATATCCCGCTCAATATTGATGATTTTGACACGATCAGTTCGCGCACGCCGATGATTGCGAATCTGAAACCCGGCGGAAAATATACTGCCGTCGAACTCAGCGCCGCGGGCGGAACCAGTCTGATTGCCAAGCGCATGATCGAAGGAAATTTGGTAGACGGCAGCCAACAAACGGTCAGCGGTTTGACGTTTGCGCAAGAAGCCGAACTCGCCACTGAAACGCCTGGTCAGGACGTTGTCTTCACGGCTGAAAATCCGCTGAAGAAAACCGGTGGCCTGGTGATTCTGAAGGGTAATATTGCGCCGGAAGGTTGCGTGCTGAAACTCTCCGGCTTTGAGCGTAAACAACACATCGGCCCCGCGTGTTTGTTTGAATGCGAAGAAGACGCGATGAAAGCTGTGACGCACGATCAAATCAAAGCTGGCGACGTGGTCGTGATTCGTTATGAAGGCCCCAAAGGTGGTCCCGGCATGCGCGAAATGTTGGGCGTCACGGGAGCGATTACCGGAGCTGGACTTGCCGCAGAAGTCGCCTTATTGACCGATGGTCGTTTCAGTGGCGCGACGCAAGGATTTTGCATCGGACACATTGCGCCGGAAGCCGCACTGAAAGGCCCGATTGCCGCCGTCCACGAAGGCGACATCATTGAGATTGACATCGAAAAGCGCACGCTTAACGTGCAAATTTCTGACGAAGAGTTGGCGGCACGTTTGGCCAGTTGGATCGCACCGGAACCGCGATACAAAACGGGTGTCTTTGCGAAATACGCGAAGCTCGTGACGTCGGCGTCAGAAGGCGCAATTACGAAAGCCGATTTGTAACGGTCGTGCGTTGGTCCGAGAATGAAGGGCTGTGCTTTTATCTCTGATTTTCGTTTCCCCTTTCCCTTAAAAAATGGGGGGCAATCAGACCTGAAAGCGCAGCTTTGGATCAAAATAAAATGAGGCTACAACGCGGAACAACCTTTTCCAGAATTTGGTTCTGGACCTTTTTGTTGGTCCTGACTGAATTTGGGATTGCTTCTCCAAAGGCCATTAAAGACCTCAAGCCGACAGTAATTCTCCTTTCGCTGGATGGCTTTCGTTACGATTATTTGGACAAGTATCCGGCGGAACATCTGAATCGGCTAGTGCGTGCGGGTGTGCGGGCCAAATGGATGATTCCGGCGTACCCTTCGCTGACCTTTCCAAACCATTATTCTGTTGCGACAGGGCTTTACCCGGTGAATCACGGCATCGTGGGGAATACGATGTATGACGCGGAATTCGAGACGACTTTCAGTTTGAGCAAACGCGAGGAAGTTGGAGATTCTCGATGGTGGCAGGGCGAGCCGATTTGGGTCACAGCGGAAAAGCAGGGGCTTCGCACGGGCGCATTTTTCTTTCCCGGAACCGAGGCCGAAATTGGGGGGAAGCGACCGACTTTTTGGAAAACCTACGACGGCAAAATCCCCAACGAAGCGCGCGTTGACCAGATCTTAGCCTGGCTCGATTTGCCGCAGGCAGAACGCCCGCGATTATTCACGCTCTATTTCAGCGATGTGGATGACGCCGGGCATAACTTTTCGCCAGACTCGCCAGAAGTCGCACAAGCTATTGCCAATGTGGATGCCGCCGTCGGGAAACTTCTGGATGGATTGAAAGCGCGAAAAATCCACAAAAAGGTGAATCTCATCATTGTTTCCGATCACGGCATGGCAACCGTTAACCCCGAAAACAAGATTGTTTTGGATGACCATTTTGATGCGACGATGGCTGAACAAATTGTCTGGGGCGGGCAATTGACGGGCATCTTTCCCAAAGCAGGAGCGGAAGCGGCGATTGATCAAGCTCTCAAGGCCAGGCCCATTTCACATGCGACCTGCTATCGGAAGACGGAAATCCCGGCGCGGTTCCATTATCAAAACAACCGCCGGATTCCGCCGCTGATTTGTATTGCTGATGAAGGCTGGACGTTAACCAGCCGGAAACGGCACGAGAAGGATAAAAACAAAATATCCACACACTCGCTCGGAGCACATGGCTACGATAATCAACTGCCATCTATGAGGGCCATTTTTATTGCGCACGGCGAGGCATTTGGAAAAGGCAAAATTGTTGAGCCGTTTGAAAACGTGAATGTGTACAACATCATGACGAAAATCCTGAACCTGACTCCCGCAAAAAATGATGGGACATTTGACGCCGCAAGGCAGGTCTTAAGTCGGCCTTTCCGGCGTAATCTTCCACGCTAAAAAACGCGCACTTTAATATCCAAATATTTCTTCGGATTCTGCCGCAAATCGTAAAGCAGCTTCGTCATTTCAGTGGTCGTTTCGTTGAGGTTGCGATAGAGCGCCTCGTCTTTCAGCAGTTTGCCTGCGGTTCCCTGACCTTTTTCCAACCCATCGGTCAACGTGCGAATCCTGGATAACGAATCGCGGAACTCTTCATACAGTTTGTCTTCGTAGAGTAACTTGCCGACCGTCCCTTCACCGCGATTCACCTTGGCAATCGTCGCGTCCAATTTGTCGGCGGTCGTCTCAAATTTGGCAATCAGGCTTTTGGCGCGGTTGTACAGCTCTTCGTCCTTGAGCAATTTACCGACCGTTCCTTTTCCTGCCTGGACATCGGCCAACGCCACTTTGACTTGTTCGGAGGTTTCTTTAAAGCTCGTGACCAGTTCGCTGGCTTGATTGTATAGCGCCGGATCGCTGATGAGCTTGCCTGCGGTGCCTTCGCCTTTGCGAATGGATTCCAGCAAGGCCTGGCTTTGTAAGACCGTTTTGTTGAGGTTGGAATAGATGGCGTCGTCTTTCAGAAATCGTCCGATGCTACCTTCCCCATTTTTGATGTCGGCGGTCACGTCTTTGATGTTATCGGTGATGACGTTCAAATTATCCATCGCCGTTTTGGACGCGTTGATAATGTCGCCGACGCTTTTGTTGGCGTAGCTTTTGACGATGGCGTTATTTTGAATGGGCTGGCCTTTGGTGGTGCCGGGCGAGATGTCTATGATGTTGTCACCCAAGACGCCCGCTCCCTTCAGCACGGCAATGGAATCAGAGCGGATCCGTTGTACCGCGTCAACGCCATTGATCTTCCCGTTGATTTCCATCTTGATTTCGATGAGGTCCGGGGCTTTTTCATCGGCGGGAATCTGCGGATTGAAATTGATTTCCTTGACGCTGCCAATTTTGACACCGGAAAGACGCACTTCGGCCCCTTTGTGTAAGCCGTCCACGTTCGACATAAATGTGCGTACTGTGGTTTTCTGACGAAATAGCGTGATATCGCCGCTGACAGCGAAAATGGTGAGAATCAAAATTCCGATGGCCGCCAACACCAATAACCCAACGCGTAATCCAGCCAATGATGATTTTTGTGGTTGCGGCATAATTGCTCCTTAGATAATCGAAAGAGATAATCGAAAGGCAAATGGTCGGCATTTGCACTTGTTCCTGGTTGCTGGACCTTACCCGCGCCGATTCAAGAATCGTTTGATATACGGATTGGTCTCTGCACTTAACTGTTCGTCTGACCCACTGAAAATGATGTCGCCGTCTTTGAGCATAATGAACCTCGTATTGATAATGCACATTTCATCATTTTCTTTGCGAATTTCGATAGTGCCATCTTCTCTCTTGACGGCAAACTCACTGGACAGCACTTCAATATCCTGAAGACGATGCGTGACGAAAATAGAGGCTACGTTTTCCAGATCGCGTAATTTCAAGGCTAATTCACAGATTGTGCGTGCGGTGATTGGATCAAGCCCGGCGGTGGGTTCGTCAAAAAGAATAATTTTGGGACTGCCCACCAAAGCACGCGCGATACCCACGCGGCGACGCATGCCACCGGATAATTCATTGGGCATTTGATGAATCGCATGCTCCAAATCTACAAACTGGAGCATCTGTGTGACAGTCGCTTCTACTTCATCTTCGGGGACTTTTTGTTCGCGCAACCGATAGGCGACGTTTTCATAGACCGGCAAGCTATCAAAGAGAGCGCCTTCCTGAAACACCATTCCAATTTTCTGACGCACACGCATTAACTGCTCTTCGTTGTAATCGGTGATGTCTTCGCCATCAATAAAAATCTGCCCCTCATCTGGTTTGAGCAAACCGAGCGCCAAGCGCAGAATCGTGGACTTGCCCGTACCGGAACCTCCCATCACGACTTTTGACTCGCCATTTCCGACCTCGAAGCTGATTTTATCCAAAATCACGCGGTCACCGAAAGCGAGGCTGACGTCTCGAAACACGATAGCGGGTTGTGGCGAATAAATTCTACTCATTGCCTCTACTCGTAGCCAAGAATCGTAGCGATCAGGAGTTTGGTCAGGAGGAAATCTACAAAAATCACGAGGATCGAAGAAACGACGACTGAACGCGTTGTGCCACGTCCAACTCCAACCGTGCCGCCGCGTGTGCTCAAGCCCATATAGCAACCGATGATGGCAATGATAAAGCCAAAGACCAGTGGCTTGAGCAGGCCTCCGAAAATCTCTTCAAAGGACATGGCCCGTTGGGCTGACGCCATATACACAGATGAGGCCTGATAGATTTGGGAAATGGCGACGAACATCCCGCCCAAAATCCCCATCAGGTCACAGATGACGGTCAAGACAGGAGCCATCAGCACCATCGCAACAATGCGGGGAATTACCAGTTTCTTGATCGGATCCGTGCCCAGCGCACGCATCGCATCAATTTGTTCGCTGACAATCATTGAACCGAGTTCTGCCGCGATGCCGGACCCAACACGCCCCGCCAGCATTAAACAGGTCAACACCGGCCCCAACTCCCGAATCAGACTGGTAGCGACCAGCTCGCCTGTTTGATTGGTAAAGCCGAATCGCTGCAATGTATTGGCGGAGTTCAGTGCCAGCACCCCGCCCGTAAAGGTTCCCGTTAAGAGGATGATCGCCAGAGACCCCACTCCTAACACATCCATCTGGCGCAGGATTTCGCTCCAGTACAGTGGAGGGCGCACCAGGGAGCGCAAGGCTCGCCATGTCAGCAAGGTGATTTCCTGGAGTTGATAAATCGCGCTGTAAATTGGATTCATTCAGATTGAAATGGACTGGGTGATTGTCAGCCAAACATCAAACTTGATACTGGGTTGCGCTGACTCACACGAATCAACCGCGTAACAGGTATTGGAATCGCGTTGTGGTTCATTCCTCGTGTTAATAACCATTTGTGCGTGACGCTTATGCATGATGCGGATAATGCGCCTTGAAATCAAGTTGCCGTCGTCTCTGAGGCGAAGAATAGCGATTCAGAAGAGAATTGGGATGATAAGGAGATCGTCAGAAAAAGAGGCGGTGAGACGCCGTATCGTATAGCTAATTTCCCGCTTTTTCCTTTTCTTTGGTTTTCTTCCTCCTCGTCGTGCGTTTTCTTTCCGGGACAGTTATATTTTTTCCATGCTCCAACTTGGAATTGTCGCCGATGAAATCAGCCGTAATTTTCGAGAGGCCGTCACCGTTGGCCTGCAAGTCGGAATTCGGCGCTACGAAATTCGATTTTTGCAATCAGGACGTGCGCCAGTTTGTGACGAATCTGAATTGCGCGAAATAGACTCTATTTGTGATGGTGAGGGGGTCGAAATCACGGCGCTCTCGCCGGGGCTGTTTAAATGGACGGAGAGCCAGGAGAAGTTCCACCACGAAATGACGGAGATTTTTCCCCGCGCTGTTGACCTAGCAAATCGTTGGAAGCTGTCATCTCTTATTGTCTTTGGCTTTTGCAAACCGGGTGCTACCGAAGCCATTGCTGATACCCTGCCGCGCGGCAATCCGCCTGCCTGGGTGATAGAGGCTTTGACAATGGCTACAGAGCAAGCCGTGAATGCCAGCTTGAGACTCTTGATCGAGCCGGAACCTGTGTGTTGGGCGGACACTGGAATGACAGCAGTTAACTTGCTAAAACAGGTGAACTCGCCCGCCCTCGGCCTCAATTATGATCCTTGTAATGATGCCTGGACGTTGCGCCGTGATCCTTTAGCGGACTTTGATGAGCTTGCAGCACATATTGCCAATGTCCACATTAAAGACCAATTCGATGCGCCTTTAGGCAGCGGGATGCCGACTTGGGTGGTGCCGGGCAGTGGAATGCTGGACTGGCGCGGACATCTTCATGCCTTAAAGCGGATTGGATACGTCGGGCCAATTTCTTTAGAACCGCACATGGATGGGAATTTAGAAACGATTCGACGCTGTCGGAACGCGGTGGAACAACTTTGGGGAGAGGTTGGTGGTTGATGGTGGCTCGCAAGAGAAAAACTTGACAGCTCTCCGCCCGGAATGTTAGTTTTTCGTTGAAGTGTTTGTGGTTGCTGGTGGTTAAGTGATCTAAATCAATTGCTATTTGATCAATAACCCTTCGATAGTTGGATTGAGCCATAAGCCATGAGAATAAATTCGGAAATCACAGATAGACGAGGTCGGGAGCTATTGACGCTCATCATTAAGGCCCATCTGTCTTCTGGCGAACCAGTTGGTTCGCGGACAATTTCCAAAATTTCGAGCGAAGGATTGTCTCCTGCGACTATCCGCAACGTGATGGCTGACCTGGAAGAAGCAGGATATTTGGAACAACCGCATACATCAGCCGGACGCATTCCTACCGATTTGGGGTATCGGTTCTATCTCGACCACATTCTTGAAGAGACGCTGATTTCTCAGGACGATGAAGACACCATCCAACGCCAGATGTTGAGTGATAACCTGCCTCGTCCCGATCAAATCCTGTCGCGCGCCTCGCATCTGTTATCACACCTTTCCCAAAGTGTTGGGATTGTAATTTCCCCAAACATTAGCCGCGATGTGATTCGCCATATCGAATTTGTCCGCATCAATGATGGACGCATTTTGGTGATCACTGTCTCACGCGCAGGATTGGTTCAAGACCGATTGGTCCGGGTCTCCGAAGATTTCAGCCAGGATGAGTTAGACAAAACAGCTCGGTATTTGAATGCCAATTTTTCCGGGATGAGCCTGAGTGCGATCCACACCCGCCTTCTTCAGCGGATGACTGAGGAAAAAGCACTTTATGATCGCTTGTTGCAGAATGCGATTTTGTTATGCCACCGAGGTTTGAGTCGGGATGATGAATCAGAGCCGGAGGTGTTTGTTGACGGTGCGTCAAATATTTTATCGCGCCGTGACTTCACGGATTTGGAGCGGCTCCGCGAATTAATGCAGCTTTTTGAAGAGAAGCGGCGTCTTGTTAGCCTGCTCAGCGAATGCGTCATGGTGGACGAACGAAAACCATCTGTTACGGTGCGAATTGGATCGGAAAATACTTTGCCCGGCTTACAACGTTGTGCGGTCGTGACTGCTTCCTATCGCTATAGCAACCAAATGACCGGGAATCTCGGTGTCGTTGGTCCGTTAAGAATGGAGTACGCACGAACCATAAATGTGGTAAGCTACGTCGCGCACATGCTGGAGCGTGTGTTGAATGATGCCCCCGCAACAGTGATGAGTTAACATCACATCTTTTCTGGTCGCGTTTCCCGCGCGACGATTACCTAAACAACCCATAACCCAAACCTCGTTCCTTTGCCCTGAGAAATTCTATTGGTTTGCTTACGAGCAAACTCAACCAAGATAGGCACAAATATGGGAAAAGTAATTGGTATAGACTTAGGCACAACGAATAGCTGTGTTTCGATTATGGAAGGTGGTGCGGCGCAGATCATTCCAAACAAAGAAGGCGGGCGCACTACACCTTCGATTGTCGGATTTCAGGAAGCAGGTGAACGGTTGGTTGGGCAAATCGCCAAGCGTCAGGCGGCCACCAATGCTGCCAATACAATTTATGCTGTGAAGCGATTGATCGGGCGTAAGTTGAATTCCCCAGAAGTTCGTCGCATGCAGGACACGGCACCCTATACCATTACGGACAGCCCAAATGGTGATGCGCGTATTCGTCTTTTCGGGCGAGACTATAGCCCTTCAGAACTGTCTGCCATTATTTTGCAGCGGCTTCGACAAAGCGCCGAAGAATATCTGGGAGAATCGGTTGAGGATGCCATCATTACCGTTCCGGCCTATTTTGACGATGCGCAACGCCAAGCCACCAAAGATGCTGGAAAAATTGCCGGATTGAACGTTTTGCGCATTCTTAACGAACCGACTGCCGCGGCCTTGGCGTATGGTCTGGGACGTGAGACGGCTGAAAAAATTGTGGTTTACGATTTGGGCGGAGGCACCTTTGATATTTCCATCCTTGAAATGCACGATAATGTTTTTGAGGTGTTATCTACTTCTGGCGATACATTTTTAGGCGGCGAAGATTTTGATCTGCGGGTAGTGGATTGGATTATTAGCGAGTTTCAAAAAGAAACAGGAATTGACCTGCGCAATGATCGGCCAGCTTTGCACCGCCTCAAAGAGGCGGCTGAGCGGGCCAAGTGCGAACTCTCCTCGGCACTGGAAACCAATATTAATCTGCCATTTATTGCCTCTGATAGTTTAGGCCCGAAGCATTTCAATAAGGTTCTCACTCGCCAGCAATTTGAGGACATGATTCTTGATTTGGTTGAGAAATCCCTTGAACCCTGCGAGAAGGCTTTGTGGGATGCCAAGCTTAAACCCCAGGATATTGATAAAGTGCTTTTGGTCGGCGGCCAAACTCGCACGCCGTTAGTTCGACAAAAAGTAACGGAGATGTTTGGCAAACAGCCTTCCGCTGAAATCAATCCTGATGAAGTCGTCGCTATTGGAGCTTCCATTCAAGGTGGTATGTTAAGCGGGGAAGTCAAAGAGTTGGTGTTGTTGGACGTCTTGCCCCTTTCATTGGGAATTGAAACGCGCGGTGGTTTATTCACCAAGATCATTGATCGCAACTCCAGTATTCCGCTCAAGAAAGCTCTTACCTTCACGACGGTCGCCGATAATCAAACAACAGTTGAGGTCCACGTTTTACAGGGCGAACGTGAATTGGCGCGCGGCAATCGAAGCCTGGCGAAATTCGAGTTAACAGATATTCCCGCTGGCCCGCGTGGATCAGCTCAAGTTCTGGTCTCGTTTGATGTGGACGCCGATGGTTGCGTCAATGTTTCTGCTCATGACAAAGCCACCGGACGTGAACAAAATATCCGCATTACGCCGTCGTCGGGGCTTGGCCCGGATGAAATTGCGCGATTAATTGAAGAGGCCGTTCGGAATGAACAAGCCGACAGAATTATGAAGAAGTTGATCTTGTCGCGCACACGTCTCGACGGCTTAATCGAAAGCACACGTCGCACCTTCAGCGAATTTGGCGCGATGCTTTCGGAGGACGATCAAACTCACGCCCGACAAGCAATTGCACGGGCAGAATTGGCCTATCGCAGTGACGAAATTGATAAGTTGGTGCAGGCCTTCAATGAGCTGGAAGCCTTCGGTCAGAAATTGACGGAGTCCATGTTCGCCGCGCCTGCTTCGGCGGGAATGAAGTAATGGTGCGCCCGCGTCGGCACCGTAGCGGTTTGGCGTGGAAAATGGTTTGACGCCTCGCCACAACACTGTGACGAATTTCATCAGGAACATCCTCTAAATCTTGAACCGGAGGGGAAAGAAAAGAGCGCGTAGAAATGCGGTCGCTTCTTTCCCCTCTGGTTTCCTTCCTTTTTCATCTCTTTTCAACTTGGCAGGATATGGTATTCTTGCGGCTCACTTTTTACTCTTGGAACGAGGTGCAAGCGATTGAGCAAACGTGATTATTATGAAGTTTTAGGCGTCAGCAAGACGGCTAGTGAACAGGAATTAAAGACCGCCTATCGCAAATTGGCGATGCAATATCACCCGGATCGCAATCCGGGAAATACCGAAGCCGAAGAAAAATTCAAAGAAGCCGCTGAGGCCTATGGGGTTCTCTCAAACGCTGAAAACCGCGCCCGCTATGATCGGTATGGGCATTCCGGCGTTGGCACTTCTGCCGCTTCCGGTGGAGCCTGGACCAGCGGCGATTTTCACGGATTTGAAGACATTCTGGGCGATCTTTTCGGCGAGTTATTCGGTGGTCGCCGCACCCGGCGCGGGGGCGCACAGCGCGGCGCAGATTTACGCTATGATCTGGATTTGACATTAGAACAAGCTGCCAGTGGGTATAAAACCAAGATTCAAGTTCCTCGCTATGAAAATTGCGATACTTGTAGCGGTTCCGGGGCCGCGCCGGGTAGTTCCATCAACGTTTGCAGTCTATGTTCTGGCTCTGGGCAGGTTCGTTTTCAGCAGGGCTTTTTCTCTGTCAGCCGCACCTGTCATCAATGTCGTGGGACCGGGCGCACCATTACCAACTATTGCAAAACCTGTCAGGGGCAGGGCCGCGTCGAAAAAGATCACACGATTGAAATTAAAATCCCGGCGGGCGTGGACACGGGCGCGCGCCTGCGTATCACGGGTGAAGGTGAGGCCGGAACAAGTGGCGGGCCACGCGGTGATTTGTATGTATTCATCGAAGTCAAAGAGCATGACCTTTTTGAGCGCCAGGAAAATAATCTGTATGTCAACGTTCCGATTAGCTTTACCCAGGCGGCATTGGGGGCTGAACTCAAAGTCCCAACCCTGATTGATGGCGAAGAGCTGCTGCGCGTTCCTGAAGGGACACAAACCGGTTCGATCTTTCGCATTCGCGGCAAAGGTATTGTTTCTTTGCAGGGACACGGGCGCGGAGATTTATTTGCGGTCGTGACGGTGCAAACTCCGGCCAAATTAAACCGCGAGCAGCGCAAGCTTTTTGAGCAATTGGCGAAGTTGGAAGAACAGAAAAATCAAGCCCGCAAGTTGACCGACAAAGTCCGTGAAATTTTTGGTTAGTGTGGGGAAGCGAGTAATTACACAGTTACTCGCTTCCCTGGTTTTTGTTTCACCTCAATCATTCAACGACCTGTTAGAGCGTGTTTCCTGATCGTCTTCCCCTGCCTCGCGCTTTCCGGGTTTTCAGGTAGCTGCACTATGAACACAATCCAAAGCCGTAGACCGCTTATTTATCTTTTGGCCTTCGTTGTTTCACTGTTAACAATCATTGTTTTTGCCACCCTTCGTTCACAGGCTGTTCAGTCGCCACAATCACCGCAAAACGATGGCTTGCCGGAAGCTGCGGCGCGCAATCGCCAGGAACAAACAGCCAGGGAACAACGCCTGCAAGACCTCGACACCAAAATGAAAAATCCCGGCATGTTGTTATTTCGTGCAGCGGAGTTTGACCCGATCAAATCGCTCCCCTCTGCCTTGCGCGTTGGCACGGTGCAACTGGAAATGGTGAAAACTCCAATCGCGCAAACTGAAGCTGCGCAAACCAGCGACTCATCATATGTAATTGTGCAATTCGCCAGCGCGATTAAGCCGGAGCAGGCCGATGCCTTACGCGCGCGCGGCTATGAAATCAAGGCCTACATTCCGCACAACGCTTACATTGTCAAAGCGCGGCGCACGCAACAGGCCAACTTACTGGCCAATCGCACGCGCGAATTTCGCTGGGTCGGGGCTTATGGCGCAGGATTGAAAGTCCAGCCTGAACTGGCGCAACTGGCAACCAATATTGCCGATAAAAAACAACTCGAAGGTGAAGATGAAGTCACGCTTGCGTTCACGACTTTTAGCGGCGAAAAAGCGGACCGTTTTAAGGCTGCGCTGGCAACACTGAATTTGAAATGGCCGAGCGATGTGATCGAGCGATTTGATGGCATCACCGCAGGACGCGTGGTGGCAACGCGTGCTGAAGTCTCGAAGATTGTGGTGACGCTTGCCAATTTGGAAGGCATCGAATGGATCGAACAAGCCGAGAAACCAAAATACGAAAACGATAATGCCGTCAAAATTATTCAGGCTGGTCCCAACTCGACCGACACGCCGCTTTTTCGCAACGGCCTCACGGGTGCCGGACAAATTCTCGGCATCGCGGATTCCGGCCTCGACACCGATCATGCGCAATTTCGATTGAGTAATGAGGCTTCCGCGCAAACGCTTTCGTATGCCACCACGACACAGGCCTTAGTCAATGGTGCGCTGCCCTTTCAAGTGACGAATCCGAATAACAAGGTGCTGAGTTATTATCTGCTCGGTATCGGCAATCTGATTGACAACACCAACAACCCCCACGGCGGCAAGACGCTTGACCCGAACGAACAAATCGGCAGCACCTATCGCAACGCTGTGGCCTATGACGACAGCAATGGTTATCACGGCACGCATGTTGTCAGCGTTGCAACCGGGCGCGATTATGCTGCCGATGGCACCGGAGCTGTTCCAGGCATTGCCAATCGCACCAGAGATGACGGCGCGGCTCCCGATGCCAGATTGGTATTTCAGGATTATGGTCATCCGGCAGGCCAGCTTTCCGGCTTGAATGTCGGACAGGCACTGTTGTTGCAGCAATCCTACAGCACTGGCGCGCGGATTCATTCGCAGAGCTGGGGTGCAGGGACGAATCCTTCGTACAACACGCAATCGGCTGACGATGATGAAACGATGTGGCGGCTGCGCGATTTCAATGTGTTTTTTTCGGCGGGCAATAGCGGCCCCAACTCGGCCACCATCACCAAAGACACGAAGAACGGTATTTTAGTGGCGCGCACCGGTACACCAACCAACGCCAGCGATCCCGAAAGTTTGGTGAGTTCCAGCAGTCACGGTCCCACCCGCGATGGACGCATCAAGCCCGATATTGCAGCCCCCGGCTACGTGCGTTCAGCGGCTGAGTTCACGGGCGTTCCTTCTTCCTTTACGTACCAAACTTCAACGACAGCGAACGATGCCGCAGTCAATCCTGTCGCGCCCAATAACAATCGGGATTTCTCCGGCATTGGCGGCACCAGCTTTTCTTCGCCGTTGGCCGCAGGCGGCGCGATTCTGGTGCGGCAATATTTCGTAGACGGTTATTATCCAACGGGTGCGCGGACCACTGCGAACAGCTTCAATCCCTCGAATGCACTTATCAAAGCGATTGTCTTGAATTCGGGCCGCAATATGACCGGGAGTTATACGGCAGATAATGCGCCTGCGGCAGAAAAAGCGCCACTCCCCAATAGCGGGCAAGGCTGGGGGCGAATGACGTTGGATGATGCGCTTTATTTTCCCGGCGACCGCCGCGAGTTGAAAATCTTAGCTGACATTTGGAATGGAGCGACGGCGAATGATGCAACGCGTCCCGCGACGAATCCTGCCATTACGACGGGGCAGACGCATACCTATCAGCTCACGACTGTCAGCACGGTCGAACCATTGCGCATCACGCTCGTGTGGGTTGATCCGAAAGCGTCTCTGGGGGCGAGCGTAGCACTAATCAACGATTTGAATTTGGAAGTCACCGATCCGACCGGCAAGGTGTATCGCGGCAACGTGAATTTTTCCAACGCGTATTCACAAGTTGCGGGCAGTACGGCTTTTGACAATCGAAACCCGCTCGAATGCGTCTACATTCAATACCCTAACCCTGGCACATACACGGTCAAAGTTATCGGTGCGAATGTTCCCGGCAACGGACAAATGGGCGTGGTGGCACAACCGGGAAATCAGACGATTGACTCCAATCGGCAAGGCTATGCGTTGTTGGCGACGGGTAATTTTACCGCAGGCGCAGTGCCGATAGTTTCGTTTGGAGAGTCTTCTGTGAGCGGCGGCGTCAATGCGGATCGTTTTGTCGGTCGCAATGAAACGGTGACGGCGATTTTAAATCTCAATAATCCGACAACGGTAGATGCGACCAACGTGAATGTGCAGGTTTCAGTCGCGCCCACGAGCCAGGTGCCTGCCAATTTTGTTCGCATCAATGGGCAAGCCGCCGGACAAACGGCAACCATGAATTTAGGGAGCTTGCCCGGTGCAACAACTTCGCAACGTGCTTTCCAGGTTACGTTGCTCAATGATCCGACGATCCAAAACGGTCAGACAATCACGTTCAATGTGACGATGACACCGTCGAATGGCCTGGCGACGACGACCCAGTTTACGGTTCTTGTGGCACAACGCCTGATCACTTATCGAACGCGCTTTGAATCAACGGCGGACCCCGGTGGGCAAAATATTGTTGTCATTCCTGAAGCCGATTGGACGCTGCGACCAGACAACCCAAGCCCCGCGCCGAATGGCGATTCGTTTGCTGGCAACTGGCAACTGACAACAGATCGGAAAGCCGATGGCTCAACGGCGAGCATTGGTGATCCCAGCGGCGTTGGCACGAGCTACGGTTTCAGCACGATTGCAAGAGCGGGCGGAACCTTTGATGACACGCGATACTGGACAAAGAAAATCGTTTTGCCCGGTTTGAATGTGGCGAGCGATAAGGTTTCAAATCCGACCTTGACACAGCAACTCAACGCTCGTGTGGATTCCTTCAGCGTGGATGTGAATGCGGATTTTGCGGGTGATGTCGCCGACGGTGATGGTGCCCGCGATATTGCCTATCTGCGCTTGCGAACCTATCGCAATACGGCGTCAATCTCTGGTACTGATGACACGGGTTTCAATAGCAACAGCTTTACCAATTTGTTTCTGATTGATTCCAGCACACCGACCAACGGCTTCAAGCGATTCACCGGAACCTCGGTGCTGAATAACACCGGAGCTTTTGAGGTAGATACCGTCACCCCGGATAATTCAGACGTTGCGTTTCGTTTGGAGTTACAACTGCGCCGCAACCCCATCACGCAAACGGGCGATGGCATCTATTTCGATAATGTCGAAGTGAATCTGCGAGTGAGTGACACGACGGTTTACACTGCACCGCTCACCGCCGCTTCGACAACGGTCAACGGTGCGAGTTTTGCTGATGCTGGCAGTGCTCCGGGGGCATTGGTGTCGAGCTTTGGATCAGGTTTTCCTGCCGGAACCAATGTCAATTCACCTGTGACAGCGTTCCCGTTGCCGACGACACTCGGCGGTGTTTCCGTGCGTGTGAATGGCGTGCTGGCTCCGTTGCTGTACGTTGGCGTGGGGCCGCAATTCGGTGCGGCGGGCGCATTTCAAATCAATTATCAGTTGCCGTTTGAAACTACGCCGGGCATCGCGTTTGTCGAAGTGCTCAATAACGGCACCGCGATTACCAGTGAGTTCTTAACTGTCCAGGCTGCGATGCCGGGTGTTTTTAGCGCGACCCAGGACGGCAAAGGACAGGGCATCGTGTTGAATCAGGATAACGTTCGCAATGCCACCAATCGCCCGGAAGCACGCGGTCGCGTCTTGCAAATTTATGCGACAGGAACCGGTGCGCAATTGCTGAACTCAATCACGCGGTCGCCCATTTCACTGGCTTCGGGCGCACCTACGCCATTTGTGAATACCGCGAATGATCCGTTGTACATCACTTCGTTTACGCCAACCGTCACCATTGGCGGCGTTCCGGCAGCCGTTGAATTCAGCGGATTGACGCCGGGCTTTGTCGGCTTGTGGCAAATCAACGTCCGTATTCCTGCGAATGCGCCAACCGGTAACGAAATACCTTTGATTATTAGCGTTGATGGTCGCACGGGCAATCAAACGACGGTTGCGATTAACTAAATGATGGGAGCGCACACGTCTTGTGTGCGCTCCCTTCTTGATTTGCAATCCCCACTTCGCATCCACTAAAATCCTCTCGCTTTGTCCAACTTGATCTTACCTCCCCAGGCCTAATCAGGAGATCGTCCAACATGAAAAAGCATTCGTTTGTCTGGCTTTCGCTACTCTTTACGGTGAGTGTGATGGCGGCAGGGTACTTTATCTTTACGGTGTCTGACACTGAGCCAAAACGCTCGATTATTGAACCCGAACGCGAAGGGAAGGGCAGTGCCTCGGCTGAGTTTTATCGTCAACGCGCATATCCGTTGGACACGATTCCACTCGACGCGCGTCAAACAGCCATCGAACAAGCCGACAAAGAAGAGCAGCGTTTACGCAATTCGGACAGATATGCGAGCGAGTTTGCCCAGCTCGAAGCCGATAGCGATTTAGGTTGGACGCAACTTGGACCACAGCCGATCAACGCTGTGGCGGGCGATCCAAGCGGCAGCTATTCAGGCCGCATCACCGCTATCGCCTTGCATCCGCAATACGACGGCACCAACAATAAAACAGTGTATGTGGGCGGCGCTCAGGGTGGGTTGTGGCGTTCGACGGACAACGGGCAAACGTGGATGCCGTTGACTGAGGATTTGCCATCGCAGGCAGTCGGCTCGATTGCGATTGATCCGACGAACCCCAATATCATTTTTGTTGGTTCGGGCGAAGGCAATCGCAGCGGTGATAGCTACTACGGCGCGGGGTTGTACAAAACAACGGATGGCGGCGCGACATGGCGTGTTATCGCTGGCCCGAATTCGACGCTGGCTCCCACGAAGCCGGTTTTTGTGAACGCGGCGATCACACGCATTGCCATTGATCCGGTCACGCCAAACGTGGTGTTTGTGTCTACGACTTTTGGCGGGACAGCGGCTGCTTCGGGTGGCGTTGGCACGGTCGAAAGCGGCAAGCAAAAAGGCATTTGGAAGTCTACGGACGGCGGCGACACGTGGCGCAATGTTGATCCTGATGGCAGCGCAGGCGTGCAAAGCGCGCACGGCGTCATTATTGATTCATTGAATCACAACATTGTGTATGCGGCGGTTCGCACGCGGGGCATTTATCGCTCAAAATCCGGTGGCGAACCCGGCACGTGGGAGAAGCTTACCAACGGCGTAGCGAACACCGACAACAACGGGCAGGAGTTCCTGCGTTGTGCGGTGGCGGCTGGGCCAGCGATTGCGCCCGCGACGGCTTCGACGCTCTATGCCTCGTTCGAGCGTACCAGCGACAGCACCATTTTCGGCTTCTATCAATCGAAAGATGGCGGCGACAGTTGGACGCAGGTGGCAACGCCTCCGACCGAAACTACGGGTGCTGCACAAGCAGGCTACAATATGTTTATTGCCGTAGACCCGACGGATGGCAATACGGTCTATTATGGTGGGCAATACAATTACAATCGGGGAGCGAATTGTTTGGTGCGCAGCACGAACGGCGGCTCTACCTGGACCGACATGAACAGCAATTCGCTGCACCCGGATACACACGCCATCGCCATTGCCAATGGCAATCGCAACATATTGTTCACGGGCAATGATGGCGGCGTTTGGCGCACCGAAGCGGCAACGGCCAATAGCGTCACCTGGACCTCGTTGAATGCGGCGTTGCATCTGACGCAGTTTCAATCCATTGCGCTGCACCCCACGGACCCGAATATTTTGATCGGCGGCACGCAGGACAACGGCACAAACAAGCATTCAGGCACAATTGGCTGGGAAAATATTGACGATGGCGATGGCGGTTTTGCTTTGATTGACCAGGCGAATCCGAGCGTGATGTATCACACGGTGTATAACGAAACCGGGCAAATCACGCCCTTTCTTTCGCTCAATAGCGGGCAATCGTGGCGATTCATTGGCTGCAATTCATGCTCGGCGACGCCCGGCAATTTCAACCCCAATGATCGCGTCAAGTTTTATGCGCCGATGGCCTTAAATCCTGCTTTCACCGGCAGCAGCGGGAATGTCGTGTACTTCGGCACGCATCGGTTGTATCGCACCTCGAATCGCGGCACGACGTGGACCGGCCTCGGCAGCAACACCGATGGGTTTGGGCAGGATTTGACGCTCGGTGCAGGACGCATTTCCGCCATTGTCGCCTACCCTAAAGTAGACAACGCCACTTCGCCCGCGACCGAAATTGTGTGGGTCGGCACCGATGATGGACAAGTGCAGGTCACGAGCAACGCCGGATTGTTAGCCACTGCAACGTTCACGAATACCACCAAAGCACCTTTGCCCAATCGGTTTGTCAGCGACATTGCGACCGACAATTCAAATCCGAATCGCGCGGTGGTGGTGTATTCGGGCTTCGATGCTAACACGCCGACGACGCCCGGCCATGTTTTCCGCACGACGGATCGCGGCTCCACGTGGAGCAACATCAGCGGTAATTTACCTGACGTGCCGGTGACTTCGGTGGCGCTTGATCCGAACAATACAAACCGCTTGTGGATCGGGTCGGACATCGGTGTGTTTCAAACGACAGATGGTGGCGTGACGTGGTTGCGGTTGAGCAAAGGAATGCCGCAGATTGCCGTGTTTATGCTGCGCTATCACAATGCAACGGGGAATTTAATCGCCGCCACGCACGGGCGTAGCGTGTATCGGTGGCGGACGTACACGGATGCGGCGACTGTTTCAGCCGCGAGTTATGCGGCGAATGCCGAGGTCGCGCGCGATTCGATTGCCTCTGTGTTTGGTGTAAGTTTGGCGACGGCCACGGCACCGGCTCCGGCGGGTAATTTATCTTTGCCCACGACGCTGGCCGGAACGACTGTGATGGTGCGTGACAGTCAGGGGACTGAACGCCTAGCCCCCTTGTTTTTTGCCGGGCCGGGACAGGTGAATTATCAAATTCCTGCTGGTACAGCAGACGGGACCGCCACGATTATCGTCAGAAACTCGCTCGGCGAAACCTCATCAGGAACCCTGCGCGTGGGAGCTGTTGCGCCCGGTTTATTTACTGGTAACGTTAATGGCAGCGGGGCTTCAGTGGGATTTGCCATTCGCGTGGTGAATTCGCAACAAGGACGCGAAAGCCTGTTCGCCATTGATGGGACAACCAGCTTAGCCGTGACTCGCGCAATCAACTTCAATCCGGCGGCAGAGTCGCTGTTCTTCGAACTGTACGGCACCGGCGTTCGCAATCGAACGAGTCAAACGAATGTCAGTTGCGAGCTTGGCGGTGTGACCGTACCGGTGGAATATGCCAGCGACGCGCCCGGGTTTATTGGCTTGGATCAGGTCAACATCAAAATCCCTAATAGCCTGGACAATCGCGGCGAGGTGGATTTGGTGCTGATTGTAGATGGCAAACGTTCGCAGACAGTGCGCGTGAACATTCAATGAGCTTGCTTTACGCTGTCAGTACGATGGTTTGGATTGCCCGCTGGCGCTGAGGGCTTTCAACGTCCGTCGAGCCTGGTGTTTATGGCCTGGATCAGGTTAACATCCGCGTCCTTGCCCGTCTTTAAAATGCAGGCGGAGCAGATTTCCAATTGCTTGACTATGAACACCATCCAACACGACCGACTCAACGCATTGACCAAAGGGTTAGCCTTCGATGCCGATGTTTTGCCGAGTGAGGCTAAAGCGCGCGGCTGGAATCTACTCAACGGTGATCTGACCTTGCCGTTGATGGTGCTGAAGGAATCGGCGCTCGCGCACAACCTGCAAGCGATGTCGCAGTGGTGTGCCGAAAACAATTTGCTGCTTGCGCCGCACGGCAAAACCACCATGTGTCCGCAATTATACGAACGCCAGATGGCACACGGTGCGTGGGCGATCACCGTGGCAAATATCGCACAGGCGCAGGTCTGTCATCACTTCGGTGTGTCGCGCATCGTGATTG
This sequence comes from Blastocatellia bacterium, assembly GCA_016789725.1. Classification (GTDB taxonomy): domain Bacteria; phylum Acidobacteriota; class Blastocatellia; order RBC074; family RBC074; genus JAFDVL01. The sequence goes on along the minus strand of JAEUQN010000089.1, from coordinate 2,264 downwards.
CGAATCAGGTGGCCGGCGCGGGCAATATACGTTCGTTGGCTAAAATGTTGAGCGGGGCGGCAGCACCCGAAGTGACTTGTCTGGTAGATAGTGTCGAAGGCGTGCAGCATCTGGCGGCAGGTTTGCAGCAGTTTGGCGCACAACGTCCACTCAATGTGTTCGTCGAAATTGGGCGGACAGGATGGCGTACGGGCGTTCGTTCTGCTGAGCAGTTGCAGGAAGTGATGGCGGAGATTCATCGCCACGAATCGTTGCTTAAACTGCGTGGCATTGAAGCGTTTGAAGGCTCTGGTGCGAGCGCGGCGGAGGTGGATGATTTTGCTGTAGCATTCAAAACCTCGGCGCAGCAATTGCTGAAGCAATGGACAAGCAATGATGCGCCGATGGTCAGCATCGGCGGCACTGCGTTTTTGGATCGGGTGCTGATGATTGCCAGGGAATTGCAACCGACATTTCAGATTCTGGTGCGCAGTGGTTGTTATGTCACGCACGATCACGCGCGTTACCAACTCCAGCACTCCCAAAGTATCGAACGTGTGCGAGGCATCGCCGCGATGCCGGCTTTTATTCCCGCTCTGGAACTGTGGGCTTATGTGCAGTCCCGACCAGAGCCGAACCTTGCCTTCCTGACCTTTGGCAAACGCGATGCGCCGTTTGATTTGGACCTGCCGCTGCCGTTGTTCGCGCTTTCGGCAGGGGACGCCCTTTCCGAAGCCCGCTCATTAACGGGCGCACGCGTGACCAAGCTCAACGATCAGCACGCGTATTTGCAATTGCAGGACGATCACGACTTACACATTGGTGATCTGGTGTGTTGTGGGATTTCGCATCCCTGCACTGCGTTTGATAAATGGCGCGTGTTGCCCGTGGTGGATGACGATTACAACGTGCTGGATTTGTATCAAACCTACTTTTGAGAAGGGGCGACGATCTTTCCCGCCTCTTGCTCCATTCGTCAGCGCAGGGAAGTCATCGCGAGATCATACGAATGTGAATGGTTATCAGGCGGCTATCACTCCCTCTATCAATTTGCTGAAACTGATTGGTTGTCTCAAGGCGTCTATAGGTCTTGTTGAGGAAGACTCTGTTCGGTTGCAAAAAATCGCGCACACTTCTAAAATGCCGTCTCAATTCGTAATAACTCCGCTGCTTCCAAAGGCATTGCAAGGAAACTGAATGAAACAAAAAGAACAAGTAATCGTCGCTGATGTAGAGCCGCTTGTAGTGGGCAAAAAACGTCCTTCAGTGGAAACCCAACTGGGCTGGTATCGCCTGATGTATCAAGCTCGTTTGCTTGATGAAAAGGCGCGCAATTATAGCAAGCAATCAAAAGGCTGGGGCTATCACGCCTCGCACGTCGGACACGATGGAATCCAACTGGCGCTTGGGTTAGCGTTTCGTCCCGGCAAAGATTTTCTTTTCCCCTATTATCGAGACATGCTCACCAGCCTGGCCGGTGGCATTACTCCTTACGAAATCTACTTGAACGGGCTTTCCAAAGCCGATGACGTAGCGGGTGGCGGTCGCCACATGAGCAATCACTTTGGCAAACCGTCCATCGGGATTCAAAACGTTTCGTCGGCGACGGGCAATCACGCGTCGCAAGCTGTTGGCACCGCGCGCGGCATTAAATATTACGAGGCCGATTCGATTGCGTTTTCCAGTCAGGGCGAATCGTCCTGTTCGGAAGGTTACGTGTTTGAAGCCTTGAATGGCGCGGCGCGCGAACAAGTGCCTGTCATCTTCGTTGTGCAAAACAACGGCTATGGCATTTCTGTTCCGGTTCACGAACAAACAGCGAACCCGATTGTGTCCGACAATTACACGGGCATCACCGGCCTGAAAATTATCAATTGCGATGGCACGAATCCGTTCGATTCGATTGCCGCAATGACCGAGGCCGTGGCGTATGTCAAGGAAACGGGCGGCCCCGTGATGGTGCATGCCATGTGCGTTCGCATTTATGCGCACAGCAACTCCGACAACGATAAGAAGTATCGGACGGAAGAAGACCTCGCCGCGATGCGCCTGCGCGATCCGTTGCCGCGCTTCAAAAATCATTTGCTCGAAGTCGAAGGCGTTGATCCGCTGAAATTGTTGACGATTGAAGAAGAGGCCAAGGAACTCATCAACGCCGAACAGGTTCGCGCCGAAGCCGCGCCCAATCCTGATCCCGCGACGGCGACTCAGTTTGTGTTACCGCCCGAATTGCCAGTGCCTGCCGAAGGCTTGCACCCGAAGGATGGCGACAAAATGATTTCGTT
>JAEUQN010000088.1 GCA_016789725.1 Blastocatellia bacterium | reverse complement strand
GCTCGATATGAAAAGATCGGAGTTGTACCTCCTGATCTCGTTGGACATCTTGCTGGACGAACTGAACGTGACACGCGCGGCACAGCGCCTGCACATCAGCCAGCCGACCCTGTCGGGCCACCTGTCTCGCTTGCGCGAGTTGTTCCAGCGTTGCGACCTGTGCCTCCTGCTGTCCTAGCTCGCCCTGCACTGCGATCAGCCAGCCGAGGGCATTTGTTTTTTCTCCACAGGCCTTGGCTACTGAAACGGCCTTTTGTGCAGCCATCAACATCTCCCCATTTTCTTCAGCGGTTGGTTCTTGGGGCTGCGAACTTTCGACCTTTGGCGCAGATGACTTCGTTGGTCTCCTCACTTTCGTGCGGATCGCGGCAGGCGGAGGAGGCGGAGGTGGAGGGGCAATGGCAATGGCAATCGCGTCGAATCGCGCATATTTGGTACGAATTGCCTGCACGAGAAAGACATACGCGGCTGATTCATCTGGCAAGACTTTCGTCGCCGTGCGGAAAAACGGGATGGCGGCAATGCCTCGTTCCTTCGCGCGTCGTTCGATGGCTTGATATTCCGGCGTTCCCCACCGCACCGAATCAGGTGGCATCACTTCACCCAGATATTGCTCCGCCGCTTGTAACTTCATCGTCGCGGATTGCACCTCCAGCCGAGCCAATTGCTTCTCTGCGCTGCCTTGCCCCCGCAGCCAAAAGACGCATAAATAAACGCCTGGCTCCAACTTCGGCACAGGCCAGCCCTGCGGTGAGTTTGTCAATGCACCACTCTCGGCGCGTATGCTTCCGCTGCGGTCATATAGCGCGACACGCCAGCCGCTGAGGTCTGGATGCGCGAGGAAGGAGAAGCGCCCCGCTTGTCGTGTCACTTCGATAGGCAGCGGCGCTTGTGCAAAACAAGTTGTTGCAATGAGTGCCAGCAGCCAGAGCGTATGCGGGCTGAAGTTTGGCTTGAGCATCTTCCCCCCTCTACAAAGACGGATGTGACTGTTGTTCGGTAAAGAGGGAAGTATCTGTGCATTGGCGGCAGATTGCAAAGATTGCAAATTCGCGCCCCGTTAATTCAACTCAGTGGCAGCTTGTTACCGGACATCTTGCTGTGTTTTACATATAGTCATTCGCTGTCTGCGTGCTACTTCGGCGTGCGCCAGTGATAGACCGCCAGGCCATTCAATCCGCGCACAAAAAGTTCGTCGCCGACCACCGCCAGATGCGCCCAGGCTTCGTCCTCACTGATCGGATTTTCCGAGAGCAATTCAAACTCTTTGGGATTGGCCTTGAGCAGCAGCAGCACGCCGCGCTCATCCAGCGCCAGAATGCGATCCCGCTGCGCCACTAAGCTGACGTATTTGCCGAAGGGTTTTGACGTCCAGGTGCGCTCGCCCGTCTTGAGATTGATGCAGGTAAAACGCTGATTGCCCAGGTGCAGATAGGCGTAGCCGTCAATCACGACCGGCGTGGACATATATCCTTGGGCGTTGTTCTCCCAGGCTTCTCCGACGGCGAAACCATCGGTGCTTTTGCTGATTCGATAGAGCCACGATTTGTTCTGGTAGCTGCTCGTGAAAATCGCGTCGCCGAAAACCACTGGGGTCAGAATATTCATGCCGCGAAAGGAAGGAACATTTTGCAGCCACAGTACCTTTCCGGTTTCGAGATCAAGCCCGGCCAATTGCTCGCGCGTTTGCACGATCAATTGCCGCCGACCCGCTACTTCGGCCAGCACCGGAGAGGAAAAAGCGCCATTCGACATGATCCCGCTCTCGCTGCCGAGCGCACGCCAGATGACTTTGCCAGTTCGCTTATCCAGTTTCACTGCCGCGTTACCGGCTTGAATGTAGAGGGCATTGCCGTCCACCAGCGGCGAACAGACCAGACCGAATTCCGGCAACGGTGTCTTAAACTCTTTCGCAAAATCAACGCGCCAATTTTCCTTGCCTGATTTAGCATCAAGACTGACCAAAACATCCCGCATTCCAGCGACGAAGAGGCTCTTGCCATCATAGGCAGGCGTCGCGCGAATCCAATCTCCTCTTGATTTCGCAAAGAAGGGAACGCTGATAGCGCCCGACCATTCCGCCTTCCATAGCTCTTTCCCCGTCGTCCGCGACAGCGCCCGCACAACTTCAGTAGATTTGTCTCTGGTCTCGGTGACGAAGATCGCATCCGCCGAGACCACCGGCCCCGAATAGCTCGGCCCTAAGTCCACGCGCCAACGTTGCTCCAAATAGTTTTCGGTGAGGCGGTCGGGCCAGACGGGGCCTGTCACCTGACCATCGCGGTTGGGTCCGCGCCATTGATTCCATTCCCGGTCGCTATTCAAGCTGGCGTTCCCTTCGCACTCAATAACTGCGCAGAGTACAGAAGCAATCAGGAAGGCAATAATCTGAATTACTTTAATCATGGGTGAAATTTCCGGTTGAGCTGCGCCATAGGCAGTGGCGGATCATCACCGCTTTCGCTCTGCTTGCCGTGGTTCTGACCTGTTGCTGTTTTGCCGCGCTGCTCTCCTTCGCGCACGGCGGCGGCGACAATGCCACGCAGCATGCCCGCAAACACGAATTGGTGGAGTGGAAAAAGAATGTACCAGTAGAGCAGCCCCAGCAGCCCGACCGGATCGAAGATCGCTGTCTGGCGAATCGTCGAAAGCGAAGCATCGCCTTGCACCTCAAATTCCAGCCAGGCTTTGCCGGGCACTTTCATCTCTGCCGAGAGCCGCAGCAAGTGGTCAGGCTCAAAGGCTTCGACGCGCCAGAAATCCAAGGGTTCACCGACACTGATTCCTTCAGGATTGAGGCGACCGCGCCGCATTCCGACGCCGCCAACCAGCAGGTCGAGAAAACCGCGAAGCTGCCACAGCCAATCGCCGTAATACCAACCCGTTTTGCCGCCAATCCGGCGAATGGGGGCAAACGCGCGGGTGGGTGGACAGTTGACCTGTGCGATCCGCGAATCCACGATCCGCGCGCCGAATCGTGCGCCGCCCCAGGTTTGTTGCGCTCCGGCGGATGAGAGTGCATCTGACCAGCGCGTCTCGGCATACTCACGATCTTCGTTGCGTAAGGCTCTGGCAATCGCTGCGTTGATGCCCATTGGTCGAATCTTGAAAACACGGAGTGCTGAATTATTCTGGACAGTGGTCTGATTGCGCAGGCTATCAATCAGTTTGCGTCCTACTCGTGCATAGAGCGGCGTGACCAAGCCCAGCCATAAACTGGAAAGTCGTGGCGTCAGGATCGGGACAGGGATGAAGGCGCGCCGCAACCCCCGTTGCCTGGCATACTCCCGCATAATATCGCCGTACGAAACTTGGTCTGCGCCACCAATTTCAAAGACATCGTTCAGCCCGGCAGGCAATTCCACCGCCGCTATCAAATAGGCAATCAAGTCCTCAATCGCAATCGGCTGGGCCAACGTCCCGACCCAGCGCGGCGCGATCATCACTGGCAAGCGTTCGGTCAAAGCCCGGATCATCTCGAAAGAAAGGCTGCCAGAGCCGATGACAATCGAGGCGCGGAACTCGGTGACTGGCACGCCCGAGGCACGCAAAATCTGACCGACTTCCTGGCGGCTGCGCAGGTGAAGTGAGAGGTCGCCGCTACTGTCACCCAAACCGCCCAGATAAATAATCCGCTGCACTCCGGCGGCACGCGCTGCTGCCCCAAAGTTGTCCGCTGCGCGCCGATCCTCTTCCTCAAAATTGCCCGCCGACCCCATTGCATGCACCAGATAGTAAGCGATGTGAATTCCTTGCATCGCCGCTGCAAGCGTACTTGGATCAAGGACATCGCCCGCTACGACTTCCGTTCCCGTTGCAACCTTCGGTGCAAGAAATTGGGGATGGCGAGCCAAACAGCGCACCCGATACCCGGCATTCTCCATTGCCTTCAGCAGTCGCCCGCCGATGTATCCAGTTGCGCCGGTAAGCAGGATTCGCACGGCTTGGTCAGAAGGTGTTGGCGTTTCGAGGTTCATTGCATTCTCTGCAACTCAGAGTGAAGCGTGAAAGTTCTTCACTCTGAGTTGCCACAGTTCATCGCTGGCCTATCAAGGCTTCTGCTATTGGGGCAGGATCACGCTATCAATTACGTGAATTACGCCATTCGACGTTGCGATGTCGGTTTTGACGACGTTCGCGTTGTCCACCATCACTTTGCCGCTGCTGACATTGATCTTGACTGAAGAACCCTGGACGGTCTTCGCCGACTTGAGCTTGACGACATCCTTGGCCATCACATTGCCCGCCACCACGTGATAAAGCAGGATTTTGGTCAGCTTCTCTTTATCCTTGAGCAAGGCTTCAACTGTGCCAGCCGGTAACTTGGCAAATGCCTCATCGGTCGGCGCGAAAACGGTGAACGGCCCTTTGCCCTTCAACGTTTCCACTAATCCAGCCGCTTGCAGGGCCGCAGCTAACGTCTTGAAGCTGCCCGCCGCGACGGCGGTGTCAACGATATCTTTCTGGTCATTATTCTTGGTAGCACCAACCGGCATCATCGCCGCCCCAAATGCCACGATTCCAACCAACATCAAGCTTGCGATTTTCGATTTGAGATTCATGTCGTTTCTTTCTCCAAAGTGTTATTCAGATTGTTATTTTTGCCAGGAAGCAATGTCGTACTCCTGAACTCTTGTCCCAACGAACTCCCTCGTTCATCGAAAAGGAGAGTAATACTCTCTCTATTATTTGTCAAGGAATTTTTCAGGACAAAGGCTGATTTTAGCATTTCTATGCTGGTTTATTGCATTGACAAAGACTGGACGGATAAATATGATCCAGGAATTGAAACGGAACGATTGGGTTACGGAGGCTCTTATGTTGAGAAAGTTATTGACGGTGATTTTTATTTTGTCTGGGACAGCAACGCTGGCAGATGTCGGGCAGCCAAAATCGCTGGCGGTCGTACCGTCTGTTGATCTTTCTCGTTACACGGGGAAATGGTATGAGATCGCGCGACTGCCGAATCGCTTTCAGAAAAACTGTGCCGGTGAAGTGACGGCAACTTATTCGCTGCTCGCGGGCAATCAGATAAGGGTTGTTAATGAATGTCGGCGTAACAACGATCAGACAGAGCAAGCTGAAGGACTAGCCCGGCTTGCCAATAAAAATGGCCCGAACTCCAAATTGGAAGTGCGATTCGCGCCCGCGTGGTTGTCCTGGTTGTCGGCAGTGTGGGGTGATTATTGGATCATTGATTTGGCCGATGATTACAGCTATTCGGTTGTCGGCACGCCGGATCGCAAGTATCTTTGGATCCTCGCGCGCACCCCAAACCTGGATGAGGCGATTTATCAGCGCATCCTGCAACAAACGGCAGCGCAAGGATTCGCTGTCGCGCAATTGGTGAAGACCCGGCAATCGAACTGAAACAGACTAAAGTACGCTAAATAATTATGAAAACTCCGCTCTACCCCATCCGTGCCGTCTCCAAACAAACAGGCATTAGTATTGATACGCTTCGCGCCTGGGAGCGGCGCTATAAAGTCGTTACGCCACAGCGGGACGAACGCGGACGGCTTTTCACCGAAGCTGATGTGCAGCGTTTGCATCTGTTGCGATCCGCCGTGGAGCGAGGTCATGCGATTGGACAGTTGGCGGCGCTGAGCGATGAAGAACTGCAAGGTTTGATCGCCAATCCGGTGATGACTGCCATTGAGACTGGCGCTGCGAAATCCGTTCGCCCGAACAAACCCTCAATAGAATTAAATGAGGTTCTGGCGGCTATTGAACGCCTGGACTACGCGGAAGCAGAGCGAAAACTAGCCTTGCTGGCTGCTGTTCTGACGCCGCGCGAATTGGTCCACCAAGTTGCGCTGCCCTTGATGCGGCAAGTTGGCGAGGCCTGGCACGAAGGACGGCTTGGCATTGCGCAAGAACACATGACTTCATCGCTGTTGCGTAATCTACTCGGTGCATTAGTTCCGCTGCACCGTCGAAGCTCTCCACCCGCCAAGCTGTTGTTTGCGACACCCAGCGGAGAGCATCACGAATTCGGCATTTTGCTCTCGGCGATGCTGACGGTGGGCGGCGGCTTGGGCATCGTTTATCTGGGTACCAATCTCCCTGCTGAAGAGATCGTAGGAGCAGCACACAAGACCGCGCCGCAAGCTGTCGTGCTAGGATTGATCGGGGTCAACGGGGCCAAAGTGGCAAGCAACGAAGTGCAATTGGTTGCCCACAAACTTCCCGCCCAAATTGAGTTGTGGGTTGGGGGCATAAAAGAGCCAGAAATCAGCCAGGAAGTAAGAAAAACCCGAGCACTAATGATCGAAGATTTCGCCATGTTAGAGCAGCATCTGACGCGACTTGGGGCGCGATTTTAACTGCCTGAAGAACCAACGTTTGAGCCGGGAAGCACGCCTGCTCATCCTTAGTGTAAAAATGGGCGGCGCAAATTTAGAAGCCATTTGCGCCACGCTGATGGTGGCGCAGCGTGCCATCCGCAAAACCGTGTGTGGGCGAAAGATTGGCCTGCGCAATGTTTTCCTATAAATTAGTTTGCAATTATGTGTATGGTGTGGCGTACGTAACCAGCTCACACCATACACATAATTGCAAACTAATCCAGGAGTAACATGATGTTTGATTTCCTCAGCAAGAAATCTATCTGCTGCAAAATCGCGCAGCAGTCCTTTATTATTTTATTCATCACTACCCTCACGGCGATCACTGCAACAGCCGACGTGAATTCCTTCCCGGTGACAACGGTTTCAGCAGCCAGTTATGAGAAAGCCGCTATCACACCGGGCAGCGTGGTTGCTGCATTTGGCACGAAACTGGCGACTACGACAACCATTGCCACCGACCTTGATCCCGGTACGCCCGTGATAGATTTGCCCACGAATCTCTCCGGCACAACGGTGCAAGTGAACGGGCAGTTGGCAGGGTTGTTGTTCATCTCGCCGGAGCAGGTGAATTTTGTGATTCCAGCCGGAACTATGCCGGGAACTGCGACCGTCAAAATCACAGCGGGCGATGGCACCGAATCGAATGGCACTGTCGAAGTGACCGCTGTCAGCCCCGCTATTTTTACCTTCAATTCCAACGGGCAAGGCATGTTAGCCGCCGAGGTTGTCCGCGTCAAATCCAACGGCGCACAATCCCGCGAAACGTTGGCGCAACGTGATCCCGTGACCAATCAAATGGTGGCGAAGCCGATTGATTTGGGGCCGGAAGGTGAGCGTGTCTTTCTGGAAATTTACCTGACCGGCATTCGTGGTGCAGCCGACGAAAATGCCGATGGAAACTTGAACGAAAATGTTTGGGTGCTGATCGGCGGGCAATCGTTAACGCCCTCATTTGCCGGACGCCAGCCATTTTTTGCAGGGCTGGATCAGGTCAATGTGGAGTTGCCTCGGAGTTTGCTGGGGAGCGGAAAGATCAACCTTTCCATTCACGCGCGGACGGGGAACTGTTTTGCCTGTCGTTCGATTCCCGGCGTGACCTCGCGGCTGGTGGAATTGGAGATTGCGAATCCTGCGGGAACTACGCCGCCAGTGATTGCGAGCCTCAGTACGACACAATCATCCGTGGGCAATTTGGTCACGATCAATGGCTCTGGATTTGCGGCTTCTGCCTCTGAACAGATTGTGAAAATCGGAGGCATCAGGGCAGCGATTGAATCTGCCAACAGCACTCAACTGATCGTGAAAGTCCCACCCGGCGCGATCACGGGATTTGTGACCGTCAGAACCACCGCCGGAGAAACGCGCAGTGCCGCAGAATTGGCGATCAAGACCTCGGTCACCGGCGTAGTGGAAACCGCCGATGTTGAGAGTTCGCTTGCTCCTGTCCCGCTGACAAACCTCACGGTCAAAATTGCGGGGACATCCATTTCCACGACGACCAATGCTGCCGGAGCGTTCACCTTGCCGGATGTGCCAAGCGGGGATATGACCATCGAAGTTGATCCGAGTAGTTTTGCCGTCCCCAATGCGTTCACCAAAGTCTCGCTCCCATTTAAGGTGGAGGCTGGGCGCGACAATCTTTTGCCTAGCACGATTTGGTTGACGAAAACAGGGAAGCTGGAGGCGACCGAAAGCACAGCAGGAGCTGCATTGGTCGGGCTTCTGACTGAAAACGATGGTACGACGCCGATTGCGAATGCGTTGGTGCGTGTGACGAAATTCAGCAACGGGGTTCTCTCGTTTCCCACGACCAGGACGGACGCCAGCGGCAGTTATATTTTTCGCAATTTGCCGTCGGGGCAATACATTATTTGCGCGACTGTTTTTCGACCTGACGGAACGGTGACGTCGTGGATGAATGTGGCGAATATCACGACGACGATGGGCGTTCCGAATTCTCCCGTCAAAGCAGATTCCAGCTTAAAAAACCTTGCCAACCGACGCCCGTTTTTATTGGCTCCAACGACGCTTTCGATGAATACGGGCGAAACGTTGGACGTGCCGATTTATGCGAGTGATTTTGACAGCGACAACCGCTTCACCGTTTCTGTTTCCGGGCCATCAGGCACCTCAATCAGCACAGGCGCGAATGGTCTGTTTACGATTCGCCTGAAACCCACTGCGAGCGGAAATTTCAAAGTCATCGTGACTGTCAAAGACAACCAAAGCAGTGAAACGAGTCAGGAAATTAACTTAACTGTGACGGGGACAAACACTCCACCGACGGTCACCGTACCGGGTGCGCAATCCGTCAAGGTCGGACAAACTTTGACCTTTCAGGTTTCAGCCAATGACCCCGATGTCGGGCAAACGATTACGCTCGTGGCGACAAGCATGCCGCAAGGCTCAACCTTCACGCCTGCCAGTCCCGTTGGCACCTTGACCGGAACCTTCAGTTGGACGCCCGCCGCGAATCAAGTGGGAAGCTACACCGTCACATTCACCGCGACAGACAATGCAAACCCGCCGTTGAGCGAGGCCAAAACGGTGACGATCACGGTCGCGCCATAGGGCGGAGCAAAACAGAAATTCTTCGGTGGCTGCTGGCTTCGATAAGTCAGCAGCCCTTTTGCTTCTGCGCCGCTCGCTGTACAATCTCGCCTCTTAATTACCCCAAAGCAACATTACAAATTCTTTTGCAAAGGACATCACAACCGATATGGCTGAAGCGTTTCCCAAGATCAAAACAATCCAATACGAAGGCGCAGATTCGCGCAATCCATTGGCATTCAAACAGTACAACCCTGACGAGATCGTCGAAGGCAAAACGATGCGCGAACATTTGCGCTTTGCCTCGTGCTTCTGGCACACAATGCGTGGGCGTGGCTCAGAGATTTTCGGCATGCCGACCGCCGTGCGTCCGTGGGATGATTTCTCTGAATCTATCGAGATGGCCGGGCGGCGCATTGAAGTGTTTTTTGAGCTGCTCGAAAAACTCCAGATTGATTACTACGCCTTTCACGACCGCGACGTTTCGCCCGAAGGCAAGAATCTGAAAGAGACCAACAAAATCTTCGATAAGGTCACGAAGATGCTCGCCAAAGCGCAGAAGAATTCGGGCAAGAAATTGTTGTGGGGGACGGCGTGTTTGTTCCAGCATCCTCGCTTTATGCACGGCGCGGCGACTTCGCCGAATCTGGACGCGTTTGTGTATGCTGCCGCACAGGTCAAAAAGGCATTGGAAGTCACGCATGAATTAGGCGGAGAAGGCTATGTCTTCTGGGGCGGACGCGAAGGCTATTTCTCGTTGCTGAACACCGACATCAAACGCGAACTGGATCACCTCGGCGCGTTTATGCACATGGCTGTCGAGCACAAAAAGAAGATCGGATTCAAAGGGCCGTTTTATATCGAACCAAAGCCGAAAGAACCGACGAAGCATCAGTACGACACCGATGCCGCGACCTGCTTGAACTTCCTGCGTGAATACAAACTGATGAATGATTTCAAACTCAATTTGGAAACCAATCACGCGCAAATTGCCGGTCATACGATTCAGCACGACATGGAAGTCGCCATCGCCGCTAATGCTCTTGGATCAATAGACGCGAACATGGGCGATTGGCAATTGGGCTGGGATACCGATCAATTCCCGACCGATTTGTACATCTCTTCGCACGTGATGTTGTGCATTTTAAAGATGGGCGGTTTCACGACGGGCGGCTTGAACTTTGACGCAAAAGTGCGCCGCGAAAGTTTTGAGCCGGATGATTTGTTCCTCGCGCATATTGCCGGGATGGACACCTTCGCGCGTGGCTTGAAGATCGCGGCGAAAGTGCGTGCCGACGGTCGCATCGCCGATTTCGTCAAAACCCGCTATTCATCGTGGGATAGTGAGCTTGGCAAAAAGATCGAGAAGGGCAAAGCGACGTTTGAGGAATTAGAACCGCTGGCGTTGAAGATGGGCGAAGTCAAAACAAATCGCAGCGGTCGCCAGGAGTATCTGGAAAACCTCTTCAACGAATTTATTTAATGTAGTGATGCTGACTGGAGCGCAAGCGTCTCGCTTGCTGAGCGAGTGCAATAAAGCTCGCAGACATGGCGAGGATGTACAAGTATCCTCAGGGAATTATTTGCTTAGCTCTCGCCCGCAAATGGCAAGCGGGACGCTTGCGCTCCGGTCAATAAACTTATGTGAGGCTAAGGTGAACTTTCGCAAATTCAACGGAACAGATTTTCAGACTTCAGAAATTGGCCTCGGCTGTTGGCAATTGGGCGGCGCAGATTGGGGCGATGTCTCGGACGAATTGGCGTTCGATATTTTAGCCAAAGCGGTCGAAAGCGGCGTGAACTTCTTCGACACCGCAGATGTGTACGGAATGGGTCGCAGCGAAGAATTGATCGCTCGCTTCCTCAAGCAAACTGGTCATCAGGCGTTTGTCGCTACGAAGCTTGGTCGTGTCAACCTCTACCCGGACAACTATACCGAAGCCACAATTCGCGCAGCAACGGAAGCTTCGCTCACACGCCTGCAAGTTGACGCGCTCGACCTCACGCAATTGCACTGCATTCCAACCGAAGTGATGCGGCAAGGCGACGTGTTCGAGTGGCTGCGCAAATTGCAACAGGAAGGCAAAATCAAACGCTTTGGTGCCAGCGTCGAATCAATGGAAGAGGCGCAGATTTGCTTGCAACAAGAGGGCCTGAGTGCGCTGCAAATCATCTTCAATATCTTTCGCCAAAAGCCGATTGACGCAATCTTTGACGAAGCGAAACAAAAGAACGTCGCTTTGATTGTGCGCTTGCCGCTGGCGAGCGGATTGCTGAGCGGTAAGCTGACGAAAGACTCCACGTTTGCCGCCACGGATCATCGTCACTACAACCGCGATGGTCAGGCGTTCAATGTCGGCGAAACGTTCGCGGGCTTAGAGTTTGAAGAGGGAATTGAACTGGTCGAGCAATTGCGTCCGCTGGTGCCAGAGGGCATTACGATGGCGCAGTGGGCAATGCGATGGATTTTGGATTTTGACGCCGTTACGGTCGTGATTCCCGGTGCCACCAAAGTGGAGCAGGTCGGTGCGAATGCGGCTGCCTCTGAATTGCCGCCACTCGATGAGGCACGCCACGAACAATTGCGCGCGTTTTATGCCGTGAATGTGGCCGAAAAGATTCGTGGGCCGTATTGATTGAGTTGAGATGAATAATGCAGCCTTCACAAAAACAATCCTTTTGGGAATGCACGCTTGCCTCAAACCATTCGGGTATCGAAAACGCGGCCAATTGTTTGAATATGAGATGGCTGAAGTTGTTCATCTTGTGGGTCTTCAAAAGAGCCTGAGTAGTTCTGCGCAAGCAATAAAAGTGACAGTAAATTTAGCGATTTGGCTTAAATCTTTGGCTCCGATTAGAGCTGGCATCCCTGAAAAACCGAGTATTGTGGGCGGTCACTGGCATAAACGTATTGGGGAATTCACTTCAGAAAAAGATGATAAATGGTGGTGGATAACGACCCAAGCTGATGCTCAAAAAACGGCAAGGGAAATAAGCGACCTATTGAGTGCTGGTGCGTTACCAGACGTAAATAAAATACAGTCTCAACTTGACTTGGTTCGCCTGTGGCGCAAAGGGATTTGCCCTGGCTTGACTGATTTTCAGCGGCAGCATTACTTAACGAAGCTGGACGTTCATTGAGCGAAAACTATGCACTGCAAATTGCTGTGACACTAAACAAACTGCCATACACACTCAAAAGACAAATGACACCTCCGCGTAAAGTCCGCTCTGCTTCAACTTTTGGTGCGTGACTTATACCAAAGGATCAAACTATGCCCGCAGAAACAATTGCTCCCACCCAGCCCCCCATCACCAAAAAAGAAATCCTCGGCTGGTGTATGTACGACGTGGCGGATTCGGCGTTTACGACGGTGATTGTGACGGCGTTGTTTGCGCCGTACTACGCTAAGATCGTCGTGCAAGACCCTGGGCGGGCGGATTTTTTATGGGGCTTGGCGGCTTCGATTTCAGAGGTGTTTGTGGCGATTCTGGCTCCGATTTTGGGTGCGATTGCAGACTTTTCGGGCAGCCGCAAAAAGTTCCTCGGCATCTGTGCGACCACAATCATTTTGTTCACCGCTTCGTTGTGGTTCGTGGGGCCGGGCGCAGTGACGCTGGGCTTGACGTTGTACATCATTGCGAACATCGGTTTCGCGGGCGGTGGCGTGTTTATTGACAGTTTCTTGCCGGGCATCTCGAACGAGCAAAATGTGGGCAAGATTTCAGGGATGAAATGGGCATTCGGTTACACCAGCGGATTGATTTGCATGGTGCTGATTTCGATAGTGTTTGGCTTGGCCGATAACATCGTCTCGAATCCTTCGGCGGAACAACTCTCAAAGGCGCGGTTAATTCCCGTAGTCGTCGCCGTGTACTATGCGATTGCAGTGATTCCGACCTTTCTGTTTTTGCGTGAGCGCAGTGTACCGCAACAATTGCCGCCGGGCGAAACATATCTGACAGTGGGCTTCAAGCAGTTATTTCACACGCTCAAAAATATCGGACGTTACCGCGAGTTGGTGAAGTTGCTGATCGCGTTTTTGGTCTACAACGACGGCGTAGTAACGGTGATCTATTTTGCGGCTTTGTTTGCAACGACGACTATTGGCTTCACGGGCGAAGACATTGCGATGCTGTTTATCCTGATGAATGTCGTCGCGGCGATTGGTGCGTTTTCGTTTGGCTGGATCGCAGATCGCATTGGGCAAAAGAATACAATTTACATCTCGCTGGTGATTTGGATTATCGCGGTTGTGATCGCGTATTTGTCGTACACGAAAACCACGTTTTATATTGCGGCAGTGTTTGTCGCCTTAGGCATGGGCGCGACGCAATCGGTGACGCGAAGCTTGCTCGCCTTATTCACGCCGAAAGAAAATGCAGCGGAGTTCTTTGGGTTTTTAGGTATTGCGGGCAAAGCCTTAGCCTTTTTAGGGCCGCTCGTGTTTGGCGCAATTTCCAGCGCAACCGGCAGCCAACGCCCCGCAATTTTGTCTATCGGTGTGTTCTTTGTGGTGGGAATTATTCTGCTGTCATTCGTGAATGAAAAGGCGGGAAAAGAAGCGGCGAAAATTCCTGTGCTGAATCAATGACAGAATCGCAACACGTAGTAGCAAATTTATTTGTTTGCTTGGGACAGCGAATAACTTCGCTACTACGTGTTTGTTCTCTACGCCCCATCTGAAGCGGCTTTCTTCTCTTTCTTGAAGCCCTCTTTCAGCGTTGCCTTGAAGTAGTCGCGGTTCAATCGGGCGATGAATTCCAGGCTGATTTCTTTGGGGCAGGCTGCCGAACACGAACCTGTATTCGTGCAAGCTCCAAAGCCCTCTTCGTCCATTTGCGCCACCATATTCAGCACCCGGCGATGACGTTCGGGCTGGCCTTGCGGCAGGACGCCGAGATGACCGACTTTGGCGGCGACAAAAAGCATCGCCGAGCCGTTTTTACAGGCCGCTACGCACGCGCCGCAACCGATGCACTGCGCAGCATCCATCGCTTTGTCCGCTTCTACTTTGGGAACCAGAATCGCGTTGGCATCGGGGGCCGCGCCGGTTGGCACCGAGATGAAACCACCCGCTTGAATGATGCGGTCGAACGCGCGGCGATCTGTAACCAAATCTTTGATCACCGGGAAGGCCGAAGCACGCCAGGGTTCAATCGTGATCGTTTCGCCATCGCTGAACATTCTCATGTGCAATTGGCACGTGGTACAGGCGCTCACCGGGCCATGTGCCGTGCCATTGATGACCAACGAACACATCCCGCAAATGCCTTCACGGCAATCGTGATCGAAGGCAATCGGCTCTTCGCCCTTGGCTTGCAACTCTTCATTCACGATGTCCAGCATTTCCAGAAACGACATGTCCGGGCTGATGTCTTTCGCCTGATAGGTAACGAATTTTCCTTCATCTACGGCGGTCTTTTGTCGCCAAACTTTAAGTGTTAGATTCATAGTCTAGGAAAGTCTTGAGAAGTCTAGGAAAGTCTTGAGAAGTCTAGGAAAGTCTTGAGAAGTCTAGGAAAGCTGGTCTTTGACTTTTCCAGACTTCCCCAGACTTTTCTGGACTTTTCCAGACTATTTGTAGCTTCTTGTTGCCATCTTCACTTCTTCATACACAAGCGGCTCTTTATTCAACTCAGGATAGCTGTCTACTCCGGTGTATTCCCACGCGGCGACGTACGAAAACTTATCGTCCTGTCGCAGGGCTTCGCCGTCTTCGGTTTGATATTCTTCCCGGAAATGACCACCACAGGACTCTTCGCGGTGCAGCGCGTCGTAGCACAGCAATTCGCCGAATTCGAGGAAGTCTGCGACCCTTCCGGCCTGTTCCAACGCCTGATTTAATTCTTCGTTGCCGCCCAGCACATTGACGTTTTCCCAGAATTCCTGACGCAGCGCGGGGATTTCATGCAACGCTTCTTTTAATCCCTGCTCATTGCGCGCCATCCCGCATTTGCCCCACATGATTTTGCCGAGCGAGCGGTGAAAATCACGTACGGTGCGTTTGCCGCGAATGGACAGCATTTTCTGGATGCGTGCATTGATGACGTCTTCCGTTTGCTTGAATTCGGGATGGTCTTCTGACGGGCGATTCTTTGGGTTGGATGCGAAGAAATTGCCGAGCGTGTAGGGGATCACAAAGTAGCCATCTGCCAGACCTTGCATCAGCGCGGAGGCTCCGAGGCGGTTCGCGCCGTGATCGGAGAAATTGGCTTCGCCTAACACGAACAGGCCGGGAATATTGCTCATCAGATTGTAATCTACCCACAGTCCGCCCATCGTGTAATGCACCGCCGGGTAAATCCGCATCGGGACGTGGTAGGCATTTTCGCCCGTGATGCGTTCGTACATGTCGAACAGATTGCCGTAGCGCTCCCGAATTTTGTCTTCACCCAGGCGATTGATCGAAGCCGAAAAATCCAGATACACGCCGAGGCCGCTGGAACCAACGCCGCGCCCATCGTCGCACGCCTCTTTTGCCGCGCGTGAAGCGATGTCACGCGGCGCGAGGTTGCCGTAACTCGGATATTTGCGTTCGAGGTAATAATCGCGTTCGTCTTCGGGAATCTGATCAGGCGCACGATGATCGCCTTTTTTCTTCGAGACCCACACGCGCCCGTCGTTCCGCAAACTTTCTGACATCAACGTCAACTTCGATTGATGATCGCCTGTGACCGGGATGCAGGTCGGATGGATTTGCGTGTAGCACGGATTGGCAAACGCTGCACCTTTTTTATAGGCACGATACGTTGCCGTCACGTTGCAGCCTTGCGCATTTGTCGAAAGGAAAAATACGTTGCCATAGCCGCCCGTCGCCAGAATCACCGCGTCTGCCGCGTGCGATGAAATCTTGCCTGTGACCAGATCACGCACCACGATGCCTTTGGCATAGCCGTCTACGATCACGACATCCAGCATTTCGGTGCGCGGAAACATCTGCACCCCGCCCGCTGCGATTTGTTTGCACAAGGCTTGATACGCGCCGAGCAGCAATTGTTGTCCGGTTTGTCCACGCGCATAAAACGTGCGTGAAACCTGCGCACCGCCGAACGAACGATTCGATAACGCGCCGCCATATTCACGCGCGAACGGCACGCCCTGCGCCGCGCATTGGTCAATGATGTTGATGGAGACTTCGGCGAGGCGATGCACGTTGGCTTCGCGGGCGCGAAAGTCGCCACCTTTGATTGTGTCGTAAAACAAGCGATACACGCTGTCGCCATCGTTCTGGTAATTTTTGGCCGCATTGATGCCGCCTTGCGCGGCGATGCTGTGCGCGCGGCGCGGGCTGTCCTGATAGCAAAAGGCTTTCACCGCGTAGCCCAGTTCAGACAACGTTGCGGCGGCTGACGCGCCTGCCAAACCGGTGCCGACGATGATGACTTCGTACTTGCGCTTGTTCGCCGGGTTGACCAGTTTGGAGTCCTGTTTGTATTTGCTCCACTTCTGCCCGACGGAACCAGAAGGAATGTTTGAATTGAGTGATAACGCCATAAAGTTATTTGACTAAACCTGCCAACACGGCAATCACAATCGCGCAATTGCCCAGAAAAATTGCCCCTGCTGCCACTTTCGCCACGCGATCAATCACCATGTCGTACGCGCCGCTTTTTAAGCCGAGCGATTGAAACATCGAACTGACGCCGTGACTCAAGTGCATACACAGCAATGCCATCGCCAGTAAATAAAAGCCCGCGATGAGCGGATTACTGAACCCCTGCACCATCATTTGAAATACATCGTGACGGCCTGTCGCATCGCGCAATTGCAAGAGTTCAGGATTGATTCCGCCAATTGTGTAATGCAACAAGTGAAAAATGATGAACGCCAGGATGATCGTTCCGCTGATGGCTGCTGTGCGCGAAGTCAATGAAGCCGCGACCGGCGCTTTGCCCGTGCCATATTTAACCGGACGGGCTGCACGATTGCGCAGCACCAGTTGAATCGCGGTGACGATGTGCAAAATCGTGATGACCAACAGTCCCAGTCGCGCGCCCCACAACAGCGCCGCTTTGGATTTCAGCATTTCGGCGTAGTCGTTGATCGCAGCAGGGCCGATGAAAATTTGTAAGTTGCCAAGCATATGGATAATCACAAACCCGAACAGCAAAAAGCCTGTGATTGCCATGATGTATTTCTTGCCCAGCGTCGAATTGAAAAAACGAGTAATGATCGTCATAGGTATCTGTCCGCCACCTCCAGAAGGTACGCGACAATTGTGTCTGATAGTTTGAGAAATGCTGGAAAATGAATTGCGTATTGTTCTGGCTTAGCCGCTTGCTGTCAAATGATTCAGGTAATTTTCCAATTTGTTGTGGCCCTGACGCGGTGCCACAAAGTCCACAGTATTGACCAGAATGGCAAAATCCATGAGATCAAAGAGCCGCTGATCGAACAGCTTGAGCGGCTTAATGAATGCGCGCATCAGACCTGCAGGGTATTTAATAAAACGCGGTTTTTTGCCTAATGCCTGAAAGCATAATTCGCCGATTTCGCGGCGCGTGAAAACTTCAGGCCCGCCGACATCATAGATCGTTTGCGAAGCGTCAAGGGCTTCTACACAAATCCGCGCGACATCGTGTTCATCAATCGGGTTCGTCTTCGCGCTGCCATCACCAAAAAGCGGAACAATGCCGCGCCGTGCGAAGTTCACAAATTCCTCGAAGATATAATAAATCCCTGTTGGGCGGATGATCGCGTAGTCCAACCCAGAACGTTTCAGCTCTTCTTCAAACGCGGCGTGCGCCTCAAAATACGCGCTGCCTTTGATCTCAGGTGCTTTGAAAACAGAAACATAAATAAATTTGCGGACGCCCGCCTGTTTGGCTTCTGCCAACAGGTTTTTGTTGGCTTGATAATCCACCTCCCAATAACCGGATTTGGATGGAGTGCGCCTCAATTGCAAACTTCCGCCGATAGAAGTAATCACGATGTCAATATCCTTGCAGACACCTCGGAGCGAAGCCGGATCACGCGCATCAGCCGCAAAAATCTCATGCACCTTGCCATCCGCTGCGCCCAGTTGAGTTTGATCTCGCACCAGCGCCCGGAGCGGATGATGCTTCAGTGCCAAGATGATTGCCTGACCAACTTTGCCCGTGGCTCCCGCGACAAGAATGGATGCCATAATTTCCTCCAGGAATCTGGTTCGAGAAGGTAACAAGCTTGTTTCTATTAGTAAAATAGAAAAGAATAATAATCAGTATAAGCAACGCTAATGCACATCGAAACGCTGAAAACCTTTTGTGATCTGGTTGAGACCGGCAGCTTTTCCAAGGCCGCCACGCTCAACTTCGTTTCGCAATCCGCCGTCAGCCAGCAAATCAAAGCACTGGAAACTCGATTTGCGCAACAGCTTATTGAACGAAGTTCGCGCAAACAAGTAACGCTGACCGCCGCCGGCAAAGAGTTTTATGCGGAGTGCAAAGAGATTATGGAGCGGTTTCGCGCCCTCGAAAATAAGATGCGAATGCCACTCGTCGGCATTTCTGGTACGGTTCGCGTTGCCACTGTTTACAGCGTGGGATTGCACGCGCTGCCGCAATACGTCAAGCAGTTCATCAAAACGCATCCGCAGGTCAACGTGCGTTTGGAGTACAGTCGAACCGACAAGGTTTACGAAGCGTGTCTGAACAATACGATTGATTTTGGTATTGTCGCCTTGCCGCAGCGTCGCCCGCAGATTGATTTGATTCCGTTGCGCGACGATCAACTGGTATTCGTTTGCAGCCCGGAACATCCATTGGCTGCGCGCCGTCGCCTGAGCATTCAGAAGCTGAATGGAGAATCCTTTATTGGCTTCGAGCGCGATATTCCTACTCGCAAGGCGGTTGACCGTATCCTCAAACAACACAAGGTCGCGGTCAATTTTGCGATGGAAATGGACAATATTGAGACGATCAAGCGTTCGGTTGAGGTCGGCATTGGCGTCTCGATTTTGCCGGAAAATGCGGTCGTTAATGAGGTGCGCAATGGGATGCTGGTGGCTCTGAAATTTACCGAAGGAACGTTCACTCGCTCGCTCGGTATCATTCATCGTCGTCACAAAGATTTTAGCCAGGCGGCGCAGGAGTTTATGCTCCTGTTAACCTCAATCCGTTAGCCGTTCAGATCAGGCTCATTTTTATGAAAGCTACCGTCGCGCCGGACGTGCTTCCGGTAAAGTCAAATTCTTCTCCGCGCATTCCTGAATTGGATGGTGTCCGAGGACTGGCGATTTTAGTGATTTTGCTGGGGCATCACTTCAATGCGATCTTTTACCCTGCGCCAGATTCGCCGCTTGTGTACCTCGTGATTGCGCTGCGCTACACCTGGTCGGGCGTAGATTTATTTTTCGTTTTATCGGGTTATTTAATTGGCGGGATTTTATTGGATCATCGCCAGGCCCTGAATTACTACAAAGTTTTTTATGTGCGTCGCATCTACCGCATCTTTCCGCTTTTTTATCTGAACCTGTTCGTGTTTTTTGCGTTGCTGGCGGTGGGCGTGGGGGCGATTTCAACGTGGCTGTTTCAGAACCCGTTGCCGTTTTGGTCATACTTTACCTTCACACAGAATTTCGCCTCAGTTTATTACGTAGCGTATGTGGGCGCTCCGGCGGCGTGGATGGGCGTAACGTGGTCGCTGGCGGTCGAAGAACAGTTTTATTTTGTGATGCCCTGGGTCATTCGGAAATGTAAGGAACGCTGGCTGCCGCTGCTGTTGATAGGAGCTGTTGGGGTGGCAATGGTTCTACGATTTTTTGTCTACAATTTATTTGCGGTGGGAAGCATTGCGAATTATGTGATGACGCCGACGCGTATAGACGGATTGATGATGGGCGTTTTGATTGCATACCTGCTCCGTCGGCCTGATTGGCGGCAAAAGCTCGAATCCCATCGGCGGCTTCTCTGGGTGGTTTTTGGCTTTCTGGCAGCGGGGCTGGCCGGGCTGAACATTTGGCGGCAGGAGTTAGCGACCGCCGAAAGCATCGTGATGACGACGGTGGGGTACACCTGGATCAGCCTGTTTTACGCGATGATGTTGTTGCTGGTGCTACTCAATCCGCAACAACGAATAACCGCCTTTTTCAGAACCGCAATCATGCGCTGGTTGGGCGAAATCTCGTATGGATTTTACCTCCTCCATATCCCTGTCATTGGCTTGTGTTACGGATTAGTTCTTGGCATCAATCCGCGCATTGCAAATCTGAAAGAGTTTTCGGTTTCTCTTTTGGCGCTGGCAATTTCACTGGCCCTGGCTACGATTTCGTGGCGGTGGTTGGAGCGACCGCTGGTGCGGCGGGGGCATTCGCTCCAGTATCAATCTGCGAATGTTGGCGAGAATGCGTGGAATAGTTCTGGAGGGTGACTTGACGAATTCCTTCGCAGTCGCTATAGTCTCCGCTTTCCGTTGGACGGAAAACGTGATTTTGATCTTTTCAGTTTGCGACCCGTTCGTCTAGCCCGGTCCAGGACATCGCCCTTTCACGGCGGTAACACGGGTTCAAATCCCGTACGGGTCGCCATTCATTTCTAAAGGGCTTATCGGCTTTTCGTCGGTAAGCCCTTTTTCATTGGCAAGGCCATCGCTGGTAGCCCTTACATTCAGGGATTGCTGCCTGGCGCATAACGCATTATTATCGCGCCGCATTTTTGCCCCTCACAACAATAGATAAAATTGAGCAAGGATTCGGTGCCGGTGGTTCCAGATAATATCCATGCAGATACGCAATCGGAGCAACCCTCACACTCCTCATCAACGGGTCTTCCGTTACCACGTGGTACTTTTTTTCTGTTGGTGTTTCTGGCTTGGCCGTGCCTGGCACAAACGCAATACCATTTCGATCACTGGATGACGGAAGACGGTTTGCCGCAAAATTCCGTGCTGGCAATTGCGCAAACGCGAGATGGGTATCTATGGATAGCAACGTACAATGGTCTGGCACGCTTCGATGGTGTCCGCTTCACGATCTTTGATAAGAATAATACCCCCGCCTTTAAAACCAGCCGCTTTCACGAAATCTTCACTGATGCTTCGGGCGCGCTGTGGCTCGGCGTTGAGGACGGCGGCGTCTTGCAATATCAAAATGGCTCCTATACGGCATTTACTACTGCCCAGGGTCTACCTTCCAACACAGTGCTGAATGTGCGTAGCGGGCGTGATGGTGCCATTCTGATTTCAACGGACAAAGGTGCTGTGTGGTGGCGCAATGGACGAGTTGTCCCGTATACCGAAAGCGAGTCTGGCGAAGATTTGCGCGTGTATCTGGGACCATCGGGAACGCATTGGATCATAGACAAAAAAGGGTTACGCCAACCACGTACTGCCGATGGGACATATTCTTATTACCCGTTGCCCATCGAATTGCCGATTCTTATCAATACGAAGTTCCATGAAGATCGGCACGGAGCGTTATGGATCGCGCCGCCACGCTACGGAATCTTCAAAATCCAAAACGGCGTGTTGACAAACTATACCCAAAAATTCGACCTCGCTGCGACTACGACCATTCATAAAATCCTGGAAGATGCAGACGGCAGCCTGTGGTTTGCCACCATAAATTCCGGCCTGCTCCATTTCAGTAACGATTCAGAGGAAAAACTGACGAGTTACACCACAGCTAATGGCCTTTCCAGCAACGGCACTCGCGGGTTGTTTCGTGACCGCGAAGGCACCTTGTGGATCGGCACCGACGGCGGCGGGCTGAATCGCCTGACACCACAACACCTTTCCGGCTATTCCGAAGCGCAGGGGCTGGCAGGCAATATTGCACACGCCGTGCTGGCAGATCGCGCCGGGAATGTCTGGGTCGCAACGCACAACGGTCTAAGCAAAATCAGCAATGGAACCATCACCAATTACCCGCACGGAGAAACTGCCGGAAGTTTGCCGTTACGCGGGTTGCAGGCGCTCCACGAAGATCGCAAGGGTCGTTTATGGATTGGCGGGTACGATGGCTTATGCTCACTCCAGAATGGCGTTTTTTCCCCGGCAGTGCGCGAAATCAATGGGGTGGGCGTGAATGTGTGGGCGATTCACGAAGATCAACAGGGCACGATGTGGGCCGGCACTCATTTCGGCTTGATGAAATTCAAAGACGGCGTGCATCTCAAAACCTACACGACAAAAGACGGACTGCCCAAAAACACGATCCGCGCCATTCACGAAGATCGGAACGGCGTGTTCTGGCTTGGCACCGAAGGCGGCCTTGTGAAATTTCAGGGAGACCGCTTTACCGTGTTTACGACGAAAGAGGGGCTGGTCAATGATCGCGTCTGGTCTATATACGAAGACGCGGCAGACGTGTTGTGGTTAGGCACATTTGATGGCGGCTTGAGTCGGTTCAAGGACGGGCGATTTACCAACTACACGACCGCGCAAGGGCTTTACAACAATGGCGTTTTTCAAATTTTGGAAGATGGGCGCGGCCATCTGTGGATGAGTTGCTATCGGGGGCTGTATCGCGTCAGTAAACAACATCTCAACGATTTTGCTGACGGTAAAATCTCTGCCATCACCAGCACTGCTTTTGGTAAAGCCGATGGAATGCTGAGTTCTGATTGCAACGGCGGACGCCAACCTTCTGGCGTCAAGACCAGCGATGGGAAACTCTGGTTCACCACGCTCAAGGGCGTGGCCGTAGTGGCTCCGAATGAAATTACTTCCAATCCGGCTCCGCCTCCGGTCCTCATTGAAGGGGCAACGCTCGACCGTGTGGCGGCTGACATTAGCAATGGTTTGCGGATTACGCCGGGACATCCCAATCTGGAAATTCATTACACCGCGCTGAGTTTCATTAAGGCAGAGCAGTTGCGTTTCAAATACAAGCTAATCGGACAAGATAGCGACTGGATTGAGGCCGGCACGCGCCGCACGGCTACTTATGCGCACTTGCCGCCAGGGCAATACATCTTTGTGGTTGCCGCCGCCAACAGTGACGGCGTTTGGAGCGAAAGTACGGCGCAGTTGCAAGTGGTGATGTTGCCTGCTTTTTATCAAACATGGTGGTTTCGCTTACTGGTTTTGCTGATGCTTGGTGGCGGCATCGGTCTGGTTTTCAAATGGCGGCTGAGGTATGTGCATTCCGCTCGCCAGGCACAAATTGCTTTTTCACGTCGCTTGATTGAATCGCAGGAGGCCGAACGAAAGCGCCTTGCCAACGAATTACACGATAGTCTGGGACAGGATTTACTGGTCATCAAAAATTGGATTGCTTATGGGCAGACGACCTTCGACAAAAATGATCCGGCGCGGGAGACCTTGGAGGAAATTTCGGCAGCCACCGCGCGTGCCATTGAGAGTTGCCGCGAGATCACTTATGACCTGCGCCCTCATCAGATGGACTACATCGGCCTGACGGAAGCCTTGCGGGCGATGGTGAATAAAGTGGCGCAAGCATCAAGCCTGCAAATTGAAATGCAACTAGACGACCTGACCGAGGCGCTACCGAAAGAAGCAGAGATCAATCTTTTCCGCATTGTGCAGGAAGGTCTGACGAACATTGTCAAGCACGCTCACGCAACAAAAGCGACGGTGCTGGTGCAGCGGGAATTGGTTTCATCAAAAGGACAACCGCCGCGTCTGGTGATTGAGATTCGGGACAATGGATGTGGCTTTGATCCCCTGGTTTTGCGACAAACGCCACACGGCATGGGACTGTCGGGGATTGTCGAGCGCGCACAGATGTTAGGCGGTGTGGCAACGATTCAGTCTGCGCCTGGACGCGGGACAACGATTTCACTTACGCTGCCGATAGTCACTGCCGCCGGAAGTTTCGCCCCAGAACACTTTGCTGAGGAATTGTAGGATGAACGAGGAAATCCAATTGATTATTGCCGACGATCACCCGTTGTTACGACACGGATTATGCAAGGTGATTGAACGTGATCCCCGCCTGAAAGTGTTGGCAGAGGCAAGCGATGGCGCAGAAGCGCTGCATCTGATCGAAACGCTTCGCCCCACGGTAGCAGTGCTGGACGTTCACATGCCAAGATTGACCGGTTTCGATGTCGTACGCGCTGTCCAGGAACGCAGAATGGCAACGCACATCATCATTCTGACCATGTACCGGGACGAAGAGATGTTCAATGCGGCGATGAATCTGAACGTGCAGGGCTATGTGCTCAAGGATGGCGCGCTGGCAGAGATAGCGGAAAGTATTAAGGCGGTTGCCGCCGGACATTCGTATATCAGCCCAACGCTTTCCGGTTTCCTGCTCAATCGTCACCAACGCAGTGCCGCGCTGCAAACGCTGGCTCCCGGTTTACGTAATTTGACGCCGACAGAACGACAGATTCTTAAACTAATTGCCGCCTACAAAACCAGTAAAGAGATCGCCGAAGAGTTGCACATCAATCACCGTACAGTCGGCAACCATCGCACCAACATTAGTCAGAAGCTCGGCCTGCAAGGCCCGCATGCGCTGGTGAAATTCGCGCTGGAACATAAGTCATCGTTGTAAGCAATTCCCTCTTGCCACGTGATTTTGCTGTTATAGTCATTAAGAAACTGTTTTTCCACGAAGGCACACCAAGGTTCACGAAGAAGGGGCAGCAGCGGGAACGAGGGAATGAGTGATTTCATCGAGTCTATCCTGGGCGGTTTAGCTCTTTGGCGCTGTCACTCGTTCTCCCCTTTGTGCTCCTTCGTGGAAGAAAAGACTTTTCTTAAATTCTATAGGTAAAACCGTGTAAAAGTACTCAGGTCCGCTGTGTAAACGCCTCTATTCCTTTTTTTCGCGCTTACCCTTATAAATAACAGCGAAGATACCCAACCTGTCCGGCAACAGTGGTAAAAAGTAATGAAAGTTTTGATCGTTGACGACAATCCTGCGATGCGTCGCCTGATACGACGCCTAGCGCTATCGCCCGTCGCTAGTTGTTTTGAATGTGCTGATGGCGCAGCAGCGCTGGTTGCATACGAACAACATCACTTAGGCAGTACAGATTGGGTAGTCATGGATGTGGAGATGGCTGGAATGAATGGGCTGATGGCGACGCGGCAATTGCGCGCCAATCACCCGGAAGCGCGTGTCGTGATTGTCACACGACACGACGATGACGAACTGCGGAACGCAGCCTTTCGACACGGTGCTTACGGTTTTGTTCCCAAAGAAAATATTCTGGCCTTACGCACGCTGCTGAATGCAGCGGCCTGAGTCAGAGCTTCACACACATTGTTATGAAATTAATCCCTCACCCTTTCCGCACATGTTTGCGTGCTCGTCGCGTTGTCATTCTTTCTCTTCTCATAATGCTGAGCTTGTTATCCGCCAGCGGATTGGCATTGCAGCACGCAGATGCCAGTGGCGCGTCTTGGCGTGAGCGCGCCGCAGCGACAGCCACAAAACTGATGACTGGCTACGCGACGACTCGTGCCAGACTGGCAACTTATTTTGCCGCGCTTACCGTTACCAATGACAATCGCAATTCGCCTGCGGGCGGGATTGAAAACAAGGGGGCGATGACCGCGCGCAACAGCGCGATAGTAGCAAGCAACGGCGAGCCTTTTCCTGTGACAGCGTTTGCCTGTCCGACTTCCTTCACCGTCAATGATCTGGGCGATGCGGCGGATGCGACGCCGGGAGATCAAATCTGCGCGACAGCGGGCGGCGTCTGCACGTTGCGAGCCGCGATTCAGGAAGCCAATGCCATCACGGCCTGTACGCCGTTGACGATTGATTTCAGTGTGACCGGCACAATCACGCTCGGTTCAGCCTTGCCAGCCATCGCGCATCCCAATCTGACCATCAACGGCCCCGGCGCAGCCAGCCTGACCGTCAGCGGGAATAACCTGTACCGGGTGCTGAGCATTGCCAGTGGCAGCTATAACGTCAATATTTCCGGGCTGACCCTAAGTGATGGCTACATCAAAGGGGCAGATACGACGGCGGCGAGCGGAACCAACATTGCAGAGGAGGGAACCGGTGCCGGGCTTTACTCGCTAAGCAGCGGGACGGTCAATGTCACCGATTGCGTCATCACGAACAATACCGCGCAGGGTGGCAACGCGACCGGCGGAACCACTGTGGTTGGCGGAAGTGGTCGGGGTGCCGGTATCTACCTTGGTGCCGGTACTAACACGCTGACACGCTGCAACATCAGCAACAATTCGGCGCTCGGCGGGCTGGGCAAGAGCGGCACTTCCAACTTCGACGGAACAGGGTATGGTGCCGGCGTCAATAAGAATTTCGGGTCACTGACCGTGACGGATTGCACCATCGCTGACAACATCACCGACCGCATTGACGGCAGTGTCCTTTCCGGGTTCACTGCCGCGCAGGGCGCGGGCATCTACAATGCGAGCGGAGCGCTGACCGTGACCGGATCAACCTTCAGCGGCAATCGTCGGCCTCTGACGATTACCCTGCAAGGAGCGGCGATCACCAATCAGGCAAACAGCACGACGATTACACTGACCAACAATACGTTCAGCGGCAACATTGGCAGCAATACGATTTCGCAGATCTCGTCCACCACCACCCTAACGATGGTGAACTGCACCGTCGCGAATAACACGCTTACCACCGGCAACTCTGCTGCGGGTGCGATCTTTGTCGCGGGTGGCAGCACGCTGAATCTGAAGAACACTGTCCTCGGCAACAATACCGACGGCCCGAATATCAGAAAGTTTGGCACAGTCACCTCGCAGGGCAATAACTTCGACAGCGACAGCACGACCGGTTTCACCGACGGCGTCAACGGCGACATCGTCGGCACCACTATGGTGAAGAAAGACCCCAAGCTTTCGGCGCTCGGCAATTATGGCGGTCTGACGAAGACCCAGGTGCCGCTGCCCGACAGTCAGTTGCTCGACGCAGGCACCGCGACCGGTGCGCCCGCGACCGATCAGCGCGGCATTGCGCGGCCACAAGGTTCGGGCATAGACATCGGCGCGGTCGAAGCGCAAGCCTTCGCCCTGACCATCGTCGGCGGCACCCCGCAAAGCACGACCGTCGGCACGCAGTTTCCAACGGCGCTCCAGGTCAATCTCAAGGAAGGTTCAAACAACATTCAGGGAGCACCGATCAGCTACGTCGCACCGGGAAGCGTCGGCGTGGCAAGTACCAGTCCGACATCGAATACGGCGATGACCGATGCCAGCGGCAATGCCTCCATCACGGCCACAGCCAATACCGTCGCTGGCAGCTACAACGTTTCGGCCTTTATCCACACACTCGTCAAACAGTTTGCGCTGACGAACAATCCGGGCGCAGCCACAAATTTCCTGGTGAGCGCACCGTCCAGCGCTACCGCGGGAAGCGCCTTCAACTTCACGGTGACAGCCAGGGATAGCTATGGCAATACCGTGACGGGATACACGGGCACAGTGCATTTTACGAGCTCGGACGGAGTGGCGACCTTGCCTGCCAACAGCACGTTGACGAATGGCGTTGGCACTTTTTCAGCCACCCTCAAAACTGCTGGCGTGAGAACGATTACAGCTACGGATACGGTGACACCTGCGATTACCGGAACCTCAAATGACATCACGGTGAATCCCGGCGCGGCGACGACCCTGATGGTCATGGCCCCAGCCAACGCGACACTGGGCAGTTCTTTCAACTTCACCGTGACAGCGAAGGATACCTTTGGCAATACCACGACCGGCTATAGCGGCACCGTGCATTTCACCAGCACAGATGGAGCAGCGGCGCTGCCTGCCAACAGCACATTGACCAGTGGCACGGGCACGCTTAGCGCCACGCTGAACACCATAAACAATCAAACGATTACGGCGACGGATACCGTGACCTCTGCCATTACTGGTACATCGAATAATATCTTTGTCAGCCTGAACACATGTCCGACGACATTTACGGTCAACGACCTCGGCGATACGACCGATGCTAATTTGGGAAATGGTGTCTGCGCCGACGCTTCTGGCAAATGCACGCTACGCGCCGCGATTCAGGAAGCGAACGCGCTGACGGCCTGCACGCCGCTCACAATCAATTTCAACGTATCGCTGCCCAACACGATTATGTTGGGGAGTGATCTGCCCACGATTGTACATCCCAACCTGACCATCACCGGCCCCGGCACATCCCACAGGAGCCTGCCGGACCGGCGGTAGAGCATAGTCCCTATGGTATTCTGGTGATACACGGCCCGGGTATCCGACAAGATGAAACCATCTTCGGAGCCAGCC
>JAEUQN010000087.1 GCA_016789725.1 Blastocatellia bacterium | reverse complement strand
TGACGGGCAACAATGACTATGTGATGGCAGCAATGAACGGCGCTACGATCACGGCGGGAACCACGACTACGCAAATTCACATCACGATCAATGGCGACACGGCTGTTGAGCCGGACGAAACCGTTTTGGTCAACCTCACGAATGTTAGCGGCGCGACGGTCGCTAAAGCGCAAGGCACAGGCACGATCAAAAATGACGATGTGGCGCTGGTGCCTCCCACCGCAACTGTCAGTGGCGGTGGCGCGATTTGCTCCGGCGGTATGGCGACGATTCAGGCCACATTGACCGGCGCTCCTCCCTGGAATGTCACGTGGTCAGATGGCGTAACGCAGACGGGCGTGACCACCAGTCCGGCCACGCGCACGGTCAGCCCGACAATGAATACGACGTACACGGTGACGGCAATTTCAGATGCGAATTTTGCCAACGGCTCTTCCTCCGGCAGCGCGGTGGTGATGGTGAATGCCAACCCCGATGCGACGATCACTGCACCGCCGACTGTGTGCGCAAATTCAACGGGTAACACTGCTTCTGTCCCGGATGCCGGAGCGGGCGCGATGTACACCTGGTCCATCACTGGCGGTACGATTGCTACCGGACAAAACACACCGAGTATTACGTGGACTGCGGGTGGAACTGGAACGGCGATGCTGAGCGTGACTGTCAAAAATACCAGCGGTTGTTCCAGTAACGGCGCTGTTCCTGTGACAATTAATCCAGCGACCATGATTACTACGCCGCCGTCAGCTCTGACCGTTTGCGCTGGTCAGCCCGCTACGTTTTCAGTCAATGCAACAGGAGCGAACCTGACTTATCAATGGCGCAAAGGCAGCACCGACATCAATGGCGCAATCAATAGCACCCTGACCCTTCCGGCTGTGACGACGATGGATGCTGGCTCCTACAGTGTGGTAATCACTGGCGATTGCGGGACTGTTACCACAACCGCAGTTTCGTTAACTGTCCGCACTCCACCGTCGGTGACGACGCCGCCCGAAAATCAAGTCGTGGCCCCCGGTGCAACGCCATCCTTCTCTGCTACCGCGACTGGCTCAGCCACGATCATGCGGCAATGGCAGGAAAGCACTGATCAGGGCGTCACGTGGACGAACATTCCCGGTGCCACGACGGCCACATTGACCCTGCCCGCTGCCACGTTGGCTGATAGCGGCAAACAGTATCGTGTTCAGCTCACGAATTCCTGTGGCACTATCGAATCGAAGGCGGCTGCCTTGACCGTGCTTCCCGTGAGCGCAGAAATTCTTGATCCGTTTGTTTGCATTGGCGATGGCACCACGCTGAACGTCCGCGCCCAAATCACCAATACCAGCGCGGTCGCGGTGGACGGCGTGTTTCGCGCGCAATTGGAACCGGGCCTCGTCACGCGAAACAGTTCGTGCGTTATCACGGGTGGCGGCACGTGCAGTTTTACGGGCAATGATCGCGTGCGGTGGGGCGGCACCATTGCGCCGAATCAAACGATCACGATTGATTATCAAGTGCAGGTCGAAACGGGACTCGTGCCCGGAACCAATCTTTGCATTAACTCTACGTTTGAGTTCAACGGCGGTGAGGTGGCGACGGTACGTGCCTGCACGATGGTGAATTGTCCTGCCATCAATCCGGGACTGCCGATTCCGCCGGTTGCGGCGCTCAACGATACTAAGCCGGGGTCGGTACTGTTTTTCAACTTTTACAGTTCAGATGTTGCCAAGCCGAATCTGGAAAACACGCGCTTCAACATCACCAATACCGATGTTTCGCGCAGTGTGATTTTGCATCTGTTCTTTATCAACGAGGATGATTGTCGCGCGGCTGACATGTTTCTGTGTCTGACGCCAAATCAGACGATCTCATTCCTGGCGTCGGAATACGATCCCGGCGTGCGTGGTTTTATGGTCGCTGTTGCCGTAGACGCGCAGCGTGGTTGCCCGATCAATTTTAATCGCTTGATTGGCAGCGAATTCTTTAAATTGCAAAGCGGTCACGCGGCCAGTTTAGGCGCGATAGCGATTGCCGCCTTGCCCGGCGGGCCGCTCGCTTGCGATCCGGCAGACACCACCGCGCGCTTGGATTTCGACGGAACTTGTTACAACCTCGTACCGCGCGCCTTGGCCGTAGATAATATTCAAAGCCCTCTCGATGGCAACAACACACTGCTGATTTTGAATCGCATTGGAGGCAATTATGCCGGTGGCACGGCGACGCGCCTGGGCGATTTATTGGGCCTGGTGTACGACGACAAAGAGAAAGGCTACAGCTTCACCTTTGATCCGAGCGGTTGCCAATATGTGAATCGGATTTTTGATGGTGCGCCACGCCTTTCGCCAGCCTTGACGAAAGTCATTCCGCGCGGGCATACCGGATGGTTGCGATTGCAGCACGTCGTAGACGCCGCAATGCTGGGGGCTGTCGTCAACCTGAATCCCAACGGCTTCAATCAAGGCCATAATCTGCACGCGCTGACATACACCGATGCCAGCATCACAATCCCCATCTTTCCGCCATCGTGTGTGCCGTAATAGCACGGACGAGCAAGAACAAATTCTCAAGGCTTATGAAGAGCGTAGTTCGTTACGGGGACTGGAACGAGTCTTTGGCGTCTCGCGCAAAATCGTCAGCACCTGGCTCAAAAAAAGGGGCGGCCCTCCCACCTTTGAACACCACGTTGATTGCGCGGGAGAAAGCTGACAGCGGCGTCTTGGAATTGGATGAGTTATGGTCATTTGCAATCATCTACAGGTGACTGGCTAGGGCCAGACCAAGATGCGATGCGTGGAGTTAAGGTGGCAACTATAGGTGCGTCAATATTCATAGTGGCGCAAAATCCTCATCTATTGCGCAAGATAGCGAGAGGAAATAGCTTCCAGATCAGGCAGAAAACTGTGATCAATAAATTGTTGGGGTAGAAGAAAGTGCCCTCGTCTTTGGGATTGACAGTAGTAAGGCAGAGGACTAAGCTAAGCGCGTCCATCTAGTCAATAAGAATTTGTAACTAACACATGTAGCGTATCGGTGATTGCCTCCCTGTTGCGCAGACTGATTCAGCCAGTTTCCGTCGCTCCTCGGGAAGCGGTGGTCTTTTAATAATCACAGAGAATGTACTTCAGGAAAAATAGTCTTCCTCAGCTTGCAGTCGAGCGTTATAACGAGTCTTACTTAGTTTCGACTCGACTCGCCTGCTCTGTTGTTCTGATAATCGGCTATAGCCACACATAGTCCGGTAAAATTTATATCTATATACATTCGGCTTCATTGTGAAGTGAAGAAGTGCGCTGTCACCACCTGCCAGTGGCAACAGCGCGTTGGACAACACATCCACTGTCGCATTGCTGCGTGCAGGAGATGCCTCGTCTTGGATAGAGCATATCCTCCCACAGTAGGCGGCAGTGACTCAATCTCGAAAAGGAGATCTCATGAAAAAACTTACAGCCGGTAAATCGGTCAGGTTAGTTTTTGTCGCAAGCTTAGTGTTGCTGGCCTTAGGACTCGCGCTCCTCCCTCCGGCAAGAGTTATAAATTCAGTTGGGGTAGCAACAGCGCAAGGAGGGTTAGCCTGTAGCCGTACCTATACTCTTGATGCCGATTTCGACCAGGGAACGCTGCTGAATGTGAATCACACCGCACCCAATAGCAACCAACTTCAACTTAACTTGTTTGCTACGCCACTTCCCTTTGTCTATATCGCCAATTCTGCTCGTGGAACGGCGGTACGCCTTGATGTCAATACGGGTGCGATTCTCGGAGAGTATCTGACAGCGCCCAGCGGTATGGGGCGGAACCCCTCTCGCACCACCGTGGACAAATTCGGCAATGTTTGGGTATCAAATCGCGATGAGTCGGGGGTGTCCGGCGGACAGAACAAAGGGTCAGTAACTCGCATCGGGGTCATCCTCGGCGGCACACGGTCAAATGCCGACGGGACGCCTAATCCCGCAGGCCAATATCTCAAGCCGCCTTTTCAATACAATACCTGCATTGACCGCAATGGGGATGGTCTGATTAAGACCTCAACCGGGTTGGCAAATATTCTGCCCTGGACCAATGCTGGCGCGGCAGATACGCACGGCGGCGTTTCCACCGCTGAGGATGAGTGCATCATCAACTATACGCGGGTCACTGGAACTAATACGCGGACAGTAGCAGTGGATGGCAATAATGATATTTGGGTCGGTGGGCTTGGAGACCTCGACCACGAAAAGATCAGTGGTGTTACAGGGCTGCCTATTCCTGGCACACAGTTCAATCTGGGCTGTGGGGGCTATGGTGGGTTAATTGATGGTAATGGGGTTCTTTGGTCGGCGCGAGGCGGTGGCGGGTTGCTGCGGTTTGTCCCGAATGCTACCCCACCTCCTGCTGGTAGCGGCACCTGCTTTGGCAACTGCACAGGTAATTATGGGCTGGGGATTGATCCGAACACGGGTCACATTTGGCATTCCAGTTTGGGTTGCGATAATAGACTCTACGAACTCAATGCGGCTGGCGCGGTAGTCAACTCTTATGCCCAACCATTTGACGCTCAGGGGGTTGTGGTTGACAAAAATAGCCATGTCTGGATGGCGGAGTTATTCGGCAGTAGAGTATGGCATCTTGCGCCAAACCCCGCCGCCCCTGGTACGCACTATCCTGTAGGCATAGTGTCTGGATTTGCAGGAGTGACTGGAGTTGCCGTAGATGCAAATGGCAAGATATGGGCCGCCGAAATTTATGACCGGGCTGCGCGTATTGACCCGAACGCAGGGGCGGGGCCGGATGCTAATGGAAATCGGGTGGGCGCAATTGACCTGACTATCCCCCTCGGCGCAGGCGCTGGCCCATACAACTATAGTGACATGACCGGCTTCGTGAATCTTTCGTCCGCACCTTCGGGTACGTGGACGGTTATTCATGACGGTGGCGTTGCGGGAGCTAAATGGGGCACCGTTTCCTGGAACGGCAGCACACCCGCAGGTACCAATATTGGAGTCGAAGTGCGAGTAGCGGACAATGTTCTTGACCTCACTTCGAAGGCTTTTGTCGCCGTGGGCAATGGGGTTTCCTTCTGCGATATCGCTGGTCGGTTCATCGAAATTCGGACAACTCTCTCGCGCAACATTGGCATCACGGCCACGCCGATTTTGCATGATCTGACCGTGCGTTGCTGCACAACTCCGCTGACGGTCACAGTGAATAATGCGTTTCGCAATCAAGGCGAAGCCAATCCGCCCTTCTCCGGCTCCATTACGGGGTTGATGAATGGCGACGACATCACAGCGAGCTACAGCACCACTGCGACACCCGCTAGTGCGCCTGGTAATTATCCCATCACCGCGACGCTGAATGATCCGGGGAATAAACTGGGCAATTATCAGGTGACGAATACGCCAGGTGTGCTCAAGGTCTTCAATAGCTGCGGAATCACGATGATACCATTCTTCCCGACACGGGCAGCAGTCGGACAGATATATTACCAACCACTCAATGCCAGTCCGTTAGGATTCTATACGTTCAGCATGTTTGCAGGGAACTTGCCGCCGGGCCTTCAACTAACGAACAATTTCGGTTCGTATGCGTTGCAAGGCACACCGACAACACGTGGCACCTTCACCTTCACCTTGCTGATCAAACGCACGGGCAGCACGTGTGAGGCCCTTGTCACTGTAACGGTGACAATTCATTGACACGCAATGCCAGGAGCGACGGGTGTGTTATGCCCCTGACCCGTCCGCTCCTGGCCTCTGATTTCGATCTGGAACGACGGGATTGGCATTCCTCACAATCACTCGTCCTGACCTCTTGCCTTTCCGTCCTTTTCGTTATTTCCGTCTGTTCCGTAATCTCGCTTTCTTCCTCGCTTTCGACTTTCCTCGCCTTCGCATAGTAGTATCTGCCTTCCCCTGTAACTACTGATAGGAATCCAATGAAACAATTTATCCGCACTGCTTTGATTACACTTCTCTTGTTCTTCAGCCTGGCTGGCCTCATTCGCCTGACCACAACACGGGCCGCAGGAAACATCAGCCTTACCACGCTTGGGACAGCCTACACACAGAATTTCGATGCGCTGGCTACGTCGGGCGCGTCAGATGCTGTGCCCGCAGGTTGGAGCTTTCATGAAACGGGCAATAATGCGAATGCGCTCTACACCGCAGGCGATGGCTCCAGCAATTCGGGCGACACCTACAGCTTTGGCATTGGCAGTGACCGCGCGTTTGGCATGTTGCAAAGCGGTTCGTTGATTCCAATGATCGGCGTGTGTTTCACCAATAACACCGGGCAAACGATCACCAGTTTGGACCTTTCATTCACGGGCGAACAATGGCGATTGGGAACGGTCGGGCGCGCGGATCGGTTGGACTTTCAATACAGCACCGATGCGACGAGTTTGACGACGGGGACCTGGTTTCACAGCGATGCGTTGGATTTTTCAGGCCCGGTGACAGCCGGATCAACGGGCGCGTTGGATGGCAATTTAGCCGCGAATCGAGCCGCGATCAGTGCCTCAGTTACGGGCTTGAGCGTTGCCAATGGTGCGACCATCTTTCTTCGCTGGACCGATTTCAATGCGAGCGGTACGGATGATGGCCTGGCGATTGATGATTTTTCTTTGACCCCAAAAGGTGGCGCTGCACCGCCGCTGACGCTCACTGCGATCCACACGATTCAAGGCAATGGCAGCAGCTCCGCCCTAATGAATGCAACCGTTACGGCGAAAGGGATCGTTACCGGGCTTCGCTCCAATGGCTTTTTTATGCAGGCCGCTGCCGCCGACTATGATACCGATGCCAACACCTCCGAAGGCATTTTTGTGTACACCGAAACTGCGCCGCCTTCGTCTGTGATTGTGGTCAGCGAGGTGCAAGTCACCGGACGCATCACCGAATATCGCCCCTCGGCTGATCCGACCAGCCCGCCGCTCACACAAATTGTGAACTCTGCCCTGATTGTGGTGCTGTCAAATGGTAACGCGGTGCCTGCGCCTGTGACGTTGACCACCGCCGACACGAACCCATCCGGCTCGGCTGAACAGCTCGAAAAATATGAAGGCATGTTGGTTACGATTCCTTCGTTGACGGTGATTGCGCCGACAGATGGGTTTTATGAGCAGGGCGGGGAAGCCAACGCGAATGCTACCTCCAATGGGGCGTTTTATGCGGTCATTACGGGCCTTGCACGCCCGTTCCGCGAACCGGGCGTCGAAACCGAAAACTGGCCCGCGAATATTTCACGCTTTGACGGCAACCCCGAACGCTTGCGTCTGGACAGCGATTCACTGGTCGGCGCGGCGAAGTTGGAAGTCACGAGCGGCGCAACGCTGGCGAATGTGACAGGCGTGTTGGATTACACGTTTCGTTGCTACACGATTCTGCCCTTGCCCGGCAATCAAACGCAGGCGAGCGTCGTGGGCAACATCTCTGCCACGCCTGTTCCCGATGCGGCTGCGAACGAATTCACGGTCGCTTCTTTCAACCTTGAACGCTTCTTTGACACGACCGATGACCCCAGTGTGACGGATGTCGCTTTGACGACGGACGGCTTCAATCGCCGCTTGCAAAAAGCCTCGCTTTCGATTCGCAATGTGCTGCGGATGCCCGACATTATTGGCGTCGAAGAGATGGAGAATCTGACAACGCTGCAAGCTCTCGCCAGCAAAATCAACAGCGATGCCGTCGCTGCCGGAAACAGCGATCCAAAATACGTTGCGTATTTGGAAGAAGGCAATGACCCCGGCGGCATTGATGTCGGCTTTCTCGTCAAAAGCACGCGCGTCACAGTTGTGAGTGTCACGCAGGAAGGCAAAACTGCGACGTTCACAAATCCTGCCAACAATCAAAGCGAAACCCTCAATGATCGTCCGCCGCTGATTTTGAAAGCGACGGTGAATGCGCCGGATCGTTCGCGGTTTGCTTTGACGGTTATCGTCAATCATCTTCGCTCGCTGAATGGCATCGAAGACACCACCAACGGGAATCGCGTGCGTCACAAGCGTCGCGCGCAGGCTGAGTTTTTGGCGCAGTTGATTCAGGCGCGTCAAACGGCTGACCCGACCGAACGCCTTATTTCTATTGGCGATTACAATGCTTTTCAATTCAGCGATGGCCTGGTGGATATGATCGGCACGATCAAAGGCACGCCTGCGCCTGCTGAACAAGTCGTGCTGGCGAGCGCGGATTTAGTGAATCCTGATTTGACGGATTTGATTGAATTGGTCCCTGCGCTGCAACGGTATTCCTACAGCTTCAATGGCAACGCGCAGGCCATAGATCATGAGTTGGTTAACGCTCCGCTGCTCAAACATTTCAGCAAACTTGTCTACGCCCGCACAAACGCCGATTTCCCCGAATCCTGGCGCAACGATAGCACGCGCCCCGAACGCATCTCCGACCACGATCCGGCAGTCGCGTATTTTACATTCACCTCGTCAGAGGATCGTCGCCGCACCGATAGACGCGATGTGCCGCCGCGTGTCGTGAAGCCGAATTAAGAATAGACTTCACTTTCGCACCGCTTCATACACCTGCCGCGAAATTTCGGCAACCAATTGATGCGCGCGTTTTTCCTCTGCGAATCCGCGTGTCAAAACCACAATCACGTATGGCTTACGGTTCGGTACATACACGATTCCGACGTCGTGATAAATCTTCGTGATCGAACCGGTTTTGTGCGCGACTCGTGTGTTGGCGGGCAAGCCGGCAGGAATGCCTTCGTTGAATTCCTGCTTCTCTAAAATCGCTAACATTTCTTCGCAAGCGCGTGCGTTCGCCACTTTCTTTTCGGCAATGGCGCGCAACAGGATCATCAAATCATACGCGGTCGTGGTGTTGTTCAATCCGGCGCGAAAGGCTTTGTTGTCTTCGACGCCGCGCCGCACCTGAATGTCGTTGGCGTCCAGCTTGTGCATCAGCTTCATCGTGTTTTTCGCGCCCGCTTTTTCAATCAAGATATTGGTCGCCAGATTGCTGCTACGTACGATCATGCGTTCGATCAAAGCACGAATCGTCATCGGCTGGCCGATCTTTTGGTAGATCAAATCGTCGCTGTCGTCGCTGGCATTGAGTTGATACGGGCTACCATCCACGATGCTGGCGAATTCGTTTTTGATGGTGATCGTGGCGTCGAGGTTGATCTGCTTCGCCGCTGCTTGGCGAAACAATTCCATCATCACGGGCACTTTCATCGTGCTGGCTGCGTGGAGACTGATTTTGTTGTTGATGAGCAGCGTTTGTTTGCTCTCTAAATCGTACACCGCAACGCCAACGGTTTCGGCCCCACTTGCAGCGATTAAGGTTTCGAGCTTGGGTTTAAGTTGTGCGAGCGATTGCGCATCGGCAGCGACGGCGCAGAGCGCCATTGTCAGCAAGAGAGAAAATATGTGTCGCATGTGCGAGGTCTCGATTTCTTATGACTGAAAATTCTGTTTCGTCTCTAACTCTTCGCCCGTGATGGCATCCACAAATACCGTCCACGTCGTTCCGCGCCCGATTTCACAGGGGTAAGCAAGGTGCAATATCATTTTTTGTTCGCTGACTTTAGGGAACACGACTAACTCTTTGACATTGATTTCGGACGCCTGCGCGACTTTGTAGATGAGCGGTTGCCCGGCGATATTGCTGTAGGTGAATTCACGTCCGATGAATTTGCTGGTGAATGAGTCGGCTTCAAGTTTTGGGCGGGAAGGGAATTCAACGGCTGGAATCAACCGACTGCTGAGTTGTAAGAGCGCGCCAGTTTTGCTGAGCACAAGACGCAATTCGCCGTAGCCATTTTCAATCGGAAACGAATAATTCATTTGCCGATACACGGCGCGATACAAGTTGCCTTCATTGCCAAACGTAATCAGCGATAGGTCTTTGAGGGAAAGCGCGCTGGATCGCTGATCGCCCGACAACACGGCGCGATGATTATCAATAAAGCGTCGCAGATATTCTTTGGCCTGTGCTTCGTTCATTGGTTCATCGGCCTTTTTGTCGGACGGCTTCACGTTGATTTGCATTGCCAGCGCAGGCGGCAAGGTGCGAGGCGTGTACAGAATCGGCTCTAATTCGGGACGCACATAACTCAACCGATATTCCGCCAGAAACTGATTCCAGCTATCTTCGGCGGCCTGTGCGCGTGCGGGACTGGCTTCAATGACGGGTGGGTAATTTCCCTGTGATTGTGGCATAGGTGCGGAACAAACCAACGCGCTGCACGAAAGCAATAGAATCCCCAATGTTTTCAGGCCGATCATAAATACCTCACACGGTCTTGGTGACTTTGGAGAGTGAGCGCGACACATCAGGATTCAATCCTTTTGCCTGTGAAAGCAGGGCCGCGAACAACTGTGCAGGAACGATGTGGGGAATCGGTGACAACATTTCACTGACTTTCGCGGGCAATTTCAAACTGCGCGTGCCGAGCTTGAGCGCCGCCGCTTCCGTTGAAATCACCATCGTTTCTGCGCCCAATGTTTTCAGACGTTCCAGCAATTCCAGCGTGCCGGGTAACGTTGGCCCCGGCGGTGCAAAAACAAATGCCGGAAAGCTGCGTTCAATCATTGCAATCGGGCCGTGCAGGAAATCCGCGCCTGAAAACCGCTCGGCAATCACGTAGCACGTTTCCATCAGCTTGATGGCAAATTCATACGCGTTTCCATAATTCAGGCCGCGCCCGATCACCACGCAATGCTCCATAAACACATAGCGTTCGACCATTGCCTCAATGTTTGGTTTCAGCGTTAGTGAAGCGGCTGCGAGTTCAGGCAAGCGTTCGATTTCGTGGCCTTTGATCTTGCCCGCCAGCCCTTCGGCCAATAGATGAAAAATCAATTGTTGCCCGGTGTAGGTTTTGGTGGCGGCGAGGCTGCGTTCGCGTTTGGCGTGAATCAGAAACGTTTCGTCGGTGATTTTCGTCATCGAAGAATTCGCTTCGTTCGTGATGCCGAGCGTGATGGCACCACAACGTTTCGCATTTTCGAGCGTGAGGTTGATGTCTACGCCTTCGCCCGATTGTGAAACACCAATAACCAGCGCGTCGCGCAAATCGAGCTTGGATTCGTACAGCGTATGAATCGCCGGAGCAGCCAGCGACACCGGAATACCAGTGGTGAGTTCCAGCAAATAACGGCCAAATGAACCGGCATTGTCAGAACTGCCGCGCGCGGCAATGACGATGAAGCGAATGCCTCGTTGTTTGAGGGATTCGGCAAAGCGATTGACGCGCTTCGCTTCGCGTTTGATGGTGCGTTCCAGCGCCGCTGGTTGCTCGGCAATTTCGGCTAACATTAAAGACATAAAAATCGAACCTTCTGTGTATTAATTTATCTTCTGAGAAACTGGCTCATTCCAATTAACAAGGGCAGATGGATGCTCACATCCAACTCAAGTTCGCTGGTGCGTTGCAAAGGAAACCGTGCTTTGAATCGTTGCAATAGCTCCACCTGAAAATCCGCCCGCATCCCATTGCCGAGCATCACGCTGTGCAGGTTGTATCGAAACTGCGTGCGAAAGATTTCTTCGGCAATGAGTTTCAATTCCGCATTGGCATATGCTTCGGCGGCTTCGGTCGTCTCGCCCAATTGATTCGGGTCTGCTTTCAACTGCTCACGGAGATATTGTTCGACGCGCGGGCGAATGTTGCCCGCATAGGCCCAGTCTTCTAAGTAGCGCACCAGCATCAATTCAATCTGCGCACGTTCTGCGCGGCGCAGTTGCTCGACTTCTAAACCGGGGCGCAACACCTTAGCCGCAATCAACCGTACCGCACCCTGAGCCAGCACTTTGCTCAAGGCTTGTTCCGGCGCACGCGACGCGGCATAGGCCTGCAATAAATCCAGTTGCTTGCGCTCACGCAGGGCCGCAATCAGCGGCTCTCTATTCCCTGATACATCCGCAAGCGAAACGTAATAGCCTGCGGCAACCGTTTTAGCAAGCGTTTCAATGAAGACCGCCAGTTTAGCGGGGTCTGTCTCCGGCGTATGAACAAAAAGCAAAAGGTCCGCCCGGCCATTTTTGATAACCTGCCCGCCCACGGTTGCCACTTGATTCACGATAGTTTTGATGATCGCGGGGTCTTCAGCATTTGACAGGGTGAGCATCACTTTGGGCGGACGTTGATGAATGCGGTTGAGTAATCGCGCGACCAGCAAATACGCCGCCTGATTAGCATTCGGCTCAAGCCATAAATCATCAAAGACGAGTTTGCTGATGGCGTCGTTGGCCTGTTCCGCAAACCCATAAATGGGTAAGTCCGGCGCACGTTGCCGCAGCCAGTTGATAAGGTCTAACCGCTCGCTGGTTTTGACGGCATCGGCTTTTTCTGTCAGCGCATCCAGCGCCACAATCACGCCATTCAATTGGCTCAGGTTTTGGTTTTTGGCCCACGCGATGACACGATCTGCGTCCATTGCTGTGGTCGCATCCCCCAGCATTTCACGCGGCGGATACAGAATTTCGTAATCGGCAATGCGTGCGATCATTCGTGGCAGCTTCCACGAAATCGGTCGCCCATCGCGCGGAATCAATAACAAACGCCCAGCGTATTGATGGTGTTGTGGTTGCAGAATTTTGGGGCGTTGTCGTTGGGCCAGAGACGGGATGACCAGGAGCGAAAGTAGTAGCAAAGCGGAACAAGATGTGCGGAATGCGGCGTGAAACGCTCTCCCTCGTGGTTGAGGGCTGAAACAATAAAAGGTTATGTAGTTCATCCGCATTCCGCCCTCTATGCCTTAACGTTCATCGAAGCCTGGCTTTGATGCGCTGAAATTCATTGCTGGTGTTGGTGCCGCGCGTATCGCTGCCGCGTAATTTCGCGCGAATTTCGTTGGTTGTGTTGGCCGCGCGTTCGCGGGCGGGAGGATGGCTGGCCAGCACATTGCCCAGCAGATTGGGATTCTTGGCGCTGATATTTTGCAAAATCTCAAACATCTCCACCATCCCGCGCGTGTTGTAACCGGAGCGTTGTAAATCGTACAGCCCCAGATAATCGGCCTCGCGTTCGGCATCGCGGCTGTGCTTCATTAACTTCCCGCCGAAAATCAAATTGCCCGCAAGTTGCCCGATATTGCCGCCCTTTTGGCCGCCCAGCACCGCGCCCGCGACGCCTGCAATCGTTGCCAGCGTGCCGTATTTTTGCGCCTGCTTGACGTTTTCCAAACCGTGTCGCCCGACAATATGCCCAATTTCATGCCCAATGACGGAAGCCAGTTGCGCTTCGGTTTCCGTCGCGCGAATCAAGCCGGTGTGGACGTAGACATAGCCGCCTAACGTCGCAAAGGCGTTGATAGCTTTGTCATCCACCACAAAAAATTGATAGCGCAAATTTGAGCGTTTGGAATTGCTGACCAATCGTTGCCCCAGCGCATTGACGTATGACGTAATGGTCGCATCGGTTACGAAGCGGTGTTCTTTGCGTAACTCTTCGTGGACCTGTGCGCCGAGTTTGATTTCATCGGCTTCGCTGAGATAGCCGCGATTGGAATAGGAGCGAGTGCGAAATTTGTCGTAAACATTTTCTGCTGCCAGAGCCGTCAACACGATGGTGCCAAGCAGCGCGATGACTCCGAAACGATGAGTAACTGAACGCATAGAACTTTCTCCTTCGCAATGAATGGGCAGCAGGGAAATTGATTATAGAGGACGCCGGAGGCCACTTCAATTCGGCTGGTCATGGATGGCCGACAATCGGACGGTCGTTTATTGTGACAATCCAACAACCATCACATCCGGGCGCGCTGCTGTGAATTCAGTTCGGCTATCGTACAATCTCGGCACCAGATTGG
Source organism: Blastocatellia bacterium (assembly GCA_016789725.1). Classification (GTDB taxonomy): domain Bacteria; phylum Acidobacteriota; class Blastocatellia; order RBC074; family RBC074; genus JAFDVL01. The sequence goes on along the minus strand of JAEUQN010000087.1, from coordinate 14,349 downwards.
TTCCGATTCAAGGAGAAACCCCTTTATGGAAATCTTAGTTGCGCTCCTCATTGTTCTCGGCGTTATTACCCTCATCGGCCACGGCATTTGGGTTTTGCTGGCTGCGATCTTTCGTGCGTTTTCAGATAACGGCACCAATGAAAACACACCACCGCCGATTTATGAAAAAACGCCTGCACCGCCACGCCAACTCAGCTTTTGTGATCATTGCGGCGCAACGCTTGCAGCCAACAGCCAAAAGTGTTTTTCCTGCGGACGCCCGCAGCTTGAGTTCACAGACAAAAATACGTTGAGCGATTTGGACGCGACCGAACGACAACTGCAACGTTTTTACGAACAAGGCGTGCTGGACGATTTGAAATTCAACTGGCTGAAACAGATTGTGGCCCAGGAGCGGCAACAGTTGTTGCATCCTGTTGCCGCTCCGCCGAAGCCTGAACCGGAGCCTGTTCTTGAACCCGAAGCGGAGCCGGAATCTGGTGCTCCCATTCGCATTGAATCTCCCACGCCGTACCCGGTGGCCGAACCGCAAATTGTGCGCGCAGAAGTCACGGCAGATGAACCCGTGCGCCCGGTTTCATTGCCCGCTCCCGATCACCGACCACCCGTCACCAACTACCAACCACCGACCACCGACCACCGACCACCGACTACCGACTACCGAGCACCGGCTGTGCCTCCAACTCCGCGCAAATCCTTGGCCGAAATGCTCGCGGCGTTTATGGAGGAGAAAAATATTCGGTGGGGTGAATTGCTCGGTGGAATGCTCATCATTGGTTGTTCGTTGGCGCTGGTGATTAGTTTGTGGGCGCAGATTGAACAGATTCCGCTGCTCAAATTTTTCATCTTCACCGCCATGACGGGCGCGTTTGCGGGGCTGGGGTTTTACAGCGAACATCGCTGGAAATTACCGAACACGAGTCGCGGTTTGTTGATTACGGCCACGATGCTGGTACCGCTGAATTTCCTGGCGATTGCGGCTTTTGCGAAAGACATCGCCGCGAACGATCCAATGGTGATTGCCAGTGAATTGATCTCGCTCGCCTTGTTCGTGGTGATGGTGCATCGCGCCGGTAAAGTCGTGACGCCGGGCTGGGAACATTGGTTGACGCTTGGAGCCGTCGGCACGTCCGCCACGCAATTGATTTTGCGTCGTGTGGCTGAACCCGAAACTTCCGTAATGACTCTGTGTTTATTGGCCGCGCTGCCGATTGCGGGTTATGCGATGGCGGTTTTCGGAATGCTCAGAAAATTGCGCGAAGGCGAAACGCTCGAAGTCAAAACCGCGAATCAATCGTTCACGCTGCTGAGCGCGAGTTCGTTTGCCGCTGTTGTCGCGTTGGGATTATTGCTCTTCAAAACGCAGGCGCTGGTTGTGACGCTGGAACGCATTGCGCCCATGATTAGTTTGTTGGCGATTCCGGCGCTTTTGGCTGGCATTGTGTTGTGGCAGCGAGTCAGAACGATTGAGCCAGCGCAGTTGGCAGTTCTCAGCGCCAGCATTGCCGCCTTCAGCGCATTGGTGATGCTGGCAAGTCTGGTTTTTGCGTGGCCGCAACCTGTGAACGTCATGATGGTCGCGCTCATCAACTTTGCAGCGTTGACCGTCGTGGCGTTTGCGTTTCGTTTGCCGCTCGCGCATTTGGCAGCGCTGCCGTGTTTGGCGTTGGCCTGTCTGCTCGGCGTGTTGCTGGCGTTGGGGCGCGCTGAGAATGATTCGCAGTTGCTTTTGACGGCGTTGCTTTCTGTGACGAGCGGTAAAGCGCTGGCGCTTTTATTTCTGCTGGTTCTGATCGCGTGTGAGGTGCTGTACAAACGTGAACGCAAAGACGATGGTTTTTATTATGCACTGGTCACGGCGGGTCTGGGTGCGCTGAGTTTATTGCTCGTCAGCCTGCACGGTTTCGGGCGCGCCGGCGATCCGCAACAAATCGCGTGGGTGTATGTGTTGTTTGCGACGAGTGCGTTTTATGTCGCGTGGCGTATCTCACAGGTGTGGGCCAATTACGCGGGCTGGGGCCTGGCGTTTCTCGCCCTTACGCAGTTTTTACATTTTGGCCTGAGCCGCAGTTTCAAATTGACGACCTTGCTGTATGCGACGATTGCGCTCATCGCGGCGATTGCGTTGCGACAAACCAAAGAGCTTTTTACCGCATCAAGCCAGCGCGTGGCATTCATCGGATCAATCGTTGCCGGAGCGGTTTTGTTGTTCACCGCGCCTGTCAACACCGCGTCAATCTTGGCCGGGCAAACGTTCTGGCTGGCGGCCCTGGTCGGGGCTTTGGCGTGGTTGTATCGTTCGGCCTCGTTGTTTATGGCGTTTCAGGCGATTACTTATGCCAGCGTCTTTTTCGCGGTTACGGCGACCACCCACGGCGCAAATTTGTTAGCCGAATTGCCCGTCGGATTGCGGAGCCTGCGAGCGCAAATGTTGGCGCTCGCCTTGCTCAGTCCGGCGTGGATTGCGCTGCGATTGCTGCTGAGAAAATTCGGCATCACGCGCGAAGAAGCGATAGCACAGGATTTGCCGCAGGCGTGGCAGAACACGGCTTCGCGGTTGTTGTATCCCGAATGGCCGACGTGCGATCAAGTGGTGACGTGGGTATTGATTGCAGGTTTCGTTGGGCTGAGTTTGTTTTTCGTTCTGCCGGGTTTGTTGGAGGAAATTACACCGACGATGAATGCAGAGATTCAGGAAATCACTCTTGCTCCGGCGACGGAATGGATGTTGCTGGGCGCGTTGTTGTTGGTGCTGACGATGAGTTTGTGGGAGCAATTCACGCGGTGGCGCGTGTTGGGAATCCTATTGTTGCTAGCAATGATGTGTCCGTTGAGCGCGCGGTCCAGCGTGGCAGTGGCTTCGACGTGGCGATGGATGGCGGCGGCGTATTTGTTGCTGACGGCGGGCGCGATTTGGTTTCGGGAGCAGCTTTATGTTTGGGCGCAAGCAATGCGGTTCCCACTGTTGCAAGCGGAATCAACACGGCTTGCCATCTATGCCCGTGCCTTCACCTTGCTGCTGGGCGCGACACCGATCATTGGCTTGACGTTGTGGGCAGCGGATATGCACCTCAGTAATGGTGGCTTGCGGGTGCCGAGCGAATCGCTTTTCGCCCGTATTGGCGCGGTTGCGGCGTACCTGGTGCCGTTAATTGCCCTGAGCCTGGTGCTGGTGGGACACGCTTTGCGAGAGCGCGCCACAGGTTATGCGTTGGCGAGCGGAGTGGTTTTGAATTTTGCCACGACACTTGCGTATTTGAATGGACTGTCAGCGATGTCCGCAGCAACGTGGGTGCGGTTGGTGCAGGTCAATGCGATCACCAGTGCGGTATTTGCGCTGCTATGGCTCGGTTGGCAACAAACACAACGAGCCGACGCCGCACCCGATTGGCTCTTGAAGTTGCAGGTACTGATTGGAGCGGCGTTGAACTTGATGGTCATCGCTATCGCGGGCGCGGAACTGTTTGTCCAACCTGATTTCGTTAGCGCAGGTCGCCTGGCCGTCGGCAGCGCGTGGGGCTGGCTGGCGTTGGCGTTGGCAGCTTGCGGTGTTGCCTGGCTCAAGCGTTTGCAACGTCTGCCGCTGAGTTTACCGAATGCCGGGCTTGGTTTGTTGGCGGTCGGCGTGCTTGTGTCTTGCACCCTGAGCCGTTGGGACACGGGCAACTGGCTCGGCTATCACACGATGCTGGTGGCCGGATTGATCGTGACAATGGTGATGTTGTGGTCTGGGTTTAGAAACCAATTGACGCTACAAGATGAATCGTTTGTCGTCCCTGCTGCGCCGCGCGATGCAATTGTGATGACCAATGTTTTCGGGGCGATGACGTTGTTGATGGGCGCGCGCACGTTGGTCAACGATCCACAGAAACCGTGGTGGGCCGTGGCGACATTTGTGGCTTTGAGCTTGATCGCAACCGGCCTGGCGCGATTGGCAATGGTGCGGATTTATTTGTATTTCGCGGGCGGATTGCTGAACGCAGCCGTGAGTGCATTTTGGAGCTATAAGCACGAAGCCGGTGGGCTGGATTTTGTTGCCGTCAACATGATTGCGTTGGCGCTCGGTGGCCTGGCGTTGTTCGTTTTTGAGCGAAAGATGATGCGCGAGGTGAAAAGTAATTGGCTGCCGTTTCATCACACTGCCGCGATGCTCACGCTGTTGGGGACGGCCTTGCCCGTAGCGCACGGCTTGCTGGCGGATGTGGGCAGTACACCATTGTTCTTCAATTCGTGGTTGAGTTGGAGCGCCTTGCTGGCGACCGTGGCGTTAATGATTGCGAGTTTGTGGGATGCGACGGCGACCTATGCGGTGGGCGGATTGTATTTGTTGGGACTCGTCGCCGCCGGGCTGGCCTTGGATCAAGCGAACCTTGCGCCCCGCTCGCTGATTTTTACCGCCACGATTATTGCTGCGTTGTATGTGGTTCTGACCAGTTGGTTGGGGGCCGAAAAACGATGGCTGCAACAAAAGGCGGACGCGCTTGGTATTCCGCCTCACGAAGGCTCCGTTCACGATTGGTTAGTGATGGCGAATACCGCCTTGATGATTGGTGTGATGGTGGCGGGCGGTTTGATCGTGCTGAATTTTGCGCCACTTCATCAACGCCTTTTCGCAGCGTTGGCGGTTGTCGTTCAATCCTTGTCATTTGTGCTATTGGCGCGTGAAGAGAGTAATAGCGCGTGGTTGCGTGTGGCTACGTTTGGGAACGGATGGGTGGGCGCAATTTGGTTGGGGTGGGCATTTTTACAGCCCGGCGATGATTGGCATCTGGTGATGCGGTTGGTCATCGTGTTGCTCGTTGCCATTGCGTTTGTCGAAGTTCTCGGCCTCTGGTTTATCAAACGATTGGCGAATGATTGGGGGACGGCTGCCAAACGTTTATTGCGTCCATTGAGCGTTATTGCGGTGTTGGCCTTGGGCAGTATTTTCGCGGTCGAAATTACCGAACAGTTTTCTACGGGCAAAGTCGCAATGCCGATGTTTGCGATTCTGTCGGTGGCTTTGGTTTTGCTGAGCTTGAGTATGCAGGCGATTTACTTTGCGGTGCGGGCAGAACGTGATCCATTGCAGCTTTCGGAACGCGGGCGGATGAATTACGTGTACGCTTCGGAAGCGTTGCTGGCGCTGTCGTTCCTGCACGTTCGATTGACGATGCCGTGGTTATTTACAGGCTTCTTCACGCGGTATTGGCCCTTTGTGGTGATGGCGCTTGCGTTTCTTGGCGTGGGATTGGGCGAAATGTTTCGGCGGCGCGGGCAACGGGTATTGGGTGAGCCCTTGCTCAACACCGGATTTTTCCTGCCGATTTTCCCCGTGATTGGATTTTGGCTGGTGGCCTCTAAGGTTGACTATTCAGGGTTACTTTTGGGCGTTGGCATTTTGTACGCGGTGGTCGCCGTATTGCGCAGTTCGTTTGGGGTGAGTTTGCTAGCGTGTCTGGCAGCGAATGGATCGCTCTGGTATTTCCTGAGCCGGATGGAGCATTTCAGTTTGCTCGAACGCCCGCAATTGTGGCTGACCCCGGCGGCACTTTCCGTCTTGATCGCGGCGTATTTGAATCGAGATCGCTTAACGGCGAAACACCTGACGAATTTGCGCTACGTGACATTGTCGGTGATTTACGTGTCTTCGACGGCGGAGATTTTTGTGCGGGGCGTCGCCGAGTCGCCGTGGCAGCCGATGGTGTTGATGGTGTTGTCGGCGGTGGGCGTGTTGGCGGGAATGTTGTTGCGGGTGCGCGCATTTTTGTATCTTGGCTCGTCGTTTCTGCTGATTTCCATCGTAGCGATGATCTGGCACGCCTCCGCGAATTTTGGCTGGACGTGGTTGTGGTATGTGACGGGCATCATCGTGGGACTGGGAATTATTTTGTTGTTTGCCCTGTTTGAGAAAAAACGAAGTGAGTTACTGCGTCTGGTCGAAGGTCTACGGTCGTGGGAAGCATAGGTTCTGAGAGAAATGATGGCGGTCTGAAACTTTCTGTTTGCTGGTGTCACTGACTAGGCGGAAACATCCGCTTTTCTGGAGGACATTTTACATGCAAACACTTTGGCAAGACCTGCGCTACAGCGTGCGGACGCTGCTCAAACACAAAGGCTTCACCTTCATCGCGGTACTCACCCTCGCCCTCGGCATCGGAGCGAACACGGCGATGTTCAGTGTCCTGAATACCTATTTATTTCGCGCTCTGCCTTATCCAAACTCAGAGCAATTAGTGCGTGTGTTTCGCACTTCGTCGCATTCGCAAAGCTGGCCGCATTCGGCAGCAAGTTTTTTAGACCAACGCGAGAAGAATTCTGTTTTTGGGCAGATGGTCGCTTTTAACGGAATCGCACCGAATCTGGCTGAAGAGGGGCAAGCGGCGGAACGATTGCAGGGCATGGCGGTCACGGCGGATTTCTTTCCGGCTTTGGGCGTGCAGGCCGCGTTGGGGCGTGGATTCACTCCTGAAGAAGATCAGCCCGGAGCCAGTCAGGTTGCAGTGCTCAGTGATCGGTTCTGGCAACGGCGGTTTAGTGGTGATCCGAATATTTTGGGGCGCACGATCCGATTGGACGGCGAGAACATCAAAATCGTCGGCGTGATGCCGCCAGGGTTCGATCATCCATTGTTGTGGGGTACCGTAGATGTCTGGCGGCCTTTGGCCTTTACGCCAGAGCAACGTCAGAATCGAGGTAACAATTACCTGCGAGCGTTTGCGCGCCTGAAACCGGGCGTTTCGCTGGCACAAGCGCAGGAAGCGATGACTGCCTTCGCCGCGAATATGGCGAAAGAGCATACCGAAAACCGCAATGAAGGTTTGCGGCTGGAACCGTTGCAACGTTCGATGTCGGATGACATTGGGCGCAAAGTCATGTGGTTTACGTTTGGGTTGGCGGGCTTTGTGTTGCTGATTGCCTGTGCGAATTTGGCGAATCTTCAACTTGTGCGCACGGCAACGCGCGCCCGCGAATTTGCGGTTCGCTCGGCACTGGGGGCCGGACGTTTTCGTTTGCTGCGACAATCACTCACGGAAAGTCTGGTGATCTCGTTACTGGGTGGCGCGTTGAGTCTGGTGTTTGCCGTGGCCGGCGTCGTCTTTATCAGTCGTCGGCTGTTTAGCGAATTGCCTGGCGCAGGGGTGACGCTGGATTATCGCGTGTTCGGTTTCGCGCTGCTGTGTTCCATTTTGACGGGGCTGATTTTTGGGACGGTTCCAGCGTGGCTGGCTTCGCGTACCAATGTCAATCAGGCGCTGAAAGAGAATCTGCGTGGTGGAGCGGGACGTTCGCAACATCATTTGCGCCACGCGTTGATTATTGGCGAAGTGGCGTTTGCGTTGGTGTTATTGACAGGTGCGGGCCTGTTTTTACGTGGGCTGTATCGCTTTGCACAAATTGATCCGGGGTGGCGTGTGGACGGCCTGTTGACGGCCCAGCTTGGGCTGCGCGGTGCAAACTATTCCAAGCCACCGGAACGGCTCGCGTTCTATCAACAGCTTGAAGAAAAACTGCGCACGCTGCCGGGGGTGAAACAGGTTTCTTTGTCCGGCTCCAATGCAGTCTTTGGATTTAATGGCAGCGGTTCATTCCGAATTGAAGGTCAGCCGGAACCACAACCCGGACAATGGCCCGAAATCTTTTTTGAGCCGGTCAGCCCTAATTACTTTGAGACACTTGGCATTCGATTGATTGCGGGGCGCGCGTTCAATGCCAGCGATACCAATGACCGCGCGCCCGTCGTTATTATCAACGAAACGACAGCGCGCCGTTATTGGCCGAATGAAACCGCCGTTGGCAAACGGCTTGGCAGACCGGGCAAAGACCCGAACTGGCACGAAATCATCGGCGTTGTCAGCGACATCGGTTTTCCGGCGAACTTAGGCGAACCGTACACGCGCTTTCAGGCCTATCGGCCAATCACCCAATCACCCACAAATAGCGTGACGATTGCCTTGCGGACGTCCACTCCGCCGGACGCCTTAATCAACACGCTACGCGGTACAGTGGCCCAACTTGATCCGGCGCAACCTGTGCATCGGCTGCGCACGGCGCGCAGTTTGGTGGAGCAGGGCTTGGGTAATATCTCATTGCTCGGCACCTTGCTGGGCGCGTTTGCGGCGCTGGGCTTGGTGCTGGCGGCCATCGGAATTTATGGCGTGATTTCTTACACCGTTGTACAACGCACCGGCGAAATCGGGATTCGTCTGGCGTTGGGCGCGCAACAAAAAGATGTTCTCTGGTTGGTGTTGGGGAAGGGGGGACGCCTGATTTTGTTGGGCGCGCTGATTGGCATTGGCGGCGCGTACGCGGTGGGACAACTATTGATAAAGGCGATTCCAACCTTGCCCACACGCGACCCCTTAACGTTAGGCATCATTACTCTGAGCTTAATCATTGTTGCCCTGGCCGCCTGTTTTCTGCCCGCACGCCGCGCGACAAAAGTTGATCCGATGATTGCATTACGATCTGAATAATCCCAGGGAGTGACGTTTTCACGAGGGCGGCATCGTATGTATAATCGCCTTGTATGAATCTCATCATTCGATTTGCGGCTATCATGCTCTCTCTCTTTGCGGCGGCATATTTCCTGCCGGGGATTCGGGTGCGTGGGGATGGGTGGATCGTCTATTCAGCGATGGCAGTGATTTTAAGCATTGTCAATTTGGTCATTCGCCCCGTTCTCAAATTCTTTTCTTTCCCCCTGCGTGTTCTCACTCTGGGCCTGTTTACGTTGGTCATTAACGCGTTTACGTTCTGGTTTTCATCGTATCTCGCGGTTCATTTCTTCAACGTTGGTTTTTACGTGGATGATTTTCTATCCGCCTTTGGGGGCGCGTTAATCGTCAGCATCGTTTCCGGTGTGGTTTCCTGGTTTTTTGAGGACAAAGATCACAAATAATTCCAAACTGATGGCGATTTTCTCCAGACACGCTTTTATTGCGGTCATATAACAAGTCCGCCAACTCTCACCCGCATTCTGTGCCTGTCGTTATGCAGGCAAGGAAGCGGATATGAGATTCTCACACAACATCACACACATCCTTTTCGCCGTAATCGCTCTCAGTGCGATGGCCGTAATGGCTGTGGCACAACCAGGGACACCGCTTCCCCCTGCGTACGGTATGAGCGACCAGAAACCTGGTTCCGTCTTGTTTTACCCTTATTACTCTTCGCATATTATTTGGCCGCAGCAGGAAAACACCAAAATCAATATTACCAACACACACACGACGCAAAGCGTTTACGCTCACATGTTTTTCGTAGATTCCGGTAGTTGCCAATCCGCCGACAGCTTCGTCTGTTTGACCGCGAATCAAACCTTTTCCTTCGTGATTTCTGATTATGATCCGGGGATTACGGGATATTTGCTGGTGGTGGCCGTGGATGGGACCACGGGATTGCCAATCCAATTCAACCATCTGGCCGGAGATTATTATCTCAAGTTGCTTTCTGGGCACTCGGCGAACCTGGGAGCAGAAGCGTTTGCGGCGCTCAAAGCCGATCCTTCACCGTTGAATCCCGATGGTGCCACAGCGGACATCAAATTCGACGATGTTCATTACAATGCCGGGCCGCGTGTGTTGATGCTCAATAATGTTCCGAGCCGTTTGGATGGCAATGACACGGTGTTATTGCTAACGCGTTTGGGCGGAAATTTGGCCGGTGGCGAAGGGGCTTACATTGGTGGGGTATTGGGGTTGACCTACGACGATGTTGAAAAAGGCTATAGCTTCACGCTGGCGGCGGGCAAATGCCAATATCGAACCAGTCTTTCAGATAGCACCCCGCGAATGGTGCCTCGTTTTACAACGATCATTAAAGCGGGACGGTCAGGCTGGATAAAGCTTTGGCCGACGGGCGATTTTCCCTTGACAGGAATTATGTTGAATCTGAATCCGAGTGCGGGAACTGCGATTCGATCCTACAACGGAGGGCATAACTTACACGCCCTCACCACCACGACTACGGGCGTTTTTACGCTTCCGATCTTTGTCCCGACCTGTTAGTCGTTGATCTGTGCTTACCGTTTGGTCGGCGGAACGGGAGCATTTTCTAAATCTCGTAACACTTTATCGGCTTGTTCCAAAGCCCTCCGCTCAATTTCCTGGGCCTTGCGCTCTGCTTCCTGAGCCTTACGTTCTGCCGCGTTTCTGGGCGGCGGCGGTGGAGGTGGGGGCGGGCCGGGGAATCCGGTCATGCCCGGAACTCCATTGCCGATGATGACGACAATCTCAGTTCGATTTGAGTTCTTATTTTGCGGCGAAATGGTGACCAGCCTTGATCCGCCTTCTCCATTGACCTGAAAGACGACGGAGTTTTCGCCATCAGCGTCTGCCGAATTGCTGATTTCGTTCAGGTGTTGATTCTGGTTTTCTTTGAAATGCTCACGATAAAAGGCGGCGACTTCTTCGACATTATCTTTGGTTGAGAACGTGACAACTGCGCCGGACATTGAACCAAAGGAACCAGAAACCGTATTTTCTCGTTTTGCCCCCGGATAAATCGGCACGCCAAGCTTCTCGTCCGGTACGCTCTCAGCGTTGTTCGTCACGGTTGGCAATCCGTTTTTCTTGATTTCTGCAATGGTCTGCGAGGCTCTTTTCCCGACGAAATAAACTGCTCCGATGACCGACACAATGCCAAGTATCATGATGAGGGCCAGCGAAATCAAAACGACTTTCAGCGTCCCGCTGGATTTCTTCGAGGTTCCCATTGGCATGGCGGGCATTGGCGGCGGCGCATTATACGTTTGTGCTGCCTGTGGCAGGTACGCCGAAGGGATATTAATCGCCTCGGTTGACGCTGTCGCCTGTGGGGCAGTTGCGGTCATTGGAGGGGGCGGCGTGGATGGCATTTCAATCGCTGGCGGAGTTGTTCCCAGCGGTAGCGTTGAGGGCAAAGCTGCGGTTGCGATTGGAGTCCCGCAAGCGTGGCAAAATTTTGCACCTCCGCGAGTTTGGGTTCCACAGGTCATACATTGAATAGCCATAACGCACCTCCGAAAAAATGTTGATTGTGAACGTGGCGCAACCTAACAGGTCAAGTTGTCCTTTGTCAACGACGTCACCTTTTACGCTTGCGACGCAGCAGAAGTTCACCCAGAGGTCCTGATCGTTGGATGAGGCTTCTTACCGTTTGAGCAAACAGGCTTTGAGGCCGAACCATTGTGACACTCGATGCCGATTCCGTGCGATCCACGCATAGATGATGAGTTCCGCCAATAAGACGGGTGGTAAGGCGTAGATCAGCAAGACCAGCAAGGACCAGGGGAAATACTGCCAGAGGATATAATTTACCCCGAAAGCTCCTCGATATACTTTGCCGCGAGGCGTAATCAGGTGGAGTTTTTGGTCGCATTGCTGATAGTTGATTTTGAACTTTGCCAGCTCTATTTCCGGGAAGCTTTGATAGGGTTGAATGACAAAAAGGTTTCGACGGTCAAGCTTTTTGACACGCTCCGCTGACCACGAGCAAATGCCGCAATCGCCGTCAAAGAGCATGTAGGTTTGCCGACCTAATTCGATCATAACCGGACTCCTTGATAAACAGATACCGGCGACCCGACTGCGACGAAGGCCGACCTTGGTTGCGCCTGAAGAGCTTCGACAAATGGCGCACCGTAGATGCCTTTGATATCGCAATCAAAATCAGCAGTCTGCGCGCGCCAAACCCGCCAGGGCGGATGTTCGACTTTGTATTCCACCGTGCCGCCATCGCGTTGTTTGGCGTAGCCCCAATAATGTTCAGTAATGAACTCTTCCTCAGAACCCGCTTGCCACGGCTGCGGCTCGCCAGTGATTTGCGCTCGGAGCGAATTCCAGTTGTGTTGCCAGCGCCATTCGTAGTTGATTTCCTGGGCATTTATCCGGTGTCGCATCTTCATTGCCTCATAGTTTTCGTTGTAGCAAACGCGCGCGACGGTTGCAATGGCCGACCGTGGCACAATCTCCTTGAGAAAGACCACGCCGCGTTGCCAATCTTCGGGGCCTCGTCGGCGGACATAAAAGCGCAGATTGACTTCTTCAAAGTTGCGATGAAATGGAATGGGAATCCCCAGAACCTTTGTCTCCAAAAACAAGAAGCCAACCATACTCACCAGAGCTTTCCCTTGCCAGCAATCCAACTCAGTTCCTACAGGAATGTGTGGATGCAAGAGCAGAGGATCAATTTCGTAGTTGAGCATGACCAGCTTTTCCCAGCGCGCTGTCAGAAATTTTCGTCGTTTCATTTTGCTACCTCGTGCCATTAATAGAGGATCGAAGATTCAAATATGAAAGGCTTTTGCGGTGAGGAGATCACCGTAATGTGACGTTTTATACACAGTCTTTTCAAGGGCTACAACGGCCTGATTCCCGCCATTGACCTTCGCCCACATCCAGCGTACACTGACGCCCATCATTTGGCTTTGCTGTAACGTTAACTTCAAACCCGCACAAGTCGGGTGCATCAATACTAGGTCCATTCGATCCTTAGAGAAGTATTTTTAGCGGCATTGGTCAAGGCGATAGCCCCTGACCGATTTTATTGCCGTTCCTACAAGCAATGAGTTTCTCTCGCAATCTCACAACCTAAATTTTTGAGGAGGTCTTTATGCGAAACTTTCTTTCAGGATTTGCGCTCAGGTCAGGACTGCTCCTGAGTTTGCTCCTGGTTCTCACCGCATTAATCCAGCCTGCGAACGCGCAGGCCCTTTACGGTAGTATCGTTGGCAATGTAACCGATCCGCAGGGGGCGGTTCTGCCCAGTGTGACGATCAAAATTACCAACATCGGCACGGGATTAACACTCGACACTGTTACGGACGAAACCGGTAGCTATGTGTTCCGCAATCTGCTTCCGGGTGTTTATGACATGACCTTGTCGGCCAAGGGCTTCAAGGAAATGCAACAGTCGGGCATCAGTGTCACGGCGGGCAACCCGAAACGCACGGACGTTACGCTGCAAGTCGGAGCAGCACAGGAAACCGTCACTGTGACCGCCGACGCTGCAACGTTGAAAACGGAGAAGACCGATCTCAACACGGAGATCAACTCCAAACAGGTTCTTTCGCTGCCGCTGAACCAGTACCGCAACTACCAGACGCTGCTCAACCTCGTGCCGGGCGCAACGCCGACGCAATTCCAGAACGCAGAGATTGACTCGCCTGGACGCTCCTTGCGCACCTGGGTCAACGGCACGCAGCCCAACAGCAACACCACGCGCGTGGATGGCGCGGTATCGGTCAACGTTTGGCTGCCGCACCACGCTGGATACATTCAGCCAGTCGAGACTGTTGAAACGGTCAATATCGCCACCAACAACTTCGACGCCGACACCGGTATGGCTGGCGGCGCGGCGCAGACGGTTGTGACTAAGTCGGGTACGAACGAGTTCCACGGTTCCGCCTTCTGGTTCTTCAACGGCGATAAGCTCAACGCCAACAGTTTCTTCAATAACGCGAATGCGCTGGCGCGCACGCCGCTGAACCGGCAGACTTTTGGTGGTACGCTCGGCGGGCCAATCCTGAAAGAGAAGCTCTTCTTCTTCGCCTCCTATGAGAACTTCCGCGACCGGCGCACCTCGAACGTCACCTACGCGGTTCCGACCGACCTGATGCGCCAGGGTATTTTTACCGAAGTAGCCAATGCGAGAACCGCCGCTGGTGCGCTGGCTTATTCCGCCTTCCAACTCTACGATCCAAGCACGGGCGCGGCAGGCGGCGTCGGGCGGACGGCGTTCGCTAACTACACGATTCCCAACGCACAGATCAGTTCGATTGCCAAGGCGATCATGAACTATTACCCCAAGGTTAATTCGACCCGCGACCTGAACAACAACTTTATCCTCGACGACTTCGTGCAGCAGCGCACGGTCAAGGTAGATCGCGGCAACTACGACGGGAAGCTCACCTACCAGCGCTCGGCGAGCCACTCAATCTGGGGTAAGTTCTCCACACTGCGGTCTGACAACATAGACAATTTCAATCTGGGCTTCGATGAAGGCAGCTTGGGCAACACAAGGGTGTATGTGGTCAGCGCCGGCCACACCTGGACGCTCAGTCCATCGCTCCTGCTTGATGGAAACTTCGGATACTACCGGATGGATCAGCAGGTGACCGGGCCGGATTACGGCAAGAACCTCGGTCTTGATCTTGGCATCCCCGGCGTGAATGATAAGAATGACATCCGCGCCAGCGGTCTGCCCACCTTTGCCAACGGCTACACCATTGGCACGACGCCGAGCTGGATGCCCCTCTTCCGCAAGGAGGTCAACTGGAGCTTCAGCAGCGCGCTCACCAAGGTCTTCGCCAAGCATGAGTTACGCGCAGGCTTTGACCTCGTCAAGCTGGAATTGAATCACCGTCAGGCCGAGTTCGGCCCCTATGGC
>JAEUQN010000086.1 GCA_016789725.1 Blastocatellia bacterium | reverse complement strand
CCCTTCTTGTTCCAGACGCGCCAGGATAAAGGCGTCTATTGGATTGCGCACCCACGCTTGGTTCTTGACCGTTGGAATGGCAGGACGGGTTGGCTTTTTGTACGCCCAGTGCATCGGCAATTCATTCGCTCGGTCGCCCTGTCGCCCCGTCGCCCCGTCATCCCAAATCGCTCCCGCCTCTATCCATCGTCTGATGAGTGCAATTTGCTCTGGCTTGAGTGCCTCACCGCCCATCGGCATTTTGGCTTGTCCATCGGAACCAGTCACGCGAGCCAATAAAATCGAGGCGTTGCTATTCCCAGGCAAAATGATTGCGCCTGAAATGCCACCTTTCATCGCGGCGACCTTGTTGTCGAGGCGCAGTTGTCCGGCGGCTTTCTTGGGGCCGTGACAACTGACGCAATACGCGTCAAATATGGGTTTGATGTCGCGGGTGAAATCAATGTTTTGCTGTGCTGAAACATTGCGAGTTGCCTGCATTAGCCACACAAAACACAGTAAGAGCAAGGCCACCACCAAGGCCTTACCCTTTTGCTGGATCAAAATCTTCTTCTTCTGATTCATCGAGTTCTACCTGAATTGGAGCGATATTGTACCGCGCGCCGCAAAGAATCGCAGCCCCGCGAATGAAAATGCCTGCCTGCCGACAAACGCGACAGGCAGGCAGAATGGGGTGATTTCTGATAGTTGAATTAGAAGTTAATCTTCGCCGCGATCTGGCCTGAGCGAGCGCCTGAACGTGGCCCACCCGTGACCCCAAAACGTCCCGTCGCGGCTGTATCCAGGACGTTTGGACGTGGCGGGGTTCCACCAATTCCAAAATTCGTGCGATTGAAAATATTGAAAAATTCGGCACGAAGTTCAAAATTGACGGTTTCACTAATGCGAGTTCGCTTAATGAATCCCATATTGTCGTTATACGCATTAGGATCACGAAGCTGTCTCAGATATGTAGGCGAGTTTCCTAACTCAAAGGTTCCTGGGATGGTAAAGAAATTCTTCGTTAACCAACCCTTGCTGATGTCGCGCGGGTCAAGGTCTTTGCGCTCAACCCCTGTGCGAATGGCTGCACCTGGAACAATGTTGACGCGCTTCCGACCGTAGGCAAAGCCCCAGTTCGGATAGGTCAACGGTGCATTCAGGAGGATTAATGCGCCTGACGTGTAGTTGCCGGCGAAAGACACTGTCCAGCCACCCACGAGGCGATCCACTACGCCACCGCCGCTCAGGAATTTCTTACCTTTACCAAAGGGCAGATCCAAAGCAACGACCGCATTGAAGATATGCGGGTAGTCGGTGTAGGAGTAGCTCTTTTCAAAGGCCAGAACCCCGTCTTGACCGAGCGTCGAAATCGAACGATCTGTCTTCGGATTGCGATTGTTGGAATCGCCTGAAGTTTGCGAACCAGAGGCATTCGTCAATGACTTCGACCAGGTGTAGTTGAATTCGGTGTAGAGGTTTCCAAAGCGACGATCCAATTTCAGTTGCAGCGAATCGTACCAGGAACTGCCCACCGGATTATATTCATTGTTGACCGGGCCTTGAATGTGCGGATACGGACGCAGCGCCCGCGCGAGCGTTGCGGTGTTGCCCCAATCCGCGATGAAGTTTGCGTATGGAGCCTTGTATCCGGCAGCAACCACAAGCGGGTCATCAATGCGGCGATTCAGCAAATCGCCCAATGAGTAATACTTCGCATCCAACAAATTCAAGGAGAAGTGGCTGGCCGACAACCGCGTGCCGCGATTGCCAATGTACGCCGCTTCAAACACGAACTTGCCGGGCAATTCGCGCTGCACGCTCAAGCTCCAATTTTGGAACCGAGGTGCAGTGCCGGAATTGGGCGCGATGTACCAAATATCATCTACCGCATTACCAGCCGAAGGGCTGATGGAAGGCGGCGGAATAAAGTTTGCGGGCGGCACAAACCCGTTATCCCAATATAACGCGGCTCCCGTCGGAGTAGCTTTGGTGACAGCGGCAGAGCTGGCGAAGCCAGTCGTACAGCGAATACAGAAACCTCCCGTCAAGCCGTTCCCAGCCGCATAGTAAATGCCGTATCCGGCACGAACCACTGTCTTCTGCCCTAATGACCACGCCATGCCTAAGCGTGGGCCATAGGACGAGTAATCTGTTTCACCAAAACGGCGATTCCCCGTGCGTCCTGGGCCGGTGCCTGCAAAGGCCAATGCACCTTTCAACCCGGAGCGCGGATCAGTCAGGTTTGGATCAAATGACGTGAAGGCATCTGGCTGCGTTGAACGCGCAATCGGAACTTCGTAGCGGAAGCCCAGATTAATCGTCAGGTTCGGACGCATACGCCAATCGGTCTGGGCATAGCCCGCGTTGTAGCCGAAGCGTGCGGCCACGCCCGGCCCGTTGAAGTTACGGGTGGCACCATCCACCGCCCCTAACAGGAAGCTGGCAAACGAATCGCCAGTGGTAGATGTCGCCGAGGCTAACGCCGTTTGCAGAGGCGAGAAATTGAAAATGCCCTGCACGCCTGCATCGTCGAAATTGCCGGAAGGAAGCGGTTCGCCCGTGGTGCGCATCCACCGTTTGTCAAAACCAAACTTCCAGGTGAAGTTGCCACGCACCCAGTTCAAGTCGGCCCGGACGTGATCGGTTAAGTTGAATTGCGTTCCCTTGGTTTTCGGCCCATTCGTATCAGCCAGATTCCGGTAGCGGCCATCGGTAAAGTTTACGACTGGGAAGGCACTGGCCTCGCCGATTTCGACGCCCTTCAATCCCAAACGTTCCGGCCAGCCTTGTCCCACACTCTGGTTGTCAAAGTATTGACGCAGCTTCGTGATGCCGTAAGAAAGGTGCAGGTTCATGTTCGATGTCATGATCCAGTCATATCCCATACGAATGAAAATCGGGCGATTCGCGCTGATTTGATTTTCGTTCGCCCCCAACAGCGGCGCAGGCATGGGCTGATCAATAATCGAGCCGATGAACTGTTTGGTGAAATAAAAGTTCACCAGATGCTTGCTTGAAAAATTGTGATTCACCTTCACACTCCACGAATCCTGTTTATTATTTACAGTTCGCGCGCCTATGAAGTTCTGCTGTAAATTGCCATTCGTGGGTTGCGGCAACAAGGGCAAAATATTCCGACTCACAGCACTGAACCGATTTTGTGGAATGATATTGCCGGGAAAAGGCTGGCCCGTCAGCGGATCATAAATCACACGGCTGGGTAACAGTTCGGAGAAGTCACCTTGGCGCTGTTTCACCGTGGGCAAATTGAGAAACGAGGATGAGGAACTGGTGGCGCGAAAGTAATCACCCGTAAAAAGGAAAAATGTTTTTTCCTTGTTCTCGTTGTAGCCACCGAGTGGGCCAAAGATTTTCTTCGGCAAATAAATCGGACCACCCAATGCAAAGCCGTAGTTATTACCGTGGGTCGGAGGCTTTCTGAAAACTGGATTGGCGGCGGTCGAACCGGCTTTGCCCGCCCAGGCAGCGGCGCTCAGGGCGCTGGACGTATGGAAATCATAGGCTGTGCCGTGAAATTGATTGCCACCCGATTTCGTCACGAACGATTCAATACCACCGCCCGTGCGTCCATATTCCGCCGCGAAGGTATTGTTGATGAGCTTAAACTCGCCGAGGGACTCGACGGAAGGCAAGCCATTGAAGGCCACGCCGCCGGATTCGGGGTTCGTCGCATTCGCGCCGTCAATCAAAATTTCCTTAGAACGACGCGCACCGCCCGAGATACCACCTTCGGCACCGGCACCATTGACGACGCCGGGCTGAAAGCCAATAAAGGCTTCAGGATTGCGCAACCCACCTGCGGAGATGGGGACATCCTGAAAGAGCTTGGGCGAAAACGTGGTGCCGATTTCGCTGGTCACAGTTTGGAGTTGAGGAGTGTCATCCGTAATGGTAACGGATTGCGAAACGTCGCCGACTTCCAGTTGGATGTCCGCACTGGTTTGATTCGAGACCGAAACAACAATGTTTGATTTCGAAATCTTTTTAAAGCCGGACTGCTCAACAGTCACGGTATAGGTACCCGGATCAAGTGTCGGAAACACATAGAGTCCAGCACTGGTGCTGACCGTTTCCAGCGTCACACCGGTTTGCGCGCTTTTCGCGCTCACTTTAGCCCCTGCGATGCTTGCGCCACTAGCATCTGTTACATTCCCAGAAAGCGCACCTTTCCCGCTTTGTGCAATCGCCAATATGGCAAGAAGCGATAACCAAGTGCAATAAGTTATCGTACGGCGGAAGATCTTCATAACTTCACCTCGTTGATGGTATTTGTTGGTTAATAAATCCAGCGTTGCTAGGTTGTAACTCTTATCGAAAGTACAATCGGTCAGTCAGTCGTGTTTGATGGGGCAAAGGTTATGATTGTAGGGCGAACCTGTCAAGGCTTGTTTGATGATTTGGTCAGACAAATCCAGACGGTGAACGAACACGTTGCTATTTACCTATAACCCGCCGAAACTATCGCCTCATTTTCACGCAGGAGATGCCTATGAAATTACGTCAAACTATCCTGATTTTCTTTTGCCTGAGCCTGGTCACAACAGGATTCAGTCAAACGCCCAAACCTGTTCCGCCACTGCGCGAACAAGCCGATCTTCAACAGCAATGGCTCAAGCTGCGCTTGGAAAAAGTCTTGCCCACCTTGATGCGACGACACGGCGTGGTGATGTGGCTGGTGATTTGCCGCGAATACAACGAGGACCCGATCTATCGCTCGCTGACGTCACCAACCGTCTTTGCCGCGCGACGTCGCACGATGCTGGTCTTCTTTGATCGCGGCCCGGAACAAGGCATCGAACGACTGGCATTAGGCGGCGGGTCAAATGGTGGGTTGTATCAAGTTTATCGTGACCCGGAAGTCGAAAACCGCGAACTCTATGGCGAAGGCCAATGGGCGCTACTGCGCAAGCTGATCGAACAGCGCAACCCGGCGACGATTGGCGTGAATATCTCGCACACGCACGCTTTCTCTGATGGGTTGAGCGCAGGCGAGCGTGAGAAGCTCGAAACGGCGCTCGGCCCCAAATGGGTATCGCGTTTCGTGCGCGCCGAAAATCTGCCGCTCGAATTCATCAGCATTCGCTTGCCCGAAATGCTGCCGATGTACAAACGGATGCAGGAAACCGTGCATTCGATTATCGCGCGCGCCTTCTCCAGCGAAGTCATCAAGCCTGGCAAAACCACGAATCAGGATGTTGTGTGGTGGATGCGGCAACAGGTCAATGATCTCGGCTTAGGCACGTGGTTTCAGACGACTGTCCGCGTGCAGCGCAAAGGCTCCGGCATCCCCAGCAATTTGGCTGAAGATGCGCCCATCGTCATCGAACGCGGCGATGTGCTGCATTGCGATTTCGGTTTGACAGCGATGGGATTAGCGACCGACACGCAACACATGGCCTATGTTTTACGTGAAGGTGAAAAGGACGTACCCGCCGGTATTCAACAAGCCCTGCGCCACACGAATCGAATGCAGGACATTCTACTCGAACGCATGCGTCCCGGTCGCAGCGGCAACGAAGTCTTAGCCGACGCCATCGCGCAAATGAAAGCCGAGAAAATCAACGGCACCTTTTACACGCACCCCATTGGCGATCACGGCCACGGCGCTGGCCCGCTGATTGGCCTTTGGGATCGGCAGGAAGGCGTGCCCGGTCGCGGTGATGTGCTGTTGTTGCCGAACACATGGTTTTCGATTGAACTCGGCGCACGTACGAAAGTAGCGGAATGGGACAATCAGGAATTATTCGTCGGACAGGAAGAAGATGCTGTGATTGACGCCGACGGCAAGATCGCGTGGGTGCTGCGACGGCAGACGAATTATCATTTGGTGAAGTAAACTATCAGTGAAGTGAACCACGGGGCGCACAGGGAACACGGGGATTTTCAGATTGCATCTGGAGATAACTTTGTCCCGGTTTGTCTTTTCAATCCTTCTAATTCCCCGTGCTCCCCGTGTTCCCCGTGGTTTTACTGAATCTTCACCATATCTTCCCACTTGCGCCATTTTGCATAGCCCGTCCGCGCGGGAGCACCGTCCAGTTGCAAACCAAACGTGTTGGGCAACGCTTCGAGCACCACTTGATCGCGGTACAGAATCTTCGTCATCGTCGTAGCCGAGTACGCGACTTGTCCATTGGCAATACGCGCGAACAGGAAGCCGGCATCGGTTTCGATCTCGCCGTATTTCACTTTGCCTAAATTGTATTGATAACGCGGGCGGATATTCTCGCGCGCCAAATCCATATCCAAATCCAGCTTTACGCAGAGCATTGATTTTGTGCTGCCCTCGTTGATTTCGAGCGCGACGGCTTGGCCGGATTTGCCTGTGTCAAGCAAGCGAAAGTTCGCCAGCAGCTTGCGCGCGTCTTCGCCTTTATTGTGCGGTATCAGGATCGTCACGAAGTATTCCGTATCGCCCGTTTTATAAAAGCTGGACTGCGTTTGGTACATCCCAACTTCATCCTGAAAATGTCGCGTCTCTTTGAAGGTGCCGATTTGTTTGCCGAACGTGTTTTCGGGAAAGTGAATCAACAGCGCTTTCGTGTCCGGCAATTTGTCGGTTTGAATTTGATCGTAGAACGTGTCGAAGGTCTGCCCTTCCTGACTGAGAATTTGCCGTGTATGCCAGAGGTTCGTGAAGGTGAACCAGTCGCTGCGCAGCGTTTTGATGCCATCAATCACGATCCAGTAATTTTTGTCACGTACCCACGTAATTACGCGATCTGCCTGATAGCCCATCTCTTCGTCAATCACGCGCGTGCGGCTGTAATCCACATCGCGAAACGCCTGAAAATCTATTTTCTGTGTGCGTACGGGGCGATAGGCACCGGAGTTTTGCAGGAAGGAGAAAAAGTCCTGATTCTTCGCGCGCTTGTTTTTACGGGCCACAACACGATTGTGAAAGTAATCCGCACGCCACTCGCCGCTCGGCCCGCTCGGCAAATCGGGACGATAGCCACCATCGTGCAACAACACCGAACCGCCGCTCATCAACAGCGCGATGCTGTTTTCATCGGCATGACCGTGGTGCATTTTTTCTTCCTCGACGGAAAGGTTTTGGCGTAAATAATCGCGCCCCAGCCAGCCGCCATCGCCTTCGTCGCGATAATTGAGCAACAGCATATTGGCCGTGCGCGACCAGCCATCACGAAAGACGACCTTCTTACCGACAATGTCTTCGAGTACGTCGCCGCTCAAATTCGTCGGCGCAGTCGGCTTGACGGCGTCATCAGCCCAACGGATGGCATCGGTCAGATACGAACCGTTGCCGGTGCCTATGTTCACAGCATTCGCGGCTACATTTTGCTGTTTCGCCATTCGCTCCATCGCGCGGCGCAGCATTTCTTCGGCGAAATGTTTGTAGACCGGATTGCGATAGACGGTCGCAGCTTTTTCATAGACCGACACAAAGCGCAGCGTGTTGCCTTCGTTCCAGTGCGCATCGCCGAAATCGGCTACGTTGCCGTGCGGCGTCAGCAGTTGCACGAAGTAATCGAGGTAGTACTTGATGATCGGCGATTGCAGCACGTCGGCTTTTCCGCTGATGTCCACGTACGAAAACAGCGAATACAACCACACCGAGTGATAGCCGGTCGCGTCTTCGATTTCCCATTGCTTCAGGCTGTCGCTCGCCAGCGTTTCCGCCAGTTGCTTCCACTTCTTCGCGTTCGGATGATTGGGCAACGCCACCGCGCCGTAATACAAACTCTCCGCGCGGAGCATCGCACGATTGTGCGCGCCCCATTCGGGGAAATAAAACGTGTGATCCAAGCTGTACGCCAAATCACGTTCGATTTTCTCGCGTGAGGCCGCATCCATCACGCCACTTTCACGGATGCGCATGTAGGATCGCGCATACGGCGGCATAATGAAAAAATTCGAGATCGAGGGAACGCCATTGCGATATTCGATGCGCTGGTCTTGGAATTTCTTCGGATACGTCGCGCGCAGATCGCCGTAGCTCGCCAAAATGTCGCGCGCTTGTTCGGCGTACTTTTTGTCTTTGGTTTCCAGGTATAAATAACCGAGTAAATCCGCCAGATACACCGGACCGCCAGGGCCGTTGTATCCCCACAGTTCGTGATGATTCGGCTCTTTTTTCCAGCGTTCGAGCGAAGCCGGATGATCTTTCCAGCCTTCTTCGGCGGCGCGTTGGATGAGTGTGAGGTATTCGTTTTTCGTCACTTGGGCGGACGTGGTAAGGGAGAGAAAAGTAAGAATAAATAATCCAATCAAAAACCGAGTGTGCATGAAATCAAGCTCCTGAATTAAAGCGTATGGAAATGCGTAGCGGATGGGAAACGCGAAGTGCCTGGGAGCGCAAGCGTCCCGCTTGCTGTTTGCGAGCAATAGCGAAGCAAATCACCTTGTGAGGAAGTTCGCTGAAGAGCAGCGGATTTCCTCGCAAGGTCTGCGAGCGGCGCTGGCGCGCGCTCGGCAAGCGGGGCGCTTGCGTTCCCAGCCGCCCGGCGTTCCTATTTTTTCATCACCGCAGGCTTCAATGTCCAAGCCTGTAATTTCGCCAATCCCATCATTTTTGGCGCGTGAAATCCTTCGGGATGAATGACCCAGTTGAAGATTCTCGGATCATCTTTGGCAACGTATTTGTCAGCGGTAAAATTGCCGCTGCGTAATGTAATTTGCTTGGGTAAATTTGTGCCGCTAAGAGCATAGTTCAGCGCCGGTTCAAAAATAGCGCCAAGCGTAGCCAGATAATCTGCCGGAGAAATATTGTTTGCCCCGATCCAAACTTCGCTCGGCACTCGTTTCTGGGCACGCACAAAAGACGCAACGTCGCGGATCGCGGCAACAAAGCTCGTCATCTCCACTGTTTCTGGTCGCGGCGTTCCTGAATTTGGGTTGAATGCCATCGTTGGCCCATTGAGCGCCATCCATTTCAACGGATCAACTTTTTCCCGCTTATCAAGGAAGTTCAATACGGCTTCTGTTAACAGGAGAAGTGTATCTGCGCTTGAAAGGAAATCATCATCAACTTTTTGAAATGTAATCTCTTTCTGAACTTGTTCAGCCAAAGCGCGCATCTCCGTTATCGTAAAGGCATGTGACGCGGCTACATCTTTATATAACTCCCCAAGTTCATTTGCCGTCACATATCGCACGCCTGCCTGCGCCTTGATAAACTTTGCGTATTCCTCGAAATCGCGATACGCCTTTTCGGATTCCTCTGGTGTTCGCGTCGGAGGCAATTTCCAATCCTTACGCTGCGGATTCGCACCTCGACTAAAATTCACACCGTCCCAAAATTCCTGATGTACCCATTCGCACGGGTGAAAGTAAATGCTGATGGTGCCGCCACCTTTGGCTTTGAGCATTTCGTAGGACTTCATAAATTTGGCCTTCCCTTTCGCCAGATTGTCGTCACCGCTCAAATCCATCCGCACGATGTGCGTTCCCATCTTGAAGATGTTCAGCAATCCGCCGTAATAAAACGGTTGCTCGTCAATGCCGACGTGACTGGAATCATCTAAATAGACATTGATGCCCATTTTCTTGAGCGCGGCGTGACTCTGCGGCACCCACGAACTGCCGGGTTGTCCGTAGCAACTGGGCATCACGCCGAAGATGCGTTGGATGTCTTTCACGCCGGGAAACTCGCGGCGATAAAACTCGGCTACGCCTTCGTCCCAATCGGCATTTTGCAGATATTCGGCAGGCGTGGGATGGATGCTGTGATAGTTCGAGTGATAGCCGATTTCGTGTTTCTTTAGTGCGGCGATCACATCTTTGCGTCCGCGTTGTTCCAGCACGCGCGCTTTTTCGCCGACGACTTTGAAGGTGGCTTTGATGCCAAGACGTGTGAGCATTTCGGCCAATCGTTTTGCCGCATCATCACTCTGCGGAAGGATGTAATCTTCGGTGTCAAACCAGAGGGTGACGTAAATCGGTGGTGTTTGGGCAAACGTGAGTTGTGAGAAGAATAATACGCTCACCGCAGAGACGCAGAGGTAACGAAGTGGTGCGCGGAGTTTTTTTGAGATGACGGAACAAACGGAAAGAACGGAACAGACGGAATGAAATAAATCTCTGCGCATCTCTGCGCGTCCTCTGAGCCTCTGCGGTGAAAATGTCTTTCGCATAAAATCCTCCTCATTTGAATCCAAGCTGCTTGGCAATCAAGTTATCGAACATTCGCTTCGGCAACAATCGCGGCAAAGTCCAATTCTTGAATTTGTTCGCCACAATCGTGTAGCGCACTTTCGGTTTCGGCGTGGTCAGCACTTGCAAAGTTAACTCGCCCATTTGTTCGACCGGCAAACCCGCCTTGCCGCGCGACACCATAAATTCGCGGAATTTGCCTAGCACTTTGCCGTAGTCGGTTTGCAAAAACGGCGTGATGTCTAATTCCTGCGCCTTGTCCCAAATCGGCGTCACGATGGAGCCGGGGCCGATGATGATAACGTCAATGCCATACAGCATCAGTTCGCGGCGCAAAGATTCGGAAAACGCTTCGAGCGCGTGCTTCGACATTGCGTATGGCCCAACGAATGGCATCGCCATTTTGCCCGCGACGGAACTGATGTTGACGACGCGACCGGGTTTGCCTTGCAGCCTGCGATCTGCGCCGAGCAAGGGCGCGAAGGCTTGGGTGACGATGGCCTGACCGATGACGTTGATTTCCAATTGATTGCGCAGTTCGGCAATCGGCAAATGCAGCAGCGGCCCCGGCACAGCTATGCCTGCGTTGTTCACCAAGCCAAAGAGCGTTTGCCCGTTGAGTTTTTGCCGGACGAGTTTGGCGGCTTCGTGAACCGCTGCTTCATCAGTCACATCAAACAACAACGGCGTGAAGGATGCGCCGAATTCTTGCGCCAATTTGTCGGCATCGGCTTGTTTGCGCACGCTGCCAAAGACGTGCATTCCGTGTAGCGTAAGTGTTTTCGTGATGGCCCAACCGATACCGGTCGAGACGCCTGTGACGACGACGTAGTTCATATTGACTGCGGTACAGTACCGCGAGCGGTAGCGAGCCAGGTTGATTGCTACCCCGTCGCTACCGCTCCGGGTACCGTACCGAGGAGTACTCCTAACAAATTGTTTTGCGGATACGCGTGGCCCAAATGCTGGCGAAAACCTTCGGCATAGGCGACGCCGATTTCGCTGCCGCGCTGGGCGGACCAATGTTTCATGGATTCGACGTACTGATCCATGCCGTGCTGTTTCAGCAGCCAATCCCGCTGACTCGCGTGCGTGGCGAGCATCGCGGCTTTCGTTTCGATCACGTCGGAAATGTCTACATAAACAGTCGGCGCAATCGCATTGCCGAAGATGTCTTTGCCCTCGATGGCGTCGGCGTAATACAAGTGCGGAATTGCGGCGAGCGGCGGCGCGGGTTCGTCTGCGTGCGTTTTCGCGTTCGGCGCGGAAGCTGCAAAACATGCCGCCCGCACAATCATCGAGGTCTGTTCGTGATCGGTCATGTAATCCTGCGGCGAATGCGTGATGACCAAAATTGGATTCGCGCGCCGAATGATTTCCAGCGCCGCGCAAATCGTACCTTGCCCGTACGTCACAAAGAAATCGCGTTGATGCGCGCAACTGTAATCTGCCTCCAATAAGGCGGCTGCCTGCTCCGCTTCGTTGTAACGAATGCGAGCAATCTCTTCGTTTGGCAACTCTGCACTGCCGCCATCGCCTGCGGTCATTGTGGCGACGTGAATCTGATAGCCCCGATTTTTCAGACGTGCAAGCGTGCCTGCACACAAAAACTCAGCATCATCAGGATGCGCCATAAAGGCGAGAATGTTTTTGTTTTCCTGCGTCATATTCTGCGGCTATTTCTTTTCCCCTTCCATCTCCCGCGCCATGCGCTGATGCTCTTCCAGAAAATCATCGGGATCGTCCAGGCGCGGGCCAGCCTTTTTGCTCACAGCTTTGGAGCGTAGGGATTTTCGCTCGTCAAAGATACGCGTATCAATCGGCAGGCATTTGTAGGGCGTAAAGTCCGGTTTGTCGGTAAAGGCTTCGCGCAAATCACAGGCAGCGGCATCGTATTGATTGAGCGGTGGAATTCCTAGCAACAAATTGATGGTTTTGTGAATGCTGGCAATGCTGGTGTGATTGCGCGTTGCATAGCCGCGTTTGGCGTACGGGCTAATCACCATCAGCAAACTGCGATGCGCGTCTACGCTGTCCAAACCGCCTTGCGCATCGTCTTCGGTGATGATGATCGCCATGTTTTTCCAGTACCGCGAATTCGAGAGGAGTTCGATCATTCGTCCCAACGCAAGGTCGTTGTCCGCGACGAAGCTGGGGCGGTACGGATAGCCGTCTTCAGGACGCTCGCCTGCCATATGATCGTTTGGCAAATAGATATTCAGGAAACTGGGCAGCGGTTCTTTGCCGTCGAGGTATTTGGCTTTGAAATCCTTCTCGAATTGCTGCCAACGATACGTGTCCGAAACATTCATGTTAAAGGTCGGATAATCGCGCGCCGTGTTCTCAAACAAAGGCTGCGGCATCGGCACATTCACAGGCAATCGCGCGCCTGTGGGTTCGGTGTCGAGGTCTTCTTCAATCCCGGCGAGTTCATAGCCTTCGCCATAATTGCGGAACTTGATGTTGGCGCGGAAGAGATGTTCCCAGATCGAACCCGCTTCCAGGTAATCTTCAGGGGCGAGCGCGGCGGCAGAACCAGCATACGTCAAACGCCCCGGCGAATTTGGCGTGGGACGAAAATCACGATGCCCGCCGTAGCTTGCAGCCATACTTGTTTCGACCCAGGCATTCGGGTACACGCCCACGAGCCAACGATGCCCGTCCGCTGACACATCTGCATCCAGATAGAAGTTGTCCGAGAAGGCGAATTGCCGCACCAGCGCGTGGTGATTCGGCGAGATGTTCACATCACGCAGCGCAATCTTGTTCGTTTTATCGAAGACGTTTGATTTTTCACCCAATGTCGTCAGCGTTGGTTCCGCGTGCAATTTGCGCCCGGTCGCATCCTGCGCAACGTCGCCGAAAACTTGATCGTAGGTGCGATTTTCTTTGGTGATGAAAACGACGTATTTGATTTGCTCGCTCGGCTTGCCGTATTCGCTCGGCACGACGCTGCTCGCTGGAGCGGGTTGCGACAAATCGAAGCCGTTGTTTTTGATGACTTGCTCAGTCTCCGCACTGAGTTCTCTGTCGGAAGGAATCTTCACGACGGAGACGACGCCTTTTTGCAACGCGGCGACCGCCGTGCCTTCGGGACCGCGTTTGAAATTCGGGCCACCATTTGGGCCGGAGCCAAAGCCTTTTGCATTCGCGACGAACAGCGTTTTGCCATCGTTGCTGACCGCAAGTTGCGACGGAAACCACGCGGTCGGAATATGACCGAGCACAGTCAGTTTTTCGGCGTCAACCACAGCGACAGCATTGATGCCAGCTTCGGCTACGTACAGCCGTTTTTCATCGGCGCTCAACGCTAAGCCGAACGGGATTTGTCCGCGCAATCGCTTCAGCGTGGTTTCCTGTTCAGTCGTGATCGTGAAGCCCTGTTTGCGCCAGCGCTGCATTAATTCGGTGAAGATGTTCAGGCTGATCGTTGCAGTGACTTTGCCGGAAGCAGTGTCCACAACCGTTACGCTGTCATTGTTGGCGTTGCTGACAAACAATCGTTTTTTGCCAGCCACAACGCCGCTCGGACTACTGCTGCCCGTGACTTGCAAGCCATTCGCCGTTTCGCCAATCAAGCGGCCAGTCTTGGCTTTCGTCAGCAATTTCAGCGTGCCGCCTGCGCCGATTTCATAACTCCACACGGAAGCGGCTTCGACATCGTTCGGATCGCCGAGGCCCGGCACGCGCTTGCCTTCGACCGTCACGCCGCGCTTCGCGTCCTCGGTGTTGTAGCCAAACGGCGGAAATGTCAGCCCCGTGGCTTGAGGATTTTTCGGGTCATAACCTTCGACCAGCGAATAGCGAAACACTCCGACATTCGTCACGAACAATTTCTTTTCGTCGGGCGAGAGCGCAATCGAAAACGGCGCACGCCCGGTCGGCAAACTTTGCAGCACTTTTCGTTCCGCGACATCAATCACGGCCACACGATAATTCGCCTGATCCAGCACGAACAGCGTCTTGCCGTCGCGCGTCAGTTTCAGTTCGCCGAGAAAGCTGTTTTGATAGCGGTCGTCGTTGAGTTCAATCGTCGCCAGCCGTTTGCGCTCCTGCAAATCAAAGACAAACACTACGCCCTGATTGCCGCCCGCCGCGTACAGCGTTCGATTGTCTGGCGCGATGCTCAGCCCCATAAACACGGAGCGAAACTCATCGTCATCATCGTCTTTGATCTTCGTGTTGCGATAGCGGTCACGGTCCGCTTTGATTTGCTCAAGTTTCGGCGCGTCGCTGCTCAGATCGGTGAGAATTGAAATCGCAAACGGTTCCGTCCCATTGCACGACGCCACCAGCGTTTTTTGATCGGGGCTGAGCGTCAGGCCATACGGATGCGCGGCAACAATCGTGTGCTTGCCGCGCGGCGTCAGGATGCGCCCATTCGGCAGCACCGGAGCATTTGAAGCATTGCTCGCCAAGCGCTGGCCTGCGGGTGCAGTCAACGCGGCCAGGTTGATTACCCGTTTCGGAGCAAGCGGGATAAGGGCGAGAAAGGGAATGATGACGAAAAGCTTTTTCATTGGTTTACTTTGGAGTTGAACCACGGGGAGCACGGGGAAATGATTCCGGGGAAGTTTGAGTTCAGAGCGAAAGTGTATCGTTCCCAGCCTAGTGCTTACCCCGTGTCCCCCGTGCTCCCCGTGGTTAACTCCTTCCTAAAAACAAATCTCTTCCCTGCACCAACGCTGCAATTTTGCGATCTGCGATGGAGCGTTTGTTCATCCAGAATCCACAATCCGGGTGAACCCATTGAATGCGGCCTTCACCCATAATTTTCGCGGCGGCTTCAATGCGCGCTGCAACGGTTTCAGGGGATTCGACCGTGTTCACTTTGATGTCAATGACGCCCAGTCCCAAGCCGATGCGCGGGTCTAAATCTTCGGCAAAATGCTGCAATTCGTCGTAGCCGCGAAACGCCATTTCCAGCACGACGTGATCACAATGCAGCGCATTCAGAAACCCGATCAGTTTGCGCCATTCACCGCGCTGAATGCTCTGCCCGCCGTAATTGCCGAAGCACAGATGCACGCCTTTTTCTTTGGCTTTGGTTGCCGCATCCAGCACGATGTTGATGGCAGCAGCGGCCCACTCGGCTTCGTCGGGATGGCCGGTGATATTGGCTTCGTCAATCTGAATCACTTCGGGATCGAGTTCGGCAACTTGCAATGCCAGAGCCTTCGCCAGCCCCATCGCCATTTCAGCGCGCGAGCCGTAATGGTGATCCATCAGCGTTTTGCAGAGCATGTGCGGCCCCGTGAGCGTGAACTTCATCGGATGAGCAGTACAGGCGCGTGCGCGTTTGTAATCTTCGACCAGACTCAATGTACCTTCGGTAATTTCGCCTTCGACCACGCCCGCCGGAGCCGAGCGAAAGCCCATTCCTTCGAGTTGACGAAACTCGGCCACATCGCTGCGCGTAATCGCCGAACGAATGCCGCCCATCGGGCGAATGAAGTACTCAATCATGCCGTTCGTGTCGGGATGATTGACATCCCAGCGATACAGTTCGCCGTCCACGACAACATCTATGCCAGCAAGTTCTTGAATTTTGAAAACCACTTTGGTCGCATCAATCAACGCTTGTTGACTGGGCAAGGCAATCAGCCATTCAGGGACCGGATATGAACCGACAACAGTCGTACGAATTGCAGGTGAACTCACGAATTCCTCCTAGAGTAAATAAATTTGGAAATAAGATGCGGGTGCCAAGATACGCAAGCTGCGAAAAAAACAAAAGCCC
The DNA here is from genome assembly GCA_016789725.1 of Blastocatellia bacterium. Taxonomy (GTDB): domain Bacteria; phylum Acidobacteriota; class Blastocatellia; order RBC074; family RBC074; genus JAFDVL01. Next base: position 12,671 of record JAEUQN010000086.1, on the reverse strand, counting down.
TGACGAGTGATTCAACTCATCAAGGCTCTTGTGGGAAAAGATGTCCGCTACGCTTTGGTTAATCGGTCTCGGTGCGCTTGCCTGCATTGATGAAAGCCGTCAGAGAGATAATTTCACCCGCCTTGAGATTAAGATTCGGCATACGGGCGTGATCCTTCGGCGGCAGTGCCTTTTCGGGAGTCGCCAAGACGCGTGCCAGATAGTTTTCTGTATAGTGCTTGCTCGTCAAATCAGTAGCCCATGGGAATCGCCCATTGACGCCTGCGTTGTCGTTTTTATGGCATTGCAAACAGCCTTTCGCCACATATAACCGCCGCCCGCGTTCAGCCTCGGATAAAGCTTTCGCTTGATTGTTGGCGGCAAGAGCCTGAATCGGCAGCAGTGTGATGTCATTGGGGCCAAACGAACTTTTGATGGTAATGGCCCACTGGCCCGGCTTTGGTACGGTGAATTTAGCGTGATAATTCGAGCCTTCCCGATTAATGCTTGCGGTCACTGTTGCTGCACCATTCACGGCAATCAGCGACGGCGTTAAATCATCCATCAACTTCACTCCATGCTGGCGAACGGTGAACGATAAATTGACAGTTTGACCGGCGACAAAATGATCAGGCAAATCGGCAACGGTAATCGTTGCCCAACCGCCCGCGTAAACGTTGTCCGCGCGACTGTGGATTGCGACGAAAGCCGCCGCGACGGCCAACAAAACAACTACGATCTGGAAAGGTCTGAGAAATCGCTTTGACATATTGTGCCTCCTCTGGCTTGGATGATCAGGTTAGTGCTGCAAAAATTGCAACCGAACCTTTAGACGAAGCTACTTCAATCTTTCTTCCCTTTTTTATTCGTGGTGAAGTGCGCTCAACAGTCTTTCATAACCGAGCGGAGTGCGCTACAGTGCGGCTTCCACAAAACTTCAATTTACACTGTGAGGAATAAGACCGCCATGCCTGAAGATACGGCAAGCTCTGGGCCATCAACTGCGCCCGTTCCGCATTCGTTCTTGGAGTATCTGCGTTCATTCGGTCCAGGCATCATCATTGTGCTGACCTGGCTGGGTGCAGGCGATGTTGTAGATATGGGCATCGCGGGCGCGAATTATGGCTATGCGCTGATGTGGGTGTTGGTCGTGGCAATTCTGATGCGTTTCCTGTTCGTCTCGCTGATCGCGCGGTATCAATTGTGCAATCCGCATGGCGAAGGCGTGCTGGATGGGTTGGCGCGGCTGCATCGTTGGTATGCGCCCGTATTGTTTGTGGCGGCGATTGTGATGGGGCATGTATATGAAGCCTATATGACGGTCGGCGCGGGTGAAGTTTGTCGCAACTTGTTTGGTATTGGGCAAACGTGGCAATGGGCGTTGTTATGCAACGGCATTGCCTTGTTGCTGGTGTTTCGGCCTTCGTATGACCGCTTGGAAGTGGTCTTCAAAATCTTTCTGGCTTTGCTGGCAATTTCGTTTGTGGGATCGGCCCTGTGGGTCGGATTTGATGTCAGAGGATTGTTACAAGGTTTGTATCGTATTGGACTGCCGGAACAGCGCGGACATTTCAATCCACTACTGATCGCGGTCGCAATGATTGGGGCAGTCGGCGGTTCGTTGATGAATCTGGCGTATCCGTATTTTCTGGAGGCAAAGGGATGGCGCGGGCCGCAATATCGGCGCGTCCAGTTTTACGATTTCCTGCTGGCAGTCGTGGTCATGATCGTGCTGAATTTAGTCGTGTGGATTTTGGGCGCGGAGCTGCTTTACCCGGACAAGCAAATCAAAACACTGGATGATTTGCCACAGTTGCTGACTGCGATGTTGGGACGCGGCGGCGGCGTGTTGTTTTATCTGGGCATTTTTGCCGCCGTGTATACCTCAGTGCTCGGACACGCGGCAGGGTTGGCGTTTATGGGCAGTCACGCGTGGCTGCGCTGGCAGGCCGGAACCGCACCGATTCAGACAGATTATCGTCAGCATCCGTTGTATCGCTGGATTGTGGTTTGGTGTCTGGTATCGCCGTTGGTATGGACGATTCCTGGCATGCCGGATTTCGTGACGCTGACGTTGATCGCCAACAGCGCCCAGGTCGTCTTGTTGCCGCTGCTGGCAGGTGGACTATGGTGGATTACAGCCAGCCCGCGCTTTATCGGCGAACAGTATCGCAATCGTTGGTGGGAGAATACGGTGATGGCCTTGTTATTCGCGCTCGCCATCTACGGCGCGATCAATGCGGTATTGTCCATCGCACAATTTGCCAACAACAAACCGACGTGAATTCCGCTACGATCAATACGGATTGAGCACGCCGCTTGTCGGTGGTCAGCATTGGATGGTCAGTAGAAAGCTGAAGGAACCCAGCCACCAGCCACCAACTATTCACAACGCAACGCAATCATCGGATCAACTTTGGTGGCGCGGCGCGCCGGAAGGTAACAGGCCAACAGCGCAACGACAGTCAATAAAATCGCGGCTCCGGCGAACGTCCACGGATCAGTCGGCGTCACAGCATACACCATCGTCGCCATCAACCGCGTCACCGCAAACGCGCCTCCGATCCCGACCGCAACGCCCAGGATGGCCCACATCATTCCTTGTCCGATGACCAGACGCAAAATATCCAGACGCTGTGCGCCCAGCGCAACTCGTACGCCAATTTCGTGCGTTCGTTGGGTCACGCTATAACTCATCACGCCATAGACACCGGAAGCGGCGAGTAGTAATGCCACACCCGCGAAGACGCCAAAGAGAACCAGGCTAAAGCGTCGGGCGTTCAGCGATTCAGAGACCACCGTATCCAATGTTTGAAAGCGCAGCAACGCATCAGGATTGAGCGATTGCGCCGTGGTGCGCAGCGCAGCGATCAACGCTTGCGGGTCGGTTTGCGCGCGTACGACATACGATTGATTCGAGACCTGCCACCATTGCGGACGTTGTAGCGCGTGCGCGTACACGGTCGGTTGCGAAGGCTGATCCAACCCGTCATCGCGGACGTCGCCCACGATGCCAACGATGTGCAACAAATCCTGATCCCCGTCCATATTGCCAAATTGAATGGTGCGACCAATGGGGTTTTCGTTGGGCCAATATTTTTGCGCGGCTGATTGACTAATGATCGCGGCATCAGGCGCACCATTTGTATCTCTCGGCTCGAAGAAACGTCCCTGCAACAACGGAATGCCCATCGCGGAGAAATAGCCGCTACTGGCCAGACGATATTCTGCTTCCCCTTTCGTCGCCTGATTGTTGTCTTTCAGAAACGTGCCGTTGCCTCCGCGTCCCGTCAGCGGTAAAGCGTTCATACTACCAGCCGCTATCGCGCCGGGCATTTGCGTAACTCGCTCCAGCAATTCCACGTTCTGTTGTTGCAGCCTTTGTTCCTGTTCTTTCGTCAATGTAGTCGGCGACATGAGCGTCATCACGACGGCACTTTCCGGCTTGAAACCGGGATCGGTTTGCATCAGCTTCAAGAACGTCCGCCCAATCAAACCCGCTCCAATTAACAGCACCAGCGTCAAGGCAATTTGTGTGACGACCAACAAATGACGCAATCGCTGACTGAAACCGCCTGAAGCCACGCTGCGCCCCGCTTCTTTCAGATTCGTATGTAAATCCGTAAAAGCAAAACGGGCCACCGGAGCGATGCCCAAAACAATCGCAATCACAAAAGCCAGACCAAGCGTGAAGCCCAACGCGCGCCGATTGACAGCGATTTCGTCAACACGCGGCAGATTGTCAGCATTGAGGCTCAGCAACACATCCAAGCCCCAAAACGAAAGCAGAATCCCCAAGCCTCCGGCAAGCAGCGTCAGCAACAAATTTTCGGTGATGAATTGCCGCATCATCCGCCATGGTGTCGCCCCCATCGCGGCGCGCACAGCAAATTCCGAAGTGCGAGTCGTCGCATCCGCCAAAATCATATTCGCTACATTGGCGCAGGCGACCAGCAATAACAAACCAACCGCTGCCAGCAACAACAACAAACCGCTACGCACATTTTCAGTCAGATATTCTTGCAGCGGAATCAGGGCCAAAGTTGTCAGATCAACGCCTTTGCCGTGCTCCTGTCGCAATTGGGAACCAATAGTGTTGAGGTCAGCCCGCGCCTGTTCAATCGTCACAGTTGACCGCACGCGCGCAACGACCGACCAATTGTGAGCGGTGCGCGACGTATGCGGTGGTTCGACTTCGCGCGGAACCCAAATGTCAGCGTCTTTCGGATAGCTGAACCCGGGCGGCATCACGCCCACAACCGTAAACGCCGGGCCGTCTATGTTGATTTTCGTGCCATTGAAATCCGGCTTGCCGCCGAGAACTCTTTGCCAGAATCCGTGGCTGACGACGGCGACAAAAGCGCCCGCGCCTGACTTGGATTCTTCCGGCAGAAAACCGCGCCCCATCGCCGGCTTGACGCCGAACACCGAGAAGAACTCGCTACTAACCCAAAACGCGCGCGAACGGACCGGTTCATGGCCGCCCGTAACAACCACTCCGCCACCAGCAAATTGCGCGATGGCGTCCAGACTTTGATTGCGCGTTTTCACGTCTACATAATTTGGCTCCGCGACGGCAATGCGAACGCCTTTCTCATTGACCTCGCGGATTTGCATGATGCGTTCCGCGTCCGTGTATGGCAGCGCACGCAACAGCACCGCATCCACGATGCTGAAAATCGCAGTGCAAGCGCCGATGCCCAATGCGAGCGATAAAATGGCGGTCAACGTGAACGTCGGTTTTGTGCGCAACATTCGCGCGGCAAATACAAGGTCTTTCCACAAATGATTCACGGCCCGATTCCTCCTGTGTTTTCAATAAAGCAAAACTAGCGAGTCAAGCCGTGTGCCAATGCCGAGAAGCCGCATAAATGGCTGTCAAACGGTGCGCAGCAATGTCTGTTTTGATTTCCTCACTGTCCGCTTTCGGGATGCGCCCGTCCCAAAAGCGCCCAAGTAAAAAAGATCGTGTACTATGATCAACGCTATGCAAACATCGCTTCCCATCATCAACATCTATCCACTACGCTCGATGACCAGCGACAGCGCGCAGGTCGCAGCGCAGTTGCATCAAGCCTGCTGCGAACACGGGTTCTTTTACATCGCCGGACACGGCATTGACGAAAACCTGCAATTACGATTGGAACAATTGAGCCGCGAGTTTTTTGCTCACAAGGTCGAAGCCAAAATGCAAATCGCAATGGCGCGCGGGGGCAAGGCGTGGCGCGGATATTTTCCGGTTGGCGGCGAGCTGACTTCGGGGCAACCGGATTGGAAGGAAGGTTTGTACTTCGGCGCAGAACTGGAGGCGAACCATTCCCTGCCCTTGCACGGGGCCAATCTGTTTCCGGCGGATTGGCCGGAATTTCGCACGACAGTACTGGCCTACAGTGCGGCGATGACCGAACTTGGTCACACTATAATGCGCGGGATGGCATTGAGTTTGGGTCTGACGGCAGACTATTTTGCCCGGCGCTACACCAGCGATCCGCTGATTTTGTTTCGCATTTTCAACTATCCCGCCAACGCGGACGCCTCCGGCTGGGGCGTCGGTGAACATACGGATTACGGTTTGCTGACGATTTTAAAACAAGACGATTGTGGCGGGCTGCAAGTCAAAACGCGCGCGGGATGGATCGAAGCGCCGCCGATCCCGAACACTTTCGTTTGCAATATCGGCGATATGCTGGATCGGTTGACGGGTGGATTATATCGCTCGACGCCGCATCGTGTGCGCAATATCAGCGGGCGCGACCGGCTCTCGTTTCCGTTTTTCTTCGATCCGAACTGGCAGGCGAAAATCGAACCCATTGCACACAATTTGACGATCCCCGACGACCGCGCCGAACGTTGGGATCAAGCGAGCGTTCACGACTTTCGCGGCACCTACGGCGAGTATTTGTTGCGCAAAGTGAGTAAGGTTTTCCCACAATTGCAGCGCAAGGTTTTGTGAACAGATGACGACCTTAATAGAACTCAATCCAGCAGGCGCTTTGTTGCAATGGTTTGACCACCTGCAAGTGCAACTGCCGTGGCGGGGCAGCCGCGATCCATATCGGATTTGGTTGTCAGAAATCATGCTGCAACAAACACGGCTTGCCGTGGTCGAATCCTATTACGCGCGCTTTCTGGAACGCTTTCCGACGATTGAGGCGTTGGCCGCTGCACCGTTGGATGATGTGCTGAAATGTTGGGAAGGTTTGGGGTATTACACGCGCGCGCGCAATCTGCAACGGTGTGCGCACGCGATTGTCAACGAACATCACGGGCAATTTCCCACCACTGCCGAAGCGTTGCAAAACCTGCCGGGCGTTGGTCGCTACACAGCGGCGGCAATAGCCAGCATTGCGTTCAATCAACGAATTGCCGTGTTGGATGGCAATGTAATGCGCGTGCTGGCGCGACTGACCGACTTGGCCGAAGACATCACGGAACCGCGCGCGCAGGAAAGGCTCTGGCAAATCGCCGAGTCGTTGCTGCCGACCACACGACCGGGTGATTACAATCAAGCTGTGATGGATTTGGGGCGATTGATTTGTGTGCCACGTCGCCCCAACTGCGAAGCCTGCCCATTGCAACAGCAATGCCGCGCCTTTGCGCATCACACCACGCACCAACGCCCCGTCAAAAAACCAAAAGCGGAGCGCAAACCGATGAACGCGGTCGCGGCGGTGATTCGGGACGAGCAAAATCGTGTCCTGATCGCGCAGCGCCCAACGGACGGATTGCTCGGTGGATTGTGGGCTTTGCCGGGTGGATTTTGCGAGCCGGAAGAAGCGATGGAAGACGCCTTACAGCGGTTGTTGCGCACTAACCTGAAGCTGGAAATTTCCGTGTCGCAGCAAATGGCGGCGGCGACTCAGGACCTGACGCATCTGCGAATAACCCTGCGCGCGTTCGCCTGTCAAATCATAGCGGGGACACCAGAGGCGAGAGGCGTAGCGGCGTTCGCGTGGGTCTCCGAAACAGAGCTGGATCAATACAGTTTTGGAAAGGCAGATCGTGAGGTGGTGAACGCGCTGAGTCAATGGCAACCGCGCTTATTTGCGGAGTGAGTCAAGCGACCAGATGTACAGGGTTCACAAGATGAGTCTGCTGTTCAGCCTGTAAATCCGGTCGCATGTGATTCGGCCTCAATACTTCGCCATCGTCGCATCCACTTCATCTGCCCAGGCGATAATTCCGCCCTTCAAATTCAGGATGTTCGTGAATCCGGCTTCTTTCAGCACGTTGTATGCCTTCGCGCTGCGACCGCCCAGTTTGCATTGCAGCACGATTTCTTCGTCAGGATTCAGTTCGCTGACACGCGACGGAAATTCACCCAGAGGAATCAGCGTCGAGCCGTGATGTTCCAGGTTACAAATCTGCCATTCGTGAACTTCGCGCACGTCAATGATGGTGAGCTTATCGCCACGCTCCAGTCGCGCTTTGAGCTGCGTTGGCGTGATTTCCCAATCGTCAGCCGACGCGGTTTTGACTTCTGGCGCGGGCGGTGTGATGCCGCAAAATTGATCGTAATCAATCAGCTCTTTGATGGTCGCGTTTTCGCCGCACAACGGGCAATCCGGGTTCTTGCGCAGCTTCAATTCCTTGAACTTCATCTTGAGCGCATCAAAGAGCAGCAAGCGGCCAATCAACGGTTCGCCCTGCCCGATGATGAGCTTGACGGCTTCGGTCGCTTGAATGACACCAATAATGCCGGGCAGAATGCCGAGGACACCGCCTTCCGCACACGAAGGAACCAGGCCGGGCGGGGGCGGTTCAGGATACAAACAGCGATAGCACGGGCCACCCGCCGCCGGATGAAAGACAGATGCCTGTCCGTCAAATCGGAAAATTGATCCATAAACATTGGGTTTGCCGAGCAACACGCTGGCGTCATTAGCCAAATAGCGCGTCTGAAAATTATCCGTGCCATCAATGACAATGTCGTAATCTTTGACGATGTCGAGTGCGTTTTCCGCGCGCAGGGCGAATTCGTGCGTATCAATTTGCACGTACGGATTGATGTCGTTCAAGCGGTCTTTGGCCGATTCGATTTTCGGACGCCCCACATCTTTTGTGCCGTGAATAATCTGGCGTTGCAGATTGCTGTGATCCACCACATCAAAATCCACCAAACCCAAACGACCGACGCCAGCGGCGGCCAGATACAACCCCAGTGGCGAACCCAATCCGCCGGTTCCGATCAGCAGGATGCTTGCGGCCTTCAGCTTGCGCTGCCCTTCCATGCCGACCTCCGGCATAATCAAATGCCGCGAGTAGCGCGCGATTTCTTCCTTGCTCAAGTCGGGCGCGGACGCGGCGCGCAACTCGGCCTCGGAGGCGGCACCGCCCGCAATGGATGGAATGATGGCGATGTCATCGTCTTCGCTGATCAGCGTGTCATCCTGTTGTTGGTAGCGAATGTCTTCGTCGTTGACATAGACATTGACGAAGCTGCGCAATTTGCCACTGGCATCAAACAGATGCTTCAGCAAATCAGGATACTGCGCGGTCATACTAGCCAGCGCGTCTTTGATGGTGGTTCCTTCGACCGTCACAAACGCTTGCTCGCCGGCATAGCGACGGAGCGCCGTTGGAATTGCGATTTTTGGCATGTCAGTATCTCCTCAAACAAATTACCAATGATTGCTTTTTTAAAGCCACGGAGAACACCGAGGACACGGGGTTTTATCAAGCAGGTCTAAGCTTCTCCGCGTCCTTGGTGGTTCATTTCAATTTCTTCTTCATCAAATTGTGAGCGATCTTCGCGCACTGTCCACGCGCGGATTTCCTGCGCGGTGCCTTCACGCACAGAGACAATCAAATACGACCATTCGATGAACGGTGCGTGATCCAAATCAAAACCCGATGGGATCGCCGGATGATTCGGATGCGAATGATAATAGCCCCACACGCCCAGCCCTTTTTTTGTCGCTTCGCGTTCGGCTTTGGCGTAATCGAGCGGGCTAATTTCCACGCGATTATGGCGCGAGTCTTTGCGGATATTTTCGAGCGGAAGCGTTTCGTGAATCACGCGCGTTTCACCTTCCAGCACGCCCAGCAAAAGCCCGCCGCACTCCTCAGGAAAAGTTCGTTCGCCGTGCTGACGAATTTCGTCGAGATGTTGTTGTGTGAGTTGAATGCTCATAGGTGTCAGGTGTCAGGTGTCAGGTGTCAGGCTTTTCCCTGAAACCTAACACCTGACACCTATTCCTCGTCCCAAAATTTATCGCTCAAATATTTTGCCGCACTATCGCACAAGATCGTAACGATCACGCCTTCTTTCAACTGCGACGCGACGCGCAAAGCAGCAACAATGTTCGCGCCCGCAGAAATGCCGACAAACCAGCCTTCGCGGCGGGCCAATTCCTTCACCATCGCGTGCGCCTCTTCGGTGCTGACTTCGAGGTTTTCGTCGGCAATCGTCGCGTCATAAATGCCCGGCACGATCGCCGTCTCCAAATGTTTCATGCCTTCCAGGCCGTGAAACGGTGAATCCGGCTGCATCGAAATCAGCTTAATGTTGGGATTCAATTCGCGTAGTCGCCGCGCCGTGCCAACAAATGTCCCAGTAGTCCCAAGCCCCGCCACGAAATGCGTCAGTTGCCCTTCGGTTTGGTTGTAAATTTCGACCGCCGTCGTTTCGTAATGCGCCTGCCAATTGGCAGGATTGCTGTACTGATCGGGATAAAAATAGATGTCGGGATTGGCTTCGACGATCTTGCGAACTTCAATGATGGCCCCATCGGTTCCCGCCAGCGGATCGGTGTAAACCAACTCTGCGCCAAATGCATGCAAGGTGCGTTTGCGTTCTTCGCTCGCATTTTTCGGCAAACACAATTTCACCTTGTAGCCCAGTGCCGCGCCGATCATCGCATACGCAATTCCGGTGTTGCCGCTGGTGGCGTCAATGATGGTTTTGTCCGGCGTGAGCGCACCACTGCGTTCACCAGCTCGGATCATATTGAGTGCCGCGCGGTCTTTGACCGAGCCTCCGGGATTTGCCCACTCGGCCTTTGCGAAAACTGCCACGCTCGGATTTGGATTGATCGTTTGAAGCTGTAGGAGCGGTGTGTTTCCGATAAGGTCGAGCAAAGACGCGCGTCGGCTGTTAGCGACAACAGCAACAGGGTTTGTCATATTCATAACAACACGTCATAAAACTTCCGTTCGACCTGACTCCTAAAAATTGATAATGAACAATGGGAGGCACTATAGACTACCGTGCCGGAGAATTCAACTGTCCAGAAAGTTGCCGAAGGCTACCTCGTCACATTGCCGGTGACATTGTCTGCAACCGTGTCCGTAACCGTGGAAGCGTCGCGCCGTCCCCGACGACGACGAGGTTTAATCTTGGGGGGATACACCAGCAAAATGACCAATTGCACCAGAATACTCAGGAAAATATTCCCGACAACTCCGCCGACAAAATACATCGCAACCCATCCAATCAACGGCGGGGGCAAGGAAAGTAACGGGTGCTGATCCCAATCAATATTTCCCCATCGAACCAGAAGCACAAAAAACAAAGCCCCCATCGCGGCCAGCACGGTAAAGACAATGGCCGGTAAAATAGTGGCGACATTTTGCGCGGATTTAGAGTATTGATTCCGTTTGCTGTAGTACGCCAGCAATCCAATCGCCTGTGCGATGAGGACGAATACCACACTGATAAAAATCATCTCTCTCATGTTATTAGACACAAACCGAGTTCACACCATTTTCCAAACTTTTTTGGTGACCGTAAAAATAATATCGGCCAGCGTGTGGGCAGCGGCCCCGATCCACAGCCCTGCAAACCCAGCATAAAAATATCGTTGATCGGTGGTACGCCAAAATTGCCCTAAATCCAGACTGACGCGCTCGAATTCCGCGCCCCACGTGGTTTGTGCGCCGTACAAATATCGCTGTCGCACGTACAAGAATGAAGCTGCTAGAAGGGTCGTAACCGCGATGAAATACAGGATACGAAAGATCGTACTAAAGACCAGCCCATGCGATAACCGCGAGCGGTGTGACAGTGCCATTTGATATGGTTTCCAGATAAATCGCAGCGGTCCCCAACGCCGATATGGTTTGCTGTCTAAATCCAAATCCGGGCCAAACATCAACCCGGCAAAAATCATCGCCACCGTCGTAGTTGCAGCCAGCCCCGTTTCACCAGCATAATACTGCGCTCCCGCAAAGACTGGCGGAGCAATCGCAAAAGTAATCAAATCGTGTGTGCGTCCAGAAGGCATAGTTGGATTGTACAAGAATCAGTTTCGAGTTTTAAGACCTGAGATAGAGGTCAAGCAATTTCTGAATCAACCACGGGGAACACGGGGCGCACGGGGAGCGGTCTGGAGTGCGCAGGCGATTTGCCCTTGATGTTATTGCGGTCGGGTTTTTATCCGTCCCCCGTGCGCCCCGTGTTCCCCGTGGTTTTCTTTTTCTCGAAACTCGAAACCCAAAACTCGAAATTTAAAGATATGAGTTCTCATACAGAATCTACTTCACCGAAAGTCACAGTTCCTTATTTACAAGACCTGAAAGCGCGCGGGCAAAAAATCGTCATGATTACGGCCTATGACTATCCAACCGCGCGACTGGCCGATGAGGCGGGATGCGATCTCATTCTCGTGGGAGACAGTTTGGCGAACACGGCCTTAGGTTATGAAAACACCTTACCCGTGACGTTTGATGAAATGTTGATTGCCACCAAAGCCGTCAATCGTGGGGCGCACCGCGCGATGATTGTCGCCGATTTGCCGTTCGGCACGTTTCAACTCAACGACGAAGAGGCAGTGCGCGCTGCGATTCGTTTTGTCAAAGAAGGCGGTGCCGAAGCCGTTAAAATCGAAGGCGGACGCAATCGCTACGCGTTGGTCAAGCAACTTGTAGATAACGGTATTCCCGTGATGGGCCACATTGGACTCACGCCACAATCCGTGCTGCAAATGGGCGGGTACAAGGTACAGGGCAAATCACTTTCCGCCGCGCGCAAATTATTGGACGACGCACTGTCGCTCGAAACCGCCGGGGTCTTCGCGCTCGTCCTGGAAGTCATTCCAACCCCGCTTGGCAAATTACTCACCGAACGGGTTTCGATCCCAACGATTGGGATTGGTGCGGGCCTTCACGCCGACGGGCAAGTTATGGTGATGAGCGATATGCTTGGCTTGAACTTTGGGAAGTCGGCGAAATTCGTGCGGCAATATGTGGACGCGAAAACCATAATGAGCAATGCGATCAAGCAATATGCCGAGGATGTCCGTAATCAGAACTACCCCGCAGCACAAGAGTCGTATGAAATGCCCGCCGCGCTTGCCGAACAAATCCAGAGAAATATCGGCGTAGACGAAAACGAAATCCCGTATGTGATTTACGCAGATTGATTGCGTGAACGACAGCCTACATTACATTCGATTATGCAAATCATCACTGATTCCAACACGCTCCAGGCACTCACGGAAAAGCTGCACCGCGAATCAAAGTCCATCGGCTTCGTTCCGACAATGGGCGCGCTGCACGAAGGCCATTTGAGCCTTGTCAAAGCGGCACGGCAGCAAACCGAGGTAGTCATTGCTTCGATCTTTGTGAATCCCACGCAATTTGGCAAGAATGAAGACTTGAGCCGGTATCCTCGCAATTTGGAGCGCGATGCCGAAATGCTGGCACCGCTTGGCGTGAATTATCTGTTCACACCGACGCCGGATGAAATCTAT
>JAEUQN010000085.1 GCA_016789725.1 Blastocatellia bacterium | reverse complement strand
GTTTTCGACGAACTGGCGATCTACCACGGTGGCGACCGTAGGCGATTCGCTGACGAGATTGGCATCCGTGATCGTGACGGTTTCGCCGACCTGCGCGACTTTCAATTGAATCCTGAGCGAACTTTGGTCGCCCACGTTAAGCAAAACGTTGGGCAGTTCCGCCGTCGCAAAACCGCTGCGCTGCACCTTGAGTTTGTACTGGCTCGGCGGCAGTTGCGGCAGGATAAAAAAGCCGTCGGAGTTGGTGGTGACTTGCCGCTCCAACTGTTTTGCGGGGTCTGTGACAGTGATTGTCGCGCCAGCCACAACTGCGCCGGATTCGTCTGTTATGGTACCCGTCAACGTTGCTGTAGCTGACTGGGCAAACACCGTCGAGCTAAACAACAATGTGAAAAACAGCAGATTTCGTACCCTTGTGGGTGCAGTAATTCTTAGCATGGGGCCTCTCCTTTGAAGGGGTTCATTAAGATTGTTGCCAGAATTCCAAATTCAATTCGTCTTTTCCACCTCACCTGAATCACTGGTGCGATGATCGGAAATTTGGAAGCGCAGGAACTCGTGAATAGCAGCAATCGCTTTGGCATTGCTTGTCACAATGCGGACACGAGCGCCGCGCTGCATTTCTTCAAATTGATATTGAATGTCAGTCTTTAGTTGCTTCATCGTTGGCACGCCCGCCGGCGTTTTGTCGTGAATCAGCATCGGCGCGGTGAAATCTCCGGCGGAAAACTTTTGTGCGATGTGTTTGAGATGCGTGCGAATCTGGTCACGGCTCGCTGTGTCCTTTGGGTCTTTCACTTCAACTTCGATCCAGCCGCCATCCGGTTTTAGCCGGAAGTGATGGCCCGTCTTCTCGTGGCTGAAGCCCATCACTTTATCGCCGCGCTGGTTTACGCCAGCGTGATGGGCGGAATGATCTTGCGCTTGCATGTCGTCCGTGTGTTCGCCCATCAGATGCTTGACATAAAGCGTCATCTGCCAGCGTTCCTGCTCCTTCGCTTTGAGTTTGTATGCAGGCATCCCGCTCTTTTTGATGCCGTTGGTGACAACCCAATAAATCTCGCCATCGGTGATGCCGCTCATCGCTTTGGCGGTGAGATCAGTTGGTTTCTTCTTCAGCGCCGCTGCGACATCGGTCTTTGATTTGCCATCTTCGCCGTGACACGAAGCGCAGTTCTTATTGAAAAGCGCGCGACCGGCAGCAATCGTTTCTTCTTCGGCTTTTACTGGGTTCTTGAGTTTCTTGGCGCTGGCAGGCGCGTTGCGCTGTTTGTGACCGTCGTGCGCGGAAACGGAATGCAGCGCGCGCAATCCCAAAAGCAGGCTGACGACAAGCAACGCGATACGAAGATGGTTTTTCTTTGTCATCACAATGATCACCAGGAAAGAAGCGGCGCAATCGGCCAGACTGCACCGCTCCGGGTTTGTTCTTTGTCTACTTATTCGACAATGAGTGTACCCTTCAGCATGTTCATCCCGCAGGCAAAACTGAGTTCGCCTTTTTCCTGCGCGGGCAATTCGACCAGCACCGTTTGTCCGACCGGCAGCTTGGCGCTGATTTTCAGTTTGGAAAACACCACCGTACCGCCGCAATTTTCTTCATCCGTGCGGGTGAAGGCGAGCTTGACCGGCTGCCCGGCTTTGACGGTCAATTTGGCTGGTGTGTACCCCTCCTTGCTCACAGTGACTTTGATCGCATCGGCGGGAATTTCCGTCTGATGCTGATGCTGCGAATGATCCGCCGCCGGAGCTTTCTGCCCGCTTTTCACCATCGCCATAATCTGGTTGTACTTGTTTTCGGGCATCACCCGCACCAGATTCATCATGCCCATCATCGAAGCCGTCCAGCCTGGCGCGAGTCCCCAAGTTTCGGGCTTCACCACATCGTCATCTACGATCATCATCATCATATCGTCTTGCGGATAACCCGGTACTTTCAGCTTTTCCTCTTTGGTCAGGGCGACAGCCGTGCGCTGTTTTTTGACCAGCGCCATATTGCACTTCGGACACGAACCGGCTTTATTCGAGACGACTTCCGGGTGCATCGGACAGGCATAAATTTCCGGTGCCTGCTGTTTGACGAGCGTCATATTGCATTTCGGACATTTGCCTTCTTTGTCGGATTTCACTTCGGGGTGCATCGGGCACGAATACAAAGCGCCTTGCGCAGGGAGCGGCAGCGGAGCCGCCGCTTTTTGCCCAATCGCGTGCGACGCGCTTTGCTCCGCCGTCGTCATCGCCATGCCGCGTCCGAAGCCGGGGCCGAAGTCCTCACTAAGCGCATGGCCTTTCTCCAACATGCCCATGCCGTTTTCCATGCTCAAGCCCGTTGGCGAACCGCTGCCGTGCGACATCGCCATCGGCCCGACCATTGAAACCATCTGGTTCATCATGTGGTGCGGCATGTGGCAATGCAGCATCCAGTCGCCTTCGTACTGCGCGACGAATTCGACATCGCGCGCTTGCGCCACGCCGACGATGACTGTGTTGCCCGGAAACCAGCAGGACTCCGGCACGCGCCCGCCTTCGGTGCCTGTCACCTGAAACTGCATCCCGTGCAGATGTATCGGGTGATGATCCATACCGAGATTGACGAAGCGCAAACGCACGCGCTCGCCTTTCTTCACAATCATCGGCGTCGTTGCGGGCGCGGACTTGCCGTTCATCGTCAACCAGTTGAACTCCATCGAAAACGTGTTGGGGACATCGTTGTTCGGCAGCAGCGCCCAGCCTTGCAGGATAATGCCGTAATCCTTGTCTACGCGCGGCGTGTGCGGCGTTTTGGGATGAATGACGAACATGCCGATCATCCCCAGCATCTCCTGCATCGCGCCGTGCGAGTGATAAAAGAACGTGCCGTTTTGGTTGACAGTGAATTCGTAGATGAACACACCGCCTGGCTCGACCATCGGCTGGCTGATGTAGGGCGTGCCGTCCATCTCAATCGGAATTTCCAACCCGTGCCAATGTACAGTGGTGGCTTCGGGCAATTTGTTCTCGAAGATGACGCGCACACGGTCGCCCTCGACGACTTCGATCATCGGCCCTGGGACGCTACCGTTGTAACCCCACGCCCATATCTTGCGCGCCGGCCCCATGTGAGTTTTCGGCATGATCTCGCAATGCACCACTTCAGCGCGCAGGTTGAAGACCTTCACGCCGTTATCCATCGTATATTCCAGCTTCGGCAAATCGGGCGTTTGCACCGGCACGTATTGGCCGGTTGCTTGCTTCGCCTGTTCCGCCACCATCTTCGTGTGATCGTGTTCAGGCGCAGTCGGCTTCTGCGGCTGTGGCTTGCCGGATTTTGTTTTCGCCTCTGGTTTTGGCATTTGATGCCCTTCGTGTTGTGCTGAGGCCGTGCGGTTCAAGACCAAGCCCGCGCCCAGTAAACTCGAAGCTTGCAAAAACTTTCTGCGCATCCAGTTCATGTTTTCCATTACGATAATTCCTCGGATAAAAATGTTTTGTTACTCACGGTCGTCCGCATTCGCTGGATTGCCGCCTTCCATCGTCATCCCGCCCGGCGCATCCAGCGCGCCATTGAGCAGGTAGCCGCGCAGCAGCACCGCGTTCTGCCAGGTGTTCACCAGCGCCTGCACATACTCGACGCGCACTTGAAAGAGCGTGCGCTGCGCAATCAGTACCTGCGGATAGGCGGCGGCCATCGCGCGAAAGTTTGTGCGGTACAAATCATAAGCACTCTGTGCTTGCGGAACGATTTGCTTTTCATACTGCGTCGCCACGCGCAACGCATTCAGGTATGTCCGATACGACGAGGCAAAGCGCGCACGCAACAACAATTCGACGCGCCGCACCTCGCGCTCGGCCATATCCATTTCGGCATTCGCCGTTGCGATCCCGCCCTGATTACGATTCCATAGAGGGATGCGCAAGCCCACTTCGACCGAGGCTTCCGGCCCGGTGCGTCTGGCATTTGGAATCTCTTTTTCAAGTAATTCGCGGTTGTAACCAAGCCCACCCCGCACAAAAAGATCAGGAGCAACTTCGGCTTTGGCGCGCGTGAGCGAAGCTTTGGCACGTTCGACGCCGACCTTCGCGCGTTTGAGTTCGGGACTGTTGCTCAGCAGATTTGTCAACAATTCTTCCTGATTCAGTACAGGTAATCCTTTGTCCAATTCACCCATCAGCCGTGTTGGTTTGAGGAATGGATTGCCGATGACAGCTCCCAGTTCCTGCCAGACCTGATCGCGCTCGTTTTCCGCCATTATCAAATCCAATTCGGCGCGTTCAGCTTCAATGCGGATTTGCGCAGCATCAGGCCGATCTGCCTGTCCGACATTGAATAATTCGCTCGTCGTTTTGACGGCATCTCGTGCAAGTTTCGCCAGTTGCGTGCGGACTTCAACCAGTTCCTGCGCACCAAGCGCCTGATAGAAAAGTACGCGCACAGCATTAAGAATTCGCTGCTTCTGAGCGGCGGCATCCTGCTCGGTCTGGTTTTTCTCCAGCGCAACAATCGCGCGGCTTTTGCTCAACTTGCCGCCGAGCGGAAAGGTTTGTTCAATAAACCCCAGATGCTCGCTCTTCTCGCCAATCGCGCGAAAGGCGAGTTCTTCGCCGGCATAACCGATAATTGGATTGGGCATCAGCCCCGCCTGTACGCGACGGCCTTCCGCCGCACGGATCGCTGCTTCTGCTTGTGCCAACGTCGGATTGCCCTCTAATGCTAATCGTTCCAGATCAGCCAATGTCGTGGGCGGATTGGTACCTTGTAATGAGGAACGTTGTACTGAACTGGCAACTGGTGTCTGCGCCAGCGTCTGTTGCAGCCCTGTGTTTTGTAACAAAACCAGAAGGACAAAGAGTGCGCGGAGCCAAATAAACGGCTTTCGAGATATTCTTGCCGCGCGTGATACGAAAAAGTGCATGCCGTAAATCTCCATTTTGATGATTTATTGACTGGTGAATAAACAACCAGCCGCACGCAGGCATTTACTTCACACCTGCCTGAGCGTTTTTATGATCGCTGGCACGCTTAAATTCTGAGGATGGGATGTTGTAGTACACGCGGTGGCACACGGTGGGAATCCCAGCGGTTATGGTTGCTGGCAAGAGTCCGAGAAAAGAAGGGAAAAGTGAATGCTTCAATCGTGCTTGGGGTAACATGAAAAGCAGCTAAGGCAGTTGCCAGCGAATCTTTGTTAGTCAGCATCACTACGGTTTCGTGATCCGCACATTTGTGCGGTTGATTCTTTGGCGCTTGCGGCCCCCTATCAGATTGTAGTCGCCGCTCCCCATGACAATGAACTGATTTCTGCTGGACAGTCAATAATTCACTGCTATTCGTCCAGCATGAAGAAAATGCACAAATAGCTCCGCACAATTGTAGTAACAACAACGTCGTACCCAGCAAAGTGGAAACACTGGTAAGGCAGAATCTAGTATGGACTCTTTGCATCTCAGGAATCACATCCGTGCCGCAAAATAGCAGGGGTACATATCACCTGCCAGGAAAAGTAACCTTGTTATTGAAGCAATCGCCAAGCCATCTGCAAGTTCTTTCGTTTTTGGATGCTAGGATGTCAGAACTAAGCCGATTGAAGCAATTCAACTATTTGAGACATAAGTGTTTCCGTTGTTACAGAAGTAACAAATACGGCTATCGTTCTAGTGTCCTTCACATTGGACATCACATCGCCAGTGTTTGAAAACAAGCACCGACTGCCTGAAAACAGACAAAACACCTCACTCACAGTAACAGAACCAATTGAAAGCAGTGATCAAATGCCGCTAATCGGCCTCATTCGTAATGAGAGCACTACAAGCAAGCAAAACCTAAAAAATAAGATTACCAACCGATTCCAGGCTTCTGGGTATGCCAAAATAAACTGACCCGGCTCGCAGATATTTTATGTTATCATTCGCTCACCCAAGCTATCCCTAAGAAATACATATACCTATACCTAGATACTTCTTATGCCTCGTCATAACTGAATATCCGCAACTACGCTGAACAGAAAGGCGATAGTCAATCAATTTGTTCTGAAGGCTATGCGTTGCGGTGCAGAGAGATACCACATGGAGACAAGCCTGCAATCAAGTTGGAAGACCGCCAATGAAGCCGAACGGGAGGAGATTTTGAGTGAGCTACTTTTGCAAGAAGCCCCGCCACTCATCAGAAAAGTGCTACGGCAACGGCTCGGCTTCTATCTCAATCCTTTGGGGGTAAATTCGCAGCAACCCGAGGCCGAGAATCTGTATCAGGATATTCTGACGAAACTACTCCAACGTAGCCAAGATTGGCTGGCTGACACGGATAAGAACGCGATCCACAATTACCGGAATCTGGTGATTACAATTGCCACCAACGCCTGTCACGACTATTTACGAGCCAAATCGCCCAACCGCGCCCGGCTCAAAAACAAACTGCGTGAACTATGCACACGACATCGGGATTTCAAAATCTGGGCTGGGGCATCCCATGAGCAGCTTTGTGGATTTGTGGTGTGGGCAGGCGAAGCCAAATCCAGCACCGCGATGGAACAAATTAGGAAATGGCAAACCTTCCCGGATTCATTTTTTGTCTCAGGTGAAGAGGTGCAACGACTAACATTCACGAAGCTCGTCGCCGAAGTCTTTCAGCAGGCAGGCGGGCCAGTAGAACTGGAAGCAATGACGAAATTGCTGACGACCTTGCTGGGGACACAGGATCATCCCCTAGAGTCGTTAGACCAGGAGCAGGAAGAGACAGATTGGCAACCGATTGATCCGGCAACCAACGCAGAACTGCGCCTGGAAGGACGCGCCACGCTCCAATTGTTATGGGAGGAAATCCGACAATTGCCTAGACAGCAACGGGCGGCGGTTTGTCTGAGCCTGACGGATCAAAATGGCAATGATCTATTCAGTATTTTGTTGGAGGCCGAAGCTGTAACCGGGACTCAGCTTGCCAGTGATTTTGAACTTTCCCAACGCGAGTTTATCGAACTGCTGCGGCAACTGCCCCTGGACAACGCGGGCATCGCCGAGTATCTCGGCACCACGCGCGCCATCGTGAACAAATGGCGCTGGCGTGGCCTGCAACAACTGCGCGCACGGTTACGTCAGGAAAAATAACGAGTGGGGGAATTTGTCACCGGAACTATCGTCAATAACAACGAAGTGACTTTTGCTGCGATTGCTTTCGAGAGAAAACACAATATTCATGAACGACCATCTTTCTGATTCCCAACTCATCCTATTTCAAGCGCGTGCTTTGCCGTCCGCGGAAATGATTGCCGCGCTAGAGCACCTCGCCCAATGTATCCGTTGTCGGCAACACAGCCACGGATACTATCAGGCGACCAATGCCTACCAAGCCAGCACGATCATCCTGTCCCCCGCCTTCCAGTGGCGACACGAACATCTGGAGACGGAACAGATCAAGGCATTCGTTAACAAGACCCTGGACCAAGAAGACGAGGAGATGGCGCAGGCGCATCTGCAAACCTGTCCGCACTGCCGCGCCGAAGTCCAGGACTGGCGTTCGTTTGAGAAAGAATTACAGACGGAGTTGCGCACCCGCTATGGCCTCAAACCCACGCCCACACAAGCGTCGCCATGGAAATCAATGTGGCCAGCCTGGCAATGGAAGCCACTTTTTGCATCTTTGCTCGTGGCGGTTTTGCTGGCGACGATTGTAGTCATCCTAAATCAAGCCAATAGAAAAGCCCCTTCGCCAAATGTGGCAGCGATCCCTTCGCCCACAACGAGTGCGAGCCAACCAAGCCCCAGCGTTTCTCCTACGATGTTGCCCAATCCAACAGGAGAAGCGCCGGAAGAAACCGTCATCGCGTCGTTGCGTGATCGTGCGGGAATCATTGCTGTCACCCAGGCAGGGAGCGTGGAAGGACTGCCTGCCGTGGCAGAGGAATTTCGAGGCGACATCGTCGCTGCACTGCGCACAGGAAAACTCGACAAACCATCGCTACTCAATGATCTGGCCAGTGAGGCGGGGACAGTGCGTGGGAAAGTTTCCAATGAAGCGATCTCACAGTTACTCGCGCCCATTGGCATCACTGTATTGGCAACCCGCCCGGTTCTGCAGTGGCAAGGCGTGGAAAAAGCCACTGGCTACGAAGTGCAAATCGCCGATGGGCGAGGCAATGAAATTGCTCACAGCGGGATACTCGCCGCTTCTACTAACCGTTGGCAACCGCCACAATCGCTCCCACGCGGCGTGCTGTATGCCTGGTCAGTGCGTGCTATCCATGAGGGGTCAACGACCTCAGCAATGCTTCCGACAGGCCGTTTCAAAGTGTTAGATACAGCCAAAGCACGAGAGCTTAACCGCCTGAAAGCCCAAACCAATTCGCATCTTGCACTGGGAATGTTTTATGCGCGTGAAGGAATGCTGCCCGAAGCCAAGCAAGAGATGAAATCATTGGCAAAGAAGAACCCGACCTCTCTGGTGGCGCGCAAGCTTTTGCAAACCGTGCAAGGCTGGCGGTAAGGATGTCTGAAGAAGTCTGGAAAAGTCTTGTGAAGCCCTGCTTTCCTAGACTTTTCCAGACTTTTCTGGACTTTCCCAGACATTCCTTACGGTGCGCCCATCGTAACAAAGCTGGCCCAGTAATAGGGGTGCTGATAACGTGGCTGTTGCATAAGCTTCAAGGCTGCTTCTCGCAGGGCTTGTGCATTTTGGCCTTGGCGTTGCCGCTGAGCAAAAAAGCTGACCATCAGATCGGCAGTGCTGGCAGAATTCACTTGCCACTGACTCACCACTAAGGTGCGACAGCCCGCCAGAAAGAACGCCCACGAGAGTCCGACGACGCCTTCGCCTGCGCGAATATTTCCCTGTGCGGTTTCGCACGCGGACAACACCGCCAGGTTTGCCTTGAGCCGAGTTTGCATAATTTCGCGCGCCGTTAGTCTGCCATCTTCATTCTCGTTAGAATTCGACAGTGCCAAATAGGAATCCAGCGGTTGGCGATTATTCAGTACGCCGTGTGTCGCCAGATGCAAAATACCATGACGTGCAGCTAATGCCTTGAAGCGGCCTTCCGTAGCAGCCTCACTGGTAAAGATGTGTGCGGAGCCAAACAGCTTTCCAATGGCGACAACTTCCTTTTCCGCTTCCGGTAAGGGGGCAAAAGGCGGGCTTGAGTAGTTGCGGGTTGCAGGGTTGCCAAACGCCAGTAACGATTTTGGCGACTGCGATTGAGGCTGGTTTGCCAGCGATGTCAACACACTCAGCGACGGCGCGTAACGAACCGCATAATCCTCTACCACATAGCGCCCGGTGCTGGTCTGCAACGCCTGAAACGGCACTTCCCACAAGCCATCATCCGGGATGATGCAAAGCCCCTCCACGCCCTGCAACACTGCTGCCACAGGCTGAAGCAGCAAGCGATACAAGGCACGCGCTTCGATAGCGAAGGCAGGGCGTCGCTCAGCGATTTGTTGGTGAAAGAGGTGCGCACGGTTGCGTAGTTCCTGTGCGGTGATGGGAATGACAAAAGTGTGGATTTCCGGCACAGTGGCGGCGTTTTTTAACACGAAGAGGAAGGTTTGTTCCGGCGTCACGGTGTAAATCAACAAAGCGGATTTCGGACTGACAAGTCGCCCAAGCTCAGTTGGATGCAACGTCGGCGGTTTACAGCCAGCCAGAAATTGCTCATCTACTGGCTCGCTCCCGCGCTGCAACGCATCAAACAACACGCGCGCTTTCGCCCGTTCTGCGGCCTGGAGCGCCTCCAAAATCTTCCCCTGTTGCAGCAGCAGTTCGATCTGCAAGTGATAAGCGGCCACTTTGTTTGTAAAGAACAATTGCCGTTCCTGTACCGCTCCGGCGACGCGCGTACGCAGAGCCTCCAATTGCTGGGCAGCTTCATTCAGAATTTCCAACGCCTGCGGGATTTTTTTCAGTCGCAGATACGCTTCCCCCAAAGTGACTGCCGTGAGATACGAAAGTTTCGGCAAACGCTGTTGCTGCGCAATCTGACGCGCTTGTGTCGCGAGTTCGGCAGCCTGCGTGAAGGCGTTTTGCGCGAGATGCACCTCAGCCATCCGCCACAAGAGTTCGGCCTCACGCATTTTGTTTTGTGACGCTTTGGCTAAGGAAAGGCTTTGCTCCAATACCTGCCAGGCAGCGGAATAATCGCCTTTTTCTCGATAGATCACGCCCAGACCTTCGCCTGCCGCAACCCTGACCTCCTGGTTGCCAAGTTGAGTCGCCTGCTGTATCGCCTGCTGAAAGAAATCCAGCGCGGACGAAAAAATGTTGCGTCGCTGCGCCGTCACGCCCAGATTCAAGATGACACCGGCAGCTTCGGTTTGATTGCCACTGCGTTGATAGCCCTGCAACGCCTGCTGAAAGTATGGCTCGGCCTGATCGTAGTCGTCCTGTTCCAGATACAACCCGCCGATACTGTTGCGGATGCCGTTGGCGAGGTCTGGCTGCGGGAGTTTGTGGGCGAGTAGCAATGCCTGCTGGAGAAAGGTCAACGCGGTGGCGTTTTCGCCCATGTCCCTATACACACGTCCAGTTTCCGCCAACGAGTCGGCAATTTGATAGCCCAGTTTCAGACCAGCCTGCGTCAATCGCAGATAGATAGCGGTAGCATCTTTCAGATATGCGATGGCCTGTTCATGCTTGCCAGCACGCCACTCCAAAGCGCCCAGTAACGAAGAGGCACCGGCAATGCCATAGTCATCCGGCCATAGAGCTGCTGGAGCATTGCTGTGCTGTAGGGCTTTGGCTAACGTGAGGGACTGTTCGGCACATTGTCGAGCTTGCGCATACTGCTCCAGGTTGAAGTACAATGCGCCGAGATCGCTGAGCAAATAGATGCCGTCGCGCGGGAAGCCCGCCATATCAAAAGCATCTTTGCTGGCGAGATAGGCGGCAATCGCCTCTTTCATCTTTCCAGTACCGGAATAGGTTTGGCCGAGATTGTAATAGGTCTGGGCAAGGTATCTTTTGTTAGAGAGTCGCTCCGCCACCAGCAACGCGGTCTGGTGCAGCGCGATGGCGTGGTCAGGGCTTTGCTCGTAATAACTCCCGGTCGCTTTATCCGACACCGTTTGCCAAAGCAGGGGCGTCACCAAAGTGGGGTTGCTATCCAGCAACACGGCGATCTCCGTCGTGGATGATTGTCGCATCAGCGTTGCCAGAAAGTCCTGTGGTATATGTGATGACGAAATGGTCTGAGCGGGCGTTGTGTGACTCAACCCAATCACGATCAGCAACCAAGAAAGCCGGGAGAGATAAAACATCCCCCCGGCTACTAATTGATGAAACTGCGCTTGCGATCTCACACTCATAACTATCCAGTGAATTCTGGCTCAGGAGTTCTTTATGTTAGTGTCCTGACGAACCAATCCCAGATGGCGGCAAAAGTATCAGACGGGGATGGCGGAGGCGGTGGTGGGGGAGGCGGGGCCTTTTTAGTTTCTATGACGCCTTGCGGATCACCAGTATCCGCGTAGGTATTGGTGGTGGCGATGCTTGTGAAGGCCAGCATCAACGCCAGCACAAAAGCTGAAAAGGTGAGTTTGGATTTTTTCATCTTACTTCTCCGGTTGAGGTCTGCTCATTTCGAGAGCAGCGCGGGTTAATGATTGAGTACCTACCGCAGCAGATACTCCTGCACAAAGAGGATTGAGGCGTAGAGTTGAAAGTCGCGGTTGGCCGTATCGGCAAAACCGTGTCCTTCGTTTTTTCCAAGCAGATACCAAACTGGCATTTTCTTTTGCTTGAGCGCCTGGACGAGGGCCTCGGCTTCACTGACCGGCACACGCGGATCATTTTTGCCCTGAATAATAAAAACCGGGCATTTGATGTTTTGCGTGTTATGCAGGGGCGCGATGCGTTCCAGCCAGGCTTTCATTTCGGTGTCGCGTTCGTCGCCGAATTCGACTCGTCGGAGGTCACGCCGCCAACCTTCGGTGCGGGCCAGAAACGTCGCTAAATTCGTCATCCCAGAATCCGAAATCACCCCGCGCAGACGTTGGCTGTATTGCGTGGCCACACACAGGGCCAGATAGCCACCGTAACTTGCGCCCTGCACCAGCACGCGGTCGGCATCCAGATCGGGCTGGGCTTTAATCCAATCCAGCAAGGCACCGACATCTTTGACAGCATCTTCGCGTTTCCGCCCATCATCCAGTGCTTGAAACGTTTTGCCGAAACCAGAGGAACCGCGCACATTGGGATAAATTTTTGCGATGCCTAATTCGTTGATGAAGAAATTGTCTTCGTACGCATACGCAGGACGATATTGCTCGGTCGGGCCACCGTGGAGGTCAATGATGACCGGGCGCTTGCCGCGAAATGTGGCGGGCGGACGCGCTAGAAATCCTGTGATGAGTTTCCCATCAAAACTTTTCCATTGCAGGGCTTCAGGCACAGCGATTTTTTCCGTTGGGACTCCGCTGCTGTGCGCCCAATGCGTCACCTTGCCGTCCTTCACCTCCACGGAATAAACATCATTCGGGGTGTTTGATGATTTGAAATTAAACGCAAGATCAACCGAATTCTGGTGCCAGTGCAGATCAGAGATGACCCCGTCTGGCAATCCTGTCATGGCGTTCTTTTGCTTATTCTCAAGGTTGAGAACAGACAAGCGGGAAAGCCCAGCTTCATTCATTACCAACGCCAGTGCCTTACCATCAGGGCTGAGGCGAAATTCCTCCACGTTCCATTTCTCGTCGTTGGTCAAATACCGAAACTGCTTCGTCGCCAGATCAAGATAAGCCAATCGCCGCACATCTGATTCTCGATCCGTGATGACGTAAAGACCTTTGCCATCCGCGCTGAATTGCGGTTCGCCGTAATACGCGACTTCATTCTGTGGCGTGAGCAATTGCGTCTTGCCTGTCGCCATTTCGACCAGCCAGAGTCTGCTATGCGTATTGGCCACAAACTCGCAGTAGACGACGAACTTATCATCCGGCGACCAGTCATATGCCTTCAAATAGTTGCCAGTAGAAGTGATGAGGACACGATTGCTGGTGGGATCAAGGGGATTGACGATGTTCAGATTTACGCCATTATTACTCGGTGGAGAGGAGCTATAAACGATCTGGGTTCCAGCCCGTGACCAGATCGGTTCGGTGCTACGCGACTTACCATCGGTCAGCAACGTGCTGGTGCGTTTCTGAAGATCATAGTTGTACATTTGAAACGCCTCATTGCCATTCACATCGCGGTTGTAGATCAGATATTTGCCCTGCGGCTGCCAATAGAAGTCGTAAATACCACTTTCACGCAAGTACAACCACGTCTGCGGTGCAGCCCCCGGAGAGACAATCCGCGAGACCCACGCGACGCTCGACATTCCTTTCAGCAAAGGCATGCGTTTTTCGTGATCCCAGCCCGCCAGCGGTAACCCATACGCTCCGCTATAGCGTTTTACTCCCTGTGCCAGAGAAGCAGGGACGCGCGGAATCCCCAGGACTTCCAGGTTGGCATTCGGCGCAATCTCTTCTGACTGTGAAGACGCCTGTGCGTAGCCCAGGACACTGCACCACAACGCCAAGAAAGCGGTCACACAAATTTTCTGGTACGCATTGCTTTTCATACGGTTGGTGGCAAGACCCCCTATCTTGCACATTTAGAGCAACCCTTTCCCGGCACTCCTGTGCTTGTAAATCCGATTGACGATCCAGTTGTTCTCCAGTGACGCTTCTCATAGACGACAGGTTTATCTCGAAATTCCACGACCTATGAAAAATTTTGTCGCTGCAAGAAAATTTTGCTGCCCCTGGAATTCCTGCGCCACACTATCGTCCATCAAAATGACCGCTTTCCCTGAAAAGAACTGCTTGACGATCCGCGCACGCAGATCAACCAGATACGCAAGGATAAATACGCCCAATATGGTCAACAGTACAGAACCACAGGCCCTGATTTTCGGGACGGAGACAGCTCAAGGCGAGCAAATGCAGCAAATCTTGCAGCAAACGGGCTGGGCCGTCACGCTCCGTGATTTGACGCCAGCGCCTGTTCCGCCAATGAACTTGCCACATAAAGTATTAATCGTGGTAATAGAAAACTCCGGCTGCGAGACATCGCTCGCCTTACTGACACAATGTCAGGGCGAAATTGCACAAGGAACCGCTGCCCTCGTCGTGTTTGCCGCGCAGCCTGCCAGTGCCGACGCGATGCAATGCCTGCAACAGGGCGCGGCGGATTATCGCGGCTGGCCGTTGCTGCCTTCCGAGATTCAGGCGATTGCCGCGCAGGTACGACGCCAATTCGCCTCAGCAATACCGTTAACAGAAATTTCGCGGGTGCCATCCATTACAGGAGAGAGTAAAACCAAAACGCTGATCGGTGGTTCGCGCCCAATGCTCGAATTATCGCGCCAACTGGTGAAAGTGGCGCAAGTACCTGACCTGCCCGTTTTTCTGAACGGAGAAACCGGCACCGGCAAAGAAGTGGTCGCATGGCAAATTCATCAATTGAGCCGACGACCCGGCGCATTCCGTGCCATCAACTGTGCGGCGATGGTCGAGAGCTTGTTGGAATCCGAACTCTTCGGTCACGAGAAGGGTGCTTTCACGGGCGCACATGCGACCAGGAAAGGGTTATGGGAAGAAGCGGCGAACGGCACAATCTTTCTGGATGAAATCACGGAAGCGACGCCCGCGATGCAGGCCAAGCTCTTGCGGGTATTGCAGGAAAGCACGATACGGCGCGTCGGTTCTAATCACGAAATTCAAGTCACAGCACGCATCATCGCAGCTTCTAATCGCAATTTAAGTCTCGCCGTCAAAGAGAAGCTATTTCGCGAGGATTTGTATTATCGCTTGGGACAAGTGATTGCGATTCCGCCGTTGCGCGAACGGGCGGAAGATATTCCATTGCTGGTTGCACACTTCACCGAGCGCATGGGCCAAGGCACGATCTTCACGCCTGAAGCGATCCAGTTGCTGTGTCGCCATTATTGGCCCGGCAATGTACGCGAGCTAGAGAGCGTTGTGCATAAACTGGTGGCGTATGCCGGAAAGTATATCTATGCCGAAGATGTCGAACGGTATTTGATGCCACAGGAAATAACGGCGCATCAGGTCACGAACGAATTGCTCTTTGGCCTGTTGCACCGTCAGCCCAGCGCTGCTTGGCCGACAGCACAGGAACTGCGCGAACGCTATGTGATGGAAGCGTGGTTGCGCTGGGGGCAAGCATCGCAAGTCGCCCGCGTGCTGGGCATTGATTACCGCACCGTCCATCAAATCCTCCGCAAACTTAACCTCGCCCCATCTGATGACAGTTCAGAACCACCACCTGCGCCCACCGATCCCGGTGCGTCGGCATAAATCCCACTCCCGCAGAAATCCAGGCTGACAGCAAGGCACAAGCGAGGTCGAGCAATGACTCGCCCTGACCGGAAGGAGATTTCTGCGATGACCAGTGATACCAAAGTGGATTTTCGTTTTACGGGCGATGAGGGATTGGAACTGGGCGGGGCCGCCGCCCGCTTCCGACACAATCTCGCCGCGTTGCAATTGCTCAAGCGATTGGAAACAGATGCACCTGGGGATGCGCTCTCGACAGAGGAACAAAATATTCTGGCGCGTTATTCCGGCTGGGGCGATACCGAGGTACTGCACCATGCCTTTCCGAATGGAACTTACACCTGGGCCAAGCCGCACGCGGAATTGGCGGGATTACTCACCACTGACGAAACCAGCAGCTTATTGGCCAGTTCACTCAATGCCCATTACACGAGCCTGCCCATCATTCGGGCGATCTATGCAGCACTGGAACATTTCGGTCTTGGGCAGGATGGTCAGAGCCGATTGTTGGAGTTGGGTGAACATCAATCTGTTGCGTTTGGTTCTTTACAACAAAAGCTGCGCGTGCTGGAACCATCCGCCGGGATCGGACATTGGCTTGGTGCAATGCCTGCACAATGGAGAGCCAAGACAGAATGTGTCGCGGTCGAAATAGATGCGCTGAGTGGGCATGTCCTTGAACGTTTGTATCCCAACACCAAAGTCTTCATCCAGCCCTTTGAAGCCGCACCGCTGCCGGAAAATTATTTCGACCTGATTCTCTCCAACGTGCCGTTTGGCAATTACGCTGTGGCGGATGCCAGTGTGCGCGAGAAGTATTTGAAAGCCGCGATTCACGATTACTTCTTTGTGAAGTCGCTGCGACTTTTGCGGCCCGGCGGCCTCATCGCGTTCATTACCTCGCGCTATACGCTCGACAAACAAGCGCCGAAAGTGCGGCAATATCTGGCGACGCATGCCGAATTGCTCGCCGCCGCACGCTTGCCACGCAATGCCTTTCGCGCGAATGCCGGAACTGAAGTTGTGACCGATGTGTTGATTTTGCAAAAGCGCAGACAGCCACTGCGCGAAACTGATGCGGCGTGGCTTGAAACCCGCAACTTTGCTTTATGCAATCAGGAAGGCGAGGAAATCGAACTCAAGCTGAATGACTACTACGTTCAGCATCCTGCGTATCTGCTCGGCACACCAACGTTCGGGCGCGGGATGTATCAGGCGAATGAGTTTCTCTTGCAGGACGACGGTCGTGATCTGGCAGGAAGTCTGGCAGGGTGTTTGTGTACGCAACTTTCTGCCAATGGGTATCAGGCCGTCACGAGCTTGGAAGCCACGTCACCGATTACGCTCACCACTTCATCGGATGAACTTCTCAGCGCATCCGAACTGGAAACGTTGTCCGAGCGCGAGCGAAATTGTGTGACTGCATTGCGCGCCATTTACACAGCAGCCAAAGACGTGATTGCGCTGCAACTGCGCGATGCAGAGGACGAAGAACTACAAGCCCAACAACAGGAGTTGACCGAACGCTATACGCGCTTCAAAGCACAGTTTGGCTACCTGCATAAAAATCTCAAAAACTTAAACCCACACAGTCCCGCCCTCCCATTTCTCAAAGCGTTGGAAATTCCAGTCGGCAAGAGACTCTACAATCGCGCGCCGCTGTTTTATCAGCGCACAATTCGCCCGGCGAGACAAACACAATCCCAATGCACACCCAAAGAAGCTTTATTGATTTGCTTGAACGAACTGGGGCGCGTGGATTTGTCGTATATTGCGCACCAGTGCCAGGTCACGCAGGCAGAAATTATTACAGCATTGGATGGTCTGATTTATGAAACACCCGTAGGTGTCTACGAAACGGCAGAAGAATATTTGTCCGGCGATGTCCGACAGAAATTACGCGAAGCCAAACGTGCCGCCGAGTGCAATCCTGCGTTTGCCAAAAATGTGACCGCCCTGCAAGCTGTTCAACCTGCGAACTTAGGCCAAGATGAGATCATCGTGCGTCTCGGTGCAAGCTGGGTGCCGGAGCAAATTGTCAATGAATTCGTCACCTCTCTCGTGCCTTCGTTTGGCGGCAATGTGCGTTACCTGCCGACGCTCGCCACGTGGAAAGTGGAGAATGGGAGCGCATGGGCACGCAGTTCGCTGGAAGCCAATCAAACGTGGGGAACGTCACGCGCGAATGCCTTCGCGTTGATCGAGGACATTCTCAATCTGCGCACGACGACGATCACCGATGAAAGCGTTGGCCCGGACGGCAGCCCACGTCGCATCGTCAATGACAACGAAACCATTGCGGCGCAGGCCAAACAGTTGGAGATCAAACAAAAGTTTGCGGAATGGATTTGGCAGGATGATGAGCGCGCTGAGGTACTCATGCAAATCTACAACGAGCGATTTAATGCGTTCCGCAAACGAGAGTACGATGGCGGTCATCTAAGCCTGCCCGGCATGTCCACGGCGATTCAGTTGTACGCGCATCAAAAGAATTCCATCTGGCGCATTCTGCAATCCAAAGCCACCCTGCTCGCGCATTGTGTGGGCGCAGGTAAAACCTTTGTCATGCTCGCCGCCGCAATGGAATTAAAACGGCTCGGTCTGTGTCACAAAGCCCTGATCGTTGTGCCGAACCATTTGCCTGCGCAGTGGGCCGCCGAAGCGTTGCGCTTATATCCGAACATTCGCCTGCTCGCGCCCGGCAAAGAACATCTCACCTCTGCCCAGCGCGGTGAATTGCTCAGCCGCATTGCCACTTCGGATTACGACGTCATCCTCATTCCGCAAACTGCCTTTAAGATGTTGCCGCTTGCGCCGAACACCGTGCGAGGCTACATCCAACGCGAGATGGAGACACTCAATGGCTATCTGGAAGAATTCGAGGCTACCAGTCGAACCAGCAAACGGAGCATCAAAGAAATCCAGCGCGCACTCAAGAAACTGCAAGCGCGCCTGGATTCCACCGAGCAACAGATTCGTCGGCTTGACCGCGACACGATCACCTGGGAAGAACTCGGCATTGATGCGCTCTTTCTGGATGAGTTTCATCACTACAAAAATCTCTATTGCCCGACCAAAATGACGCGCGTTGCGGGACTGCCTAACACCGATTCACAGCGTGCTTTTGATTGTTTTATGAAAGTGCGCGCCGTGCTGGAACACGGTGGACGGGTGGTTTGCGCCACCGCTACTCCGGTTAGCAACACCATTGCCGAAGTGTATATCTGCCAGAAATATCTCCAACTGGAAACCTTGCAGGAATTGGGGCTGGATCATTTTGATGCCTGGGTGCAGCAGTTCGCCGAAACGACGCAATCGCTGGAAATGACACCCGATGGTTCGGGCTTTCGGATGAATACACGCTTCAATAAATTCACGAACATCCCGGAACTGTCCGCGCTGTGGCAACAAGTCCTCGAAGTGAAATCGGCGGCGGAATTGAACCTGCCACGTCCGAAACTGGCAGGTGGCAAACCCGAAATCATCAGTGTTCCGGCGAGTGAAGACCTGAAGGCGTATGTCCACAATTTAGCGCGTCGCGTGGAAGCCATCAAAAACCGTCGCGTCGCACCGCACGTGGACAATATGCTGAAAGTCACGAGCGACGGACGCAAAGCTGCGCTCGATATTCGCTTGATAAATCCTTCCGCCTCGCGTCCGTCACAATCTAAAGTGATGGCACTCGTGGAGCAGATCGAACGTCTTTATCACGAAACCAAAGAAACACGCGGCGTACAACTGGTGTTTCTGGACATTTCCACGCCCAAAGGACGCAGCGATTCGTCAGAAAGGAATCCCAATCATGGCTAACTATACAGCGTATTTCCGATCTAACTATTTTGCGGTCAAAGACGTCGCGCAATTCCGGCAGTTCTGTGATGAGTTTCAGTTGGAGATGATTACGCAAACCGACGCTGACCAAACCTTGTATGGCATTCTGGATCAGGGTAATGAAAGCGGTATTCCAACGTCGTGCTATCACGAAGCCACACAGGATTGGGAGGACACGGATTTTCTCAGCGCACTTGCCACCCATCTCGTGGAGGATTACGTGGCGATTGTGATGGAGGTCGGCTTTGAGAAGATGCGCTATCTGGTCGGCGAAGCCCACGCCGTCAACGCCAAAGGCGAAATCATCAGTGTCGAACTCGACGAAATTTATGAGCGATCTGCGTCGCTCGGACGCAAGAGAACGAGTTGTGCGGAGTGAAGGAGTCTTTCCATGCTGACTGAACCACAAATCGCGGCTCAAGACGAAGGCATTGCTGAAACCGCATCTGAACGACTGGATCGGCTCGGCATTTACGGCGAGATCAAACGCGAACTCATCAAGCGTGGGATTCCTGCCAATGAGATTGCGTTCATTCACGACTTTGATACGCCTGCGAAAAAGACGCTGGCGTTTGCGGATGCGAATGCCGGAAGGATTCGCATCATGCTTGCCAGCACCGAAAAAGCCGGGACGGGTGTGAATATGCAGGAGCGATTGTTTGCCCTGCATCACCTGGATGCGCCGTGGCGTCCGGCGGATGTCGAGCAGCGCGAGGGGCGTATCTTGCGGCAAGGCAATCGCTATGGTGAAGTGCGCATTTTCAATTATGTCACCGAGAATTCGTTTGACGGGTATATGTGGCAGACGCTGGAAAACAAAGCCCGTTTTATCGCGCAGATTATGACGGGCGAAGTGACCGCGCGCACGGCAGAAGACGTGGACGATCTGGTCATGACTGCCGCGCAGGTCAAGGCGATTGCGAGCGGCAATCCACGTATTCTGGAGCGGGTTTCCATTGAAGTCGAACTCGCCCGCCTCTCCCGTCTCTACAGCGTCTGGCGCAAGAGTCGTCATCATTTGAGATGGGAAGCCGAAGCGATGCCGAGGCGCGTGTTTGAAGCGGATGAGCGTGTAGCGGCGCATCAACAAGCGATCAGGGTGCGCGATCAACGTGCTGAGCCAGGCGATTCCTTCACGATCAGCCTCCGCCGTTCATTGGAGACGACGGACGAACGCACGTTCACCGAACGCGCACCAGCGGGAGAACATCTCGAACGATTGCGACGACAAGTGGGTGCGCAAACGAATGCTGCTCCACAAATGCTGGGCTTGTATCGCGGCTTTCAACTGTTGGCACAAAAACAACGTGACCGCGAGGAAGCATTTTTCACACCCGTGGTGGGATGGTTTACCGTGCCGGAGGGCAAGCTACTTTATGAATTCAAATTCAGTGATTCTGCCACCGGCACGATGCAGTCCATTGAATCCCAGTTGCGCAGCTTAAACACGCACCTCAGCCGTGCTTTGCAAGCGCAAAGTGAATTGCGTCATAAGCAGGAACTGTTAACGACAGAACTCAGCAAAGGCTGGGAATATGCGCCGAATTACGAAGCACTGCAACAACAGCTTCAAGTTGTCAATCAGGCACTCGCTGCCGATGGCTCTGAGGTGGGCGACGCACCAACTTATACTCCACTTGATGCAGAGGCACTGCGCGTTTGTGCGCCAGCACCAGTGCGGCAAATGGCAGCGAGCGTGAACCACTCCGCCGCTGTTGCACCTTCCTTCGTCACCCCGGATGCCGCTGTGGCAGACCTTCCGCCACCCGACTTGCCCATGCCTTCGCCGCCCATGGAACCAGCGCGCGTTACGTTAGAAGAGTTGCGTCAGCAAGCCAAAGCAACGCCCACACGCAAATCCGCGCGCGCGACTTCCACGTCCCAGATGAGTCTCTGGTAAACAACAGAAGAGAAGCGGTTCACAAATTGTGTTCAGACCGTCTGAGCTTGACGCGCTGAACCTTGCTCTAACTTTTCCCTCAGGAGGTGATTCCTATGAATGCAAATGTGATCCCGTTTCCATCAGGACAAAACGGTTACAACCCATCCAATGGCGTGGCCGTGTTACAACGTGAGTCGCGTGCGGAACGTGCTGCCACACTCACACAACGCAATGCCCAGGAAATCGAGCGATTGCCTTTTGACCTGTCCGCGCTGGAAGACGAAGGCGTGTTCATCAATGTAGATGCCACTGGCT
Organism: Blastocatellia bacterium; assembly: GCA_016789725.1. Lineage (GTDB taxonomy): Bacteria > Acidobacteriota > Blastocatellia > RBC074 > RBC074 > JAFDVL01. The sequence goes on along the minus strand of JAEUQN010000085.1, from coordinate 7,368 downwards.
TTGGCCTGCTGGATCGTCGTCTGGATTGGCAGGCGCTTGGTGTCCAACTGCCCACGAATACGGACGTCAATTTCACACCGCCACGCTGCGGACTGCTGCCGAATCGCTACCGCCGTCCGCTGCTGACACCTGTGTCGCGCGCGCACACGGCTTTGCACAAATACAGCTATCAATTCCGTTTGACTGAAACGCTCTTTGAAACGCCTGCCTATCGCTGGGTTCCGTGGCGCGCGTTTTCGGAATTTGAAGCTGCCTTTCAGCAAGCGACGGAGAGTATGAACGCAGCACGCCAAAACGTGCTAGATGATTACGAGGAGATTTGCCTGGAAGTGTTGGCGACATTTCGTCGCGTCGCCATGGACTCCGAGCAACGATTGGTCGCCACTGGCGCAGTCGTGCCAGAAGATTTTGTCGAGCGGGTCGTGCGCAAAGTCCTCTCCGCGTTTCCGACGCGCGAGGAATTACAGCGCAAATTGCAATTGCGCTATCAGGTGGGTGTGATCCTGCTCGGCAGCGAGATGTTGCGCGAGCAACGATTGGCTGCGGAAGAACGCCGCCACCTGGAACAAGCCGAAGCCGAAACGCGCACCACCCGTTTGCATCTGCGGGTCGTTGAGCAAACCGCACAACAACACATCTGGGCCGAGCAGGAACGCACGCGCCTGCAACTCGCCGCTGAAGCCGAAGAACGCCAACGCGAAGCGGAGGTGAAAGAGCGCTTGCGCCAAATGAAGCTGGACGCGGCGCGCGAAAAGTTACAGGAAACGCTCAGCCCGTTGCAGGAAGGCGCGGCGCAATTGCGTGCGCAGATTTATGAATCCGCGCAGGCGATGCACGAAGCCTTGCAGAAACACGATTTCCTGCCCGGCGCAACGGCGAAGAAAGCGCGTCAACTCGCCCGATGGTTTCGCCTCATGAACTTTCAATCGGATACGGAGTTGGATCAATTGCTGGGCCAGTTGGAACAACTCGCCGCCAAACCCACCAGACAATCCAAACGCCGCACCAGCAATGCGACCGTCAAAGCCGTGCTGGATGACATCATTCAACTCTGCTACCGCGATGCGAATGCAGTCAGCCAGCCGAATCGGTTGGCAGCGTTGGAATTGTAGGAATGAACCACGGAGATCACGGAGGACACGGAGTTTTTTGACAAGATTTACAAGATGAACAGGATGAGTAAAGAGATGGATTCTAAATCTTGTCCATCCTGTCAATCCTGTCTGATTCTTCTCTGTGCTCTCCGTGCTCTCCTTGGTTTCAACTTGAAAGGACACCATGCCATTGGAAAAGATCGTCACCGAACTCGATGTCTTAATCCGCGCCCGCTATCCACTCATTGCCATCAACACCGCCGAAGAAGCGCGTTTCCATCGCATCATCCAAGCTGTGGCACAACTCAAATGTCATCGGGAAAAAGACAAAGGATTGTTTGTATGGAGCCGCACGATAGGCTTGCGCCAAATCGCGGGCAGCGAACTCAAAGGCGGCAAAGAAGTGAGTCTGCCAGATACGCACGATGCGACCAGTGTTTTGGAATATATCGGGCAACAAAAGAAAGGATTGTTCGTGCTCTGTGATTACAGTCCCTATCTTGCACCGTATGGGCAGGAAGACCCGCAACTCGTCCGCCGCTTGCGCGAACTGGCGTGGGAGATCAAAGGGCGGCATATTAATGTGCTCTTCGTCGAGCGCAGCTTTCCAGACCTCGCGCCGCTGGAAAAAGAAATCAAGACGATGGAACTACCCTTGCCCGATGAAGGCGAAGTCAGCGCGATGCTGACGCGGCAAATGCAAAGCCTGCGCGATGGCGATGTCCGCGTGGACGTAGATGAACGATTGCAGGAGCAACTCGTGCAGGCGTTGCTCGGACTTGCCGAATCCGACATTGAAAACGTGCTGGCGAAAGCGATCATCAGCGGCAGTGGCCTCACGCCCGATGCCCTGCCCGTCATTCTGGATGAAAAGAAATCCGTCATCAAAGGGACAGGCGCATTGACATATACGCACGCTGAACCTGCCGATCATCTCGGTGGCTATCACAATCTGCGGCACATTCTCATGGAAGCAGCAGCGACTTTCACACCGGCTGCGAAGGCGTATGGCGTCGAGCCGATGAAAGGTTTGTTGATGGTGGGACTGCCCGGTTGTGGCAAAGACCTGACGAAAAAGATTGCGTCGTCGGTGCTGGGAAAATCGCTGCTTGATCTCGATTTCGGCAGTGTGATGGGCGAAGGCGGCGGCGTGATTGGTTCGTCGGCGATCACGATCAAACGTGCGCTCTCGATTGCGACGACGCTTAAAGGCATTCTCGGCATCAGCGAATTTGAGAAAGCCGTCGGCGGTTTGGAATCGTCCGCGAAAACGGACGGCGGCGAAACGGCGCGCACGATTGCGTACTTGCTGAACTGGATGCAGGAACAATCTGATGTCTTTGTCATCGGCACGGCAAATGACGTGCGCGGCCTGGCGGCAGAACAAACCCGGCAAGGTCGCTTCTCACACATTGTCTTTGTGGATTTGCCGACCATCGCGGATCGGCGCGAAATCTTTGCGGTACATCTGCGCAAACGCGAACGTGATCCGGCGCGTTTTGATCTAGACGAACTGGCAAGTGTCACCGAAGGCTTTTCCGGCGCAGAGATTGAAGCCGCTGTCAAAGCGGGCTTGCTGCGCGCCTTCATAGATGGCGAGCGCGAAGTCACCACCACTGACATTAATGAGCGCGCCCAGGGCATTCAACCTACCAGCCTCATCAAGCGCGAACAAGTGGAATCGCTGCGCAACTGGGCCAAAGATCACATGGCGATCAGCGCAGGCGGAGTAGGCATTACACCGATGAGCAATCGAACACAGATTGCGCGGGCACTGGAAATGTAGCGGGTAACACTCGCGCGAAAGGAACCATCGTTATGAGTAAATATCTGACCTTCACCGAAATCACCTTCAAGGATCAAGAGACTTTGGTTACTGCGTTGGAAGACATTGGCTGTCGCACCATCTGGTGCGGTGTCAATCTGCAAATGGGACGGTACTACAATGAACAAACGCCGCAGCATGCGGACATCGTCCTGCCGCGACAAACCTTCGGCAATGGATACGGCGACATCGGCTTTCAACGCCAGGCGGATCAAACTCTTACGCCCATCATTGACGATCTGGATCGCAGCCAGGTGTTGAAAGGACAATTCCTTCCGAAGCTGCGTGCGGCCTATCACGAACGGGTTGTACAACAAGTCGCCGCTCGCTTACGCGGCACTGTCCAGCGCGTCGTCGAGGGCGGTGTTATCAAACTGCGTGTGCGCTACTGAAGGAGGTCGTGATGCCAGAAGTAAACTTCACCATTAACGAACAAACGGGCGAGATGGACATGCAGATTGAAGGCATACAAGGCACATCGTGTGCTGATGTCGCCAAGCTCGTCAAAGAATTGCTGGGGCAACCTTCGCACGAAGAGAACACCCGTGCATTCTATGCGCGTTCCAACGTCAAGCCACAAGTTCAAAACCAGAAGAAATCATAAGTCAGACTCCAGCAAAGGGCGGAGCATCGGGAGGAACAAGGTAGGTCAACAGCGGCAGGTACGCGCCATCCGCATCTGCTGCGGCAAACACTTCGGCAGCATTCGTGCCATGCGCAATCAAGCGATCTCCGTCCACCGCTACCCACTGCCCACCATATTCGTGGGCGTGTTCGGTGATCCAACGTTGACTGGGAATCGGATCAGGCACCGGAATGGGGGCCACGTATTTCACTTGGGGGTTGTCGGAGATGTTCTTGGACATAGCTTTGTGCGTGGAAAGAGAGCGATTATGCCAGAAACAACTTGGATTATTGATTCCGTCACAGGAGCCTTGACCGTCGAAGGATTATCGCAATCCTCACTGACGGCAATGACAGATGAATGGTTGTCACAAAGTGTCGCCGTCAATTGTGCGCGGCCTTTCCATTCTTCCGTCATCAACGGCCTGCCTATCTTGCCTGCAATGACAGAACCATCTTTGCGCGTGCATCGCATCTACCATCATTCCGTCGTGGAAGGACCGGGGCGTCGCAGCGTCTTGCAAGTCGCCGGCTGCGAACGGCGGTGCATCGGTTGCTATGTGCCGGAAACTCACGATCTGAACGGCGGCGTGCAGATGAGTCTTGCAGACGTCGCAGCGAAATTATTGGCCAAAGCAGGCGCACCGCGCGATGGCATCACGATTCTCGGCGGTGAGCCATTCTTACAACCAACCGGCTTGCTGACCTTGCTGCAATGGCTCAAAGCAAAAGGGCAACACATCACGCTGTACACCGGTTTCACATTGGAAGAATTGCAGCAACGCGACGATGCAAGCACCCGGCAGATTCTCGCTCTCACTGATATTTTGATTGACGGACCATTCGTCAAAGAGTTGACCGAGAATGCAGGCGAATGGCGCGGCTCCACTAACCAACGCATCCTGCACCAGCCCGTGCAATACCTCACATTCATCCAACAGACTGTGTAAGGAAACTAGCGGCAGGCAAGTCGCGCCCAATATCTCATCGAAAGGACTTCCGTATGTTTGCCAGTACCCAGGAGACACTCGCGCCGACCGCCAACAATTTATTCACGCTCGCTGCCGTCGAAACACCAAACCGAAATATCAAACTCTCCATTGCCCGCAATGCGCTCCGCATCGCACTGGATTTGCTCGCCGAGGTGGTCGAGGCTAAACAAGCGTACCCGCTCTTTTCTCATTTGCTGCTGGAAGCACGTGCAGATCGCCTGCGGCTGCGGGGCGTGGGTCTCTACAACACCTTGCAATGCGACGTAGAAGCCGATGTGCAGCAAACGGGCAGCTTCTGCCTGCCCGCCAAAAAACTCGCCGACATCGTGCGCCATCTGCCCGCTGCTACCATTGATCTCATCAGCAATGCCGAAGCCGCGACGCTCAAATGCGGTGACAGCCGCTTCAAACTCAAGACGCACGCTACCGATGAGTTTCCCGCGCTTGCCGAAGCGAATGAAACCATCGCCACCATCCCCATCGAAATCCTGCTGACGATGCTGCGCACAGTGTTGTTTGCCGCTGCCAGAACCGCTGACAACGGACGCTACGCACTTGAAGGTGCGCAACTCACCTTCAGTCCGACAGGTTTGCGCGTTGTTGCTACCGACGGGCATCGGCTGCTGTGTGTCGAGCGTTCCGACCTCACGCGCGATGATTCTGTAATTCTGCTGCTGCCGCGCCACAGCCTCCCGCTCATTCTCAAATTTCTGAGCGTCGAGCCGGGCGAAGTGCAGTTGCGCCGGAACGAAAACAAGCTCGTGTTCCAGCACGGCACACGCCTGCTGGCCTGCACGTTGCTCGACGGTGCATTCCCGGATTGTGAGCCGATTTTGTTGCAGGAATTTCAGCACGCACTCACGCTGGAAGGCACCATGTTTCAAGCCGCGATACAGCGGATGGCCGTCTTTGGCACGGAAGGCACAGGATCATCCTTCGGCGTCATCAGATTCCACTTTGCCCCTGATGGCAGCACCAGCCGATACGAAGTCCAAAGCTTTGCTCCCGGCAGCGGCGAAGGTCAGGAAGAAATCCTCCCGCTTACTGCCGATGCACAAGAGGCCGTCACCATCAGCTTCAACGGACGCTACCTGCTGGACTTTGCCCGCACCATTTCGGCGTCTGCTATTACCATCCAATACAACGATGCCCGCACCAGTGTAGCGATTTCCCCTGCCACGGATAACGGCTGCGTCGTGCGCTACATCCTGATGCCCTGCCTGGTTTGATCGTGTAGCGCGTTGACGAACAAACGCCCCGCCCTGTCGTACAACCCAATCGCCCTATGCTCTAACTCACCACTCAATCGGAGGAATGTATGTCCGACGTAAGAATTACCTTCGGCTTCCCACGAACAGAATGCGCCTGCGCCGAATGCGTGCTCAATTGTCAGTACATTCCCGGCTATCTGATTCCGAGTGATCTGGCCGCGGTCGCCGCGGAGCTTGGCTATGAGAACTTGTTGACCTTTGCGCTTGAAAACCTGCTCGCCAGCCCCGGCGCAACGGTGATAGCGAATGGGGAAATATTTCAGATTCCGACGTTGGTTCCCGCACGACAAACGAATGGCGCGTGCAAATTTCTGACTGTGACTTCACCCAAAAGATGGCGCGTCGTGGAAGCAAAAGCTGGCGCGGGTGTGACGGAAACGCTGCCATTTACGAGCCGGGACGGCAAGCGGTGGAGAAGCATTTTTTGACGTTCGGGAGAAAACGGCAGCAAAAGCTGGCGTAGAAGAGAAAACTGTAGCGTGGCGGTGACTGCCTCCTGCCGCCACCGCACAAAATCTGCAAGGTTGGTTCTGCGTCCCGTTCTGACTCTACCAACACCAATTTCAGGCCACCGACTCCAGCGCAGCCGTTGGTCGGCACGGTCGTGTCTGAAGTGCAGGGGGGCGCGGTTGCCACCCATAAGCGGGAGGCGTGTATGTTGGATGAGCAGGCATTACAGGTTTGGGCCGAACGGCTGGGCTTCGCGGAAGCCGCCGTGCAATTAATTCGCCGGATCCGGGATTCTGCGCCAGCGCGGCGCGTGCAGGGGCGGCGCGGCAATGTGCGCGGCTGTTTTCCGAGCCGCAAGATGGGACACACCATTCAGTACGAAAGCCTCAGCAACGAACTCTCGGCCATCTACCTGATGGAGTATTACGAAGCAGACGTGCTGGAGTATTGGGATCAGCCACCGTCCTTTCCGTTGCGGTATGCCACAAAAACCGGCTCCCCTCACGGACATTTGCATACGCCGGATTTTTTCGTGCTGCGGGAAGACGGCGCAGGTTGGGAAGAATGGAAGTCGGCGGAGGAGATGCCCGCGTTGGCCGCACGCATGCCAGCCCGCTACGTGTGGGACAACCAAACAGGGTGGCAATGTCCGCCAGGACAGGCGTATGCGCGTGCGTTTGGGCTTTCTTATCGCGTGCGGACGTCCGCCGAAACTCATTGGGAGTTGCAACGGAACCTGCGCTTTCTGGCGGATTACTGGCGCGTGGACGAACCCGCGCGTTGGCTGAGCGAACGTGGGCGGTTGTCAGTCCAGGCACTGGTGACGGCGCAACCTGGCTCGACGTTGCAGGAGTTGAGTCACGGCGCGCAGGCGACGCTGGATGAGATTTACCTGTTGCTGGCAACGGGTGAAATCTTCGTGGATTTGTGCGCCGCGCCGCTTGTGCAGCCCGCGCTCGTGCGTGTGTATGCGTCGCCCGTGACCGCACACCAGACGCAGGATCTGCCGCCACAACGCGTCGCGGCACCGGCGGATCGAGTGAGCGTATCCACGCTGACAGTGGGCGCAGAGTTGTCCTGGGATGGTCGGCGCTGGCGCCTGCTCAATCTCG
>JAEUQN010000084.1 GCA_016789725.1 Blastocatellia bacterium | reverse complement strand
AACGTACTTCGCCGACGATGTCATCACGCAGGAAGGCGGCAATCCGCCGCTGACGGGCAAGCAGGCCGCTATCGAACGGCTGAACCAATTCCGCGAGAGCATCGGCGTCGCAGGCTTTATCAGCTATGACATCGGCACGGTCGCCGTCACAGGCAACACCAGCTTTTATGACGCCGCGCTGAATTTGAAGCTGAGCAATGGCGAAACCATCCGCCTCGAACAAGTCGTGCAAACCGAATGGCGCGACGGCAAGATCGTCAAGGAGCGTTACTACCACAGTTAAAAATCGTGACACAGATCGTGCGCCCGCTGTCTTCAGAGCAGAAACCTGTCCACAAGGCCGTGGGCGCATCCAACCAAATCGCTCAATCATCGGGAGTAGAAACTTATGCCAATCATCAAACCACCTTTCACGCTCGAAACCGCGCGCGCCAAAGTCAAAGCCGCCGAAGATGCCTGGAATTCGCGCGATCCTGAACGTGTCGCCCTGGCCTACAGCGAAAATTCCGAATGGCGCAATCGCTCACAATTCATCACCGGACGCGAGGCAATCAGAGCCTTTCTGCACCAAAAGTGGGACAAGGAACTGGATTACCGTTTGACGAAAGAACTCTGGGCGTTCACGGACAATCGCATCTCGGTGCGCTTTGAATACGAATGGCACGACGCCACAGGCAATTGGTTTCGCAGTCACGGCAACGAACATTGGGAATTCGATGACGACGGACTGATGCGCCGCCGCGATGCGAGCATCAATGACATCCCAATGCAGGAATCTGAACGCCGCATTTTTTGAAGGAGGATTTATGCCGAAAAATTTCGCCGAAATCGCATTTACAACCAACGTCAAAGCCGAACAGGAACGATACGGCTCGCGGCGACAATACGCGCGAATGGAGCAGATGGCGCGCGGCACGCAACTGAGCGAGGCCGAAGCTGAGTTCATCCGCAAGCGCGATGGGTTTTATCTTTCAACCGTCGGCGAAAACGGCTACCCGTACATTCAATTTCGCGGCGGACCAACTGGCTTCCTGAAAGTGCTGGATGCGCAGATGCTCGCGTATGCCGACTTTCGTGGCAACATGCAATACATCAGCGTCGGCAATTTGAAAGGCAGCGACAAAGCGGCGTTGTTTCTGATGGATTATGCGCATCAACAACGGCTGAAAATTTATGCGCGCGTCGAAGTGATCGAAGCGAAAGACGCGCCCGAACTCATTGCCAAGTTGCAAGACCCAACGTATCAAGCGACCATCGAACGCGCGATGGTCTTGCACATCGAAGCCTTCGATTGGAATTGTCCGCAACACATCACGCCACGTTTTACGATGGAAGAAATCAGGGAAATCAACGCGCCGCTTTATGAGCATATCGCACAACTCGAAGCGGAAATTGCCCGGTTCAAAATCAGGTGAGGCAGACGGGGTTACGGCATCCGCCCCCTTGGAATTAACCTGACGTCACGGTGACGCCCAACCTAAAAAACGCCGCGCTGAAATAACGAGAGCTATTTTCGCCCTCTCCTGTTTATGCCATTATTGCAGCCGAACATTTTCGTCGAAGAATTTCCATGACCACTGAGCGCATCGTCAAAAATATCACTCGATGGGCGACGTTAAGCGACGCCGAGATTGGATTTTTTACGACGCGCCTGACTTATCGGAAGGTTCGCCGCCGCCAATACTTTTTGCAGGCAGGGGACATCTGTCGGCATTACACCTTTGTCAGCGAAGGTTGTTTGCGTCTCTTTCATGTGGCTGAAGATGGCGGCGAACATATTCTGCAATTTGCCCCTGAAGATTATTGGGTATCCGACTTGAGCAGTTTTTGGGAAGAGACTCCGACATCGCTTTACCTGGAGGCAATGGAACCCTCCGAGATTTGGCAAATCGCTAAGTCTGAGTTGATCGCAACCTTCGTCACACACCCTGGTTTTGACCGGATTTTCCGCGTGATGATGGAGCGCGCGTTCATCAAACTTCAGCAAAGGGTTTTGCAGGACATTAGCGCCACTGCCGAAGAAAAGTATCTGGCTTTCGTGAAGAGCTATCCACAATTGGTCAATCGTTTGCCGCAAACGCAAATCGCCTCTTATATTGGCATTACGCCCGAATTTCTCAGCAAAATCCGCAAGCATCTCAGTCAGACCAAGCCCTCCAAAACTTAAACCAGTTCAAGATCATTTCTTAACTTAGTTCATACAGAAAACCCTTTCAATCAGTGCATCATGGCCCTATCAACAACGGCAGCAGCGGCTGTCAATGCGGCTGTCAATTCAGGTGCAGAGAAGCCTGTAATCAAGCAAACAGAAGGAGAGTTTTATGACAATCACTGAAGTCATCAACCGTTATGAGCAGGCGTTGAACGCTTCCTCGACGGAGGACGTGCTGAAGCTGTATGGTGAAAGCCCGGTCTTTATGCCGCAACATTCGACGGCGCTCGAAGGGCGCGCCGCCGTGCAAGCCGGTTACGAACATGTCTTTCGCACCATTCAGTTGAACATCAAGTTCACGGTGTATGAAGTTGAAGAGTTCGGGAATCTGGCGTTCGTGCGCACTTCGTCAGCAGGCAAGACACGGATTCTGGCAAACAATGCAGAAGTAAATGAAGGCAATAACGAATTGTTTATCTTCCGCCAGGAGAACGGCGACTGGAAAATTCACCGCTACCTCTTTGCAACGAGCAATCCGCCCCATTGATCCTGATTGCCGATCACAAAGTGCCAGTCGAAGGCTTCAAAGTGTAAGCGCACGGAAGCTTTCGACTGGCGCGGAGATCGCACGCCTCAAAGTTTGAAGACGCGCTGCGCATTCAGCCCGAAAAACTTCGCCTGCACGGCTTCCGGCAAGCCCAATTCATACACCTGCTGCACGCATTTTTCCAACGACAATTGCGGAAAGTTTGTCCCGAACAGCACCTTGTCCTGCCCGTAGGTTTTGACGTAGTGCAGCAGTTGCGGCGGGTAATATCGCGGCAGATACGCCGACGTGTCAATGAACACATTTTCGTGCTTCCACGCCAAGCCAATCATCTCGTCCGTCCACGGATGACCAATATGGCCGCCGACGATTTTCAATTCAGGAAACGTCAACGCGACTTCGTCCAGGTACGGAATCGGGCGTCCTGTTTCGGAAGGCATTAACGGCCCGGTGTGTCCCACCTGTGTGCAAAACGGAATGTCGAGTTCGATGCACTTCACGTAGAGCGGAAAATAAAACTTGTCGTTCGGCGGACGATTCCACAACCACGGAACAACGCGCAACGCTTTGAAGCCAAGCTCGTTCACGGCTCGGTCTAATTCGCGTACCGCTTCGACAGGCTTTTCCAAATTGACGGTGGCAACGCCCACAAAGCGGTCAGGATATTCCGCGATCATCGCCGCAATGTCGTCGTTATGGTGAATCCATTGCCCCGGACGATGCCACGCGCAGAGCATCAATGTATCAATGCCTGCGGCGTCCATTGCCACGACGATTTGTTCGGTCGTCAAACCAGATTCCAGAATTTTTGTCGTGCCGGATTGCTGAAATAACCGCGCAACTTCCGGCATTTTTTCCCACGCCGCGCGGGTCGCCGGTTGTGCCCAGGCATCAATGATGGTGTTTGGCATATTCTTTTTCTGAAATCCTGGCGTCCGCCTGACAGAGCAACGAAGTGCTGTAAGATTTGATTTTTGCGGCGAGCCATTCCAATAACCGAGAAGAATTGTCGCGCCGCCACGCCGCAATCAAGTCAATCGTCGGCGCAGCATGTGCCAATGGCCGATACACTACACCGCGCACCTGAATGTTCCGAAACGATTCGGGCAACAGTGAAATCCCCAACCCTGCGCCAACCAGCAACAAACCTGTTTGCAAAAGACTCGTATGATAAATGCGCTCCGGAATGACGCCAACGGCTTGATAGGCCGTGCGGGCGCGCTCAAAGTATCCTGGCGTGGCGTGGCGTGCAGGCATAATCACCGTTTCGCGTGCGAGTTCCCGCAGATCAATCGCGTCACGTTGCGCGAATGGATTTTCGGCGGGCAACGCTACAATCAATTGTTCGCGCGCCACCAACGCCGTCTCAAAAAGCTCGTCTTCCAGCTTTGCGTGAAAGAGGCCGAGGTCAAGTTTACGATTGTAGAGATCGTCAATCTGCTCGCCCGGCGCAAGCTCTTTCAGTTCGACTTCTGCACGAGGAAGTTCCGTGCGAAGTTGATTCAGAAACAGCGGCAACACGTGAATGGCCGCCGAACTGACGAAGCCAAGCGTGAGGCGACCCGCCTCGCCACATTCCACCGCCCGCGCATCGGCGACGGCGCGCTGTGTTTCCTGCAAGATTGCCTGTGCTCGCTCATAAAACGCCCTGCCCGCTGCGGTGAGTTCAACCTTGTGATGGTTGCGGGTAAATAGTGTGACGCCCATTTCTTCTTCGAGTTGTTTGATTTGCTGGCTCAGCGCAGGCTGTGCGATGTGAACCACTTCTGCTGCACGCCGGAAATTCAATTCCTGGGCGACCGCCACAAAATATCTAAGATGTCGAAGCTCCATTTGCGCGACTCCGTGCTCCTTGATGCTGGCAAACAGTGGCATTGTCCTGGGGAGACAGCATTGCACTTTACCATTCCTGCGCCGCCGATCACAGTCTGCCCCTGCGATCTCAAGAACGATTCGTTATCACCGCAAGAAGAATAAAGTATTGGACGGTGCATAGACGCACAACGTAGCCTTTCAGCCATTGGTTGCAAAGAGAATCGGTACTAACCCTATCAACTTTTAAGACGTGGTTTGAAGAAATCAAGCAGGCGGAGTTCAGGCAGTTACCAGCTTTTCAAACCACCTCCACGAGGGACTTTTCATGAAACGAAAAATTGCCACCACGGGGCTGTGTGTATTGATCGCGCTATTTGCCGGATGGGTCTTGCGGGCAGCACAGCAGCGGCGAACACAAACCATTCCGACGACGCCTGCACCGCCGCTCAAGATCGAACCGGCCAAAGAAAGTGATGCGACAGGCAAGGCGGTGGCAGCGGCCAAAACGTTGCTGGCGACGCTGGATGAGGCCGAGCGCGCCAAAGTCAGTTTTGCGTTCGACAGCGCACAGAAATTCAAATGGTCAAATTTCCCGACTGGAATTTTTCAGCGCAACGGTTTGCGCCTGGGCGATTTGAAACCCGCGCAACGCGAAGCCCTAATGAAGTTGCTGGCCGTCACGTTGAGCAAGCAAGGGCTGCAAAAAGTGAAAGACATTATGGAAGGGGATGAAGTCCTGAAGACTTCAGGGATGGGGCCGGGTGGTGGCCGTGGACCGGGCGGCGGCCCGCCTCCAGGAGGTGGCCCTCCACCGGGCGGCGGTCGTGTACCAGGCAATCGTGGACCGGGTGGCGCTGGCGGATTAACGTTCAGCCGCGATGAATATTATCTGGCATTGCTTGGCGCACCCTCATTGACAGACCCGTGGATGATTCAATTCGGAGGTCATCATTTGGCGATCAATGTAACGATTGCGGGCAAAGCGAATGTGCTCGCGCCGAGTTTGCCTGCCGCGCAACCAGCGACGTTCAAATTGAACGGCGAGACGGTGCGACCGCTGGGACGCGAATATGACAAAGGTTTCGTGCTCATCAACGCGCTCGATGCCGCGCAGCAGAAGCAGGCGATTCTGCCTTACCAAATGGGCGACCTGGTGTTAGGCGCAGGCGAAGACGGCAAGACGATTCAACCTGAAGGCATCAAATGTTCGGCGCTGAACGCCACGCAAAAAGAAAAGCTGCTGGAGGTCGTGCGCGAATGGGTCGGCATTCTCAACGATGAAGCGACTGCCGCGAAAATGGCCGAAGTCAAAGCGAATCTGAATGAGACGTGGTTTGCGTGGAGCGGTGCAACAACACCGGGCAGTGGTTCTTATTACCGCATTCAAGGCCCAACCTTGCTGATTGAGTTTTCGCCACAACGAGGCGATACGGAACACATTCATACGATTTACCGCGACCCGACCAACGATTACGGCGCGCGTCTGGTGAAGCAATGAAACAGTTGCTGTTGTGTTTATTGAGTACATGCGCACTGACTATCACAGTCAGGTCGCACGTACTTGATCAGTATTTGCAAGTCGCGCAAATCGCGCTCGCAACCGAGGGCGTACAGATTGAGTTGCGCTTGATTCCCGGCGTGCAAGTGGCGGAGCGCGTCAGCAGGCTCATTGACACTGATAGCGACGGGCAAATTACGACGACGGAAGAACAGGCGTACGCGCAACGTGTGTTGCAGGATATACAGCTTTCCCTCAATGACGTCCGCCTGCCGCTCACGCTGACGGCTACGCAATTTCCCACGCCACAGGAAATGCGAGAAGGATTGGGAACGATTCGACTCACTCTGGCAGCAGCCACAACACTCCGCGAGGCCGGTCAGCAGCAACTGGTTTTGCGCAATAACCATGTTCCTGAACTTGGCGTCTATTTGGTAAATGCGCTGGTTCCGACCTGGAAAGAAATCCGGCTGAGCGGGCAGGAACGGGATCCGCTGCAACGCGAGATGCGACTGAGCTTCCACGTGACGGCGGCGGACACAACCAAGCAACCATCCTGGTTAGGCGCGTTGATCTTTTGCGTGTGTGTGATGCTACTAATTCCGCAGTGGAAACACCTGCGCCAATATTGGCGGCGCTGCAACGATGAAAAGATATATGCAAAGAAAACTTCTATCTAAACGCTGGCAGTGGCGACTGGTGCTTCTATTCCTTGCCGCGAGCATTGCTGCGCAGTCAGTATATGCGCATCAGCAACCGGTGACGCTGGTGGTGCTGGACATCAACCCGAAAAATGTGGCGATGACGATACATGTTCCACTCAATGAGTTGGAGTTGGCCTTTGGCCATCAGGTGACGCAAGCGCCGGAAACATCGCTGGCCCGCTGGCAATCACAATTCAGCGCATATCTAAGCAATCACATTCACCCCACGACCAACAATCAACCCTGGTCAGTACAAATCGGAGCGTTGGAAGTAGCGAAGGCGGAGCAAACGCAAAGCGGCCCGTTTCAAGAAGTCATCGTCCATCTTTTACTGACACCGCCGACGGGCGCGAGCACCAGAAGATTCACCCTGCATTACGATGCAATTATACATCAGGTCGTCACGCACAAAGCATTGGTTTCCATCCGTCACGATTGGGAGCAGGGACAGATGATGGAGCGACAAGTGGGCGTGATGCAGGTCAATACGCAAACAACATTGATTGAGCCGCTGGAAATTAATCTGGAAACGGGCAGTTGGTGGGATGGTTTCAAGGGAATGGTCAGCCTCGGGCAGCAACACATCAAAGAAGGAACCGATCATCTATTGTTTTTGCTGGCCCTGTTGCTGCCTGCGACGTTGCGCGTAAATGGTCGTCAGTGGGGCGCATTTGGTGGCGGCACGTACAGTTTGATGCGCTTAATGAAAATCGTGACAGCCTTTACCATCGGGCATTCGGTGACGTTATTGGTGGGCGCAATGGGTTGGTTGCGCTTACCACAACAACCAGTCGAAGTATTGATTGCCATCTCGATTCTGGTTTCCGCCCTACACGCCATTCGCCCAATTTTTCCGGGCCACGAGATGTATGTTGCGGCGGGCTTTGGCCTCATTCACGGTTTAGCCTTTGCGACCGTTTTGGCAGATTTGAATCTGGAGGCAGCACCAATGGCGTTAAGCATTCTCGGTTTTAATCTTGGCATAGAACTGATGCAGCTTTTCGTGGTTGCGATCACAATGCCGTGGCTCACGCTGCTGAGCCTGACGCCGTTTTACAAAGGGGTCAGAATCAGCAGCGCGATGCTGGCGGTGCTGGCCGCGCTCGGTTGGATGGCGACGCGCATTTCTGGTGTACCGAACGCCATTGAGCGTGCAATGGAAGCGGTCACACAATTCTCGCCATTGGCAGTTTTGCTGCTGGCTCTGGTGGCGATTCCGACCTACCTCTACAGCGCAAACAAGGGAAAAACAATTGCTGCACAAATTGAAAGGTGAACAAATGAAATATCAAATCATCTCCGCCCTCCGCCAGGTCACAAACCGTCTGACGCAGGTTCCAGGAGAGAGGCTATTGCTGACAGTTTCAGCGTTATTATCACTCTTATTCTTAACGTCTTTTTTGGTAACGCTGGCAACGACGCACGCATCAGCCACAAACGGAATACCAATTCCGACACGATCAGCCACACCAGATGGCATGACACCCAATCAAACAGTAGCTAAGTCAGAAGCCGTGGCGGATGTCGTCTCAAAAGCTTTGGCGTTCAAAGCCCTGCTCAGTTCAACCCAACAAGCCACATTGGAACAAGCCTACACAACAACCCTGGCTGGACGCTGGTCGAACCTGCCGAACCAACTCTGTGGCGGCTGTCGCAATGGGCTTCAGTTTAGTACGCTTTCCGCGACCCAATTGGCTGCTGCGCTGGAAGTCATTAAGGCAGCAGCAGGGACAACCGCCAATGAAGGCTCAGCCGAGTTCGAACAAATTCGATTGTCAGATACATACCTGAATGCAAACGGGGGTGGCAGCTCCTATGGAGAAGGCAATTATTTCATTGCCTTTCTCGGCACGCCCAGCACTTCAGGTGCGTGGTTATTGCAATTTGGTGGGCATCATTACGCTGCCAATATTGCCTACAATCAGGGCCACGTTGTCGGCGCTACACCGCAACATGAAGCCGTAGAACCCCTCAGTTTCACCTCGAACGGCACGACCTATTCGCCCGTAACACAGGAACGTGATGCGATGGCGGCAATGTTAGCCTCACTCGATGCTACGCAATTGGCCAGCGCCAAATCTTCGTCAACCTTCAGTGATTGCGTGATGATTCCAGGCTCTAGCACGGGCGGCCCCAGCAACTTTCCCACCGCCAAAATCGGACTTGCCGTCAGTACGCTGAGCAGTACACAGAAACAACTCGTGCTGGGGGCCATGAAACCCTGGGTACAGGATGCAGACGACACCGTTGCTGCCAATTTACTGAACATCTATCAGAGCGAATTGGATAGCACCTACATTGCCTGGACAGGCAGCGGCACCGCTGGTAACGCCAGCACGTTTTTGAATGCCAACACGAATTATGTGCGCATTGACGGGCCGAGCGTCTGGATTGAATTCGCCTGTCAGGGCGGCATTGTGATCCGTAATCAAATTCATTATCACACCGTCTGGCGGGATCGCAATCGTGATTACGGCAAGGATTTGAGTTTGACGACGTCGCTGGACGCGCCCCTTGTGACGGCGGCTTCGGGTGCAAGTTTTGCGGCTGGCGCACTCGCCCCAGAGGCCATCGGCTCGCTCTTTGGCAGTGGTATGGCATCAAGTTCAGCGTCCGCGACCACCTCTTTGCCGACCACGCTGGCCGGTGTACAAGTGCAGGTGAAAGACGCCAACGGAACCACGCGCAACGCACCGCTTTTTTACGTCTCGCCGCTACAAATCAACTTTCAGGTTCCTGCCGATACCGCTGCGGGTAACGCGACAATCAATGTGGTGCTCAACAACTCGCTGGTCGGATCAGGCTCACTCACAATAGCTTCTGTTTTGCCAGGGTTGTTTAGCTTCAGTCAATCGGGAAGCGGACTCGCCGCGGCCTACATCACACGCGACAAGGGCAACAATGTGCGGGTTGACGAACAAATCGCTTCGTACAACGCCAGCACCAACACCTATACGACGATCCCGATTGATTTGGGCGAGCCGACCGATCAAGTGTATCTGATCGCCTTTGGCACAGGCTTTCGCTACCGCAGCGCTTTATCACTGGCAACGGCAACCATTGGCGGAGCGAGTGCGACGGTCAGTTATGCCGGACCACAAGGGAGTTTCGTCGGGCTGGATCAAGCGAACATCCTGATTCCGCGTAACCTGGCTGGCAGCGGGAATGTAAATGTGGTGTTCAGCGCCGATGGTAAGACGGCTAACACCGTCACCATCCAGATCAAATAGGAGCATCGTAATGGCACGCATTCTGGGCGGCATTGCCACTTCGCATTCTCCTACCATCGGCTTCGCGCGGGATCACAACAAACAGAGTGATCCCGCGTGGTCGCCGATCTTTGCGGCGTATCAACCGATCCAACAATGGCTGGCGGAGCAGAGGCCGGATGTGTTGTTTGTAATTTACAACGACCACATCACGTCATTTTTCTTCGATCATTATTCGCCGTTCGTGCTGGGCATCGGCGCATCGTACGCGCCAGCAGATGAAGGTGGAGGGGTGCGCGACTTGCCGCCGCTCCAAGGTCACACTGCATTGGCGCAACATATCGGCACGGCCTTGATGGCGGAGGAGTTTGATCTTTCCTTTTTTCAAGATCGCCCGTTGGATCACGGCTGTTTCTCTCCGTTGTCCATGCTTTGGTCACGCGAAAACAAATGGCCCGGCAAAATCATCCCGCTGCAAGTGGGCGTGTTGCAATTTCCGCTGCCGACGGCGCGACGTTGTTACAAACTGGGGCAAGCGTTGCGTCGTGCGATTGAAAGCTATCCTGAAGATTTAGGCGTTGTCATTGTTGCCACAGGAGGCCTTTCGCATCAGGTACACGGCGAACGCGCGGGCTTCAATAACACAGAATGGGATGCACAATTTTTGGAGTTAATCGAAAAAGACCCAGAACGGTTGACCGAACTCACGCACGCCGATTACGCACGGCTCGGCGGGTTGGAAGGCGCTGAAGTAATCATGTGGCTGGTGATGCGCGGCGCGCTTTCAGCACAGATCAGGAAAGTGCATCAAACGTACTACCTACCCACGATGACAGGCTTGGCTACTGCGATTTATGAGAACCAATCCGTCGCTGTGCCGACAGACGTTCAAGCAAAATATTGGCAACAAATCCAAGCACAAACCGCCGGTGTTGAGGCATTGCCCGGCACGTATCCGTTCACGCTCGCCCGCAGCGTCCAAGCCTATCGCGTGAACAAATTTCTGCATCGCCTGATTGAACCGGATTTTCGTGCGCGCTTTCTGGCGGATTTTGATTCGCTGGCCACAGAGCATTGCCTCACCGAAGAAGAGGCCGACCTGATTCGGCGGCGCGATTGGCGCGGGCTGATTCATTACGGCGCGATCTTTTTTGTGTTGGAGAAAATGGGCGCAGTGGTGGGACTCTCAAACCTGCATATTTACGCAGCGATGCGGGGTGAAACGTTGGAAGATTTTCTCCAGACCCGCCATGCGCCGGGCGCGCTGTATTCCGTCGCGGCAGTCCCCAAAACGGAATCATGAAGATGAAGTGGCAAGTCTTCTTAGTCCCCGTGATATAGCTACAAATTCTTTTTCTTGCCTGCTCTACATCCAGCTTGCAATTACACGGCTAAAGCATCAGACAGACGCAACCGCAGTCAATCGCACGGGGATATGTTTATGCCACGGCGTTCCGGCTATCGCATCACAATCTGCTGCCGCTGTCAGTTCGTTGATATTCGCGCCATTCGTGCGCCGCACGCCAGTTTCATCGGGGTAGTCCATCCCATAGCCATGCGGCAAGGTCACAACGCCACGCAATACCGAAGCTGTTAGTTCGACGCGCGCGATGACTGCACCTTGCTTCGATTCACAGCGCGCGAAGTCCCCGTCATTCAAGCCTAACGATGACGCATCCTCAGGATGAATGCGTAGCGCCCCATCAGGATCATCTCTGCGCCACGCGGGATCACGATAGATCGTGTTGGCGTTGTACGAACGCCGCTCGCCCGCCATCAGGACGAATGGATAGTCAGATGATGGTGTTAGTGGCTCTGCATTCAATGCCTGCAATTCCGCCAACATTTCCGGGATTTCCAGGTGGATGCGTTGGTCTTTGTGGCGCAAAAAACTCCACGATTCTTCGTATTCATTGACGCTGAAGAGAACGCCGTGTGGTGAATTAAGGATCGCTTCAAACAACGCTTCGCCGAGCATTGGCCCTTCGCCGCTGTGACCCGCGCGGCGCACAGCATCAGGATGTTTGGCAGCAAACTGATGTGCGGTCGCCCACAGGAACGCCGCGCCGGCCAAGCCTGCGGGCAACGTCGGCCCCAGCGTTTCGTATAAAATCACGGGGCCGTAATCAGCGAGTTCCGGCTGCTGTTTCATTAACTTCTGAAACGCCAAGGCAAACGGCAGGCGGCCCTGTGTTGCCGCTTCCTTCAACTCTGTAAAGTCCGAAGGCAGCACCTCCATCGCCCGAATCAGACGTGTATAGATTTCAGGTTCAGCGAGTGTTCCAGGTAAAGGATCAAACAATGCGCGGCGCAAATGAAAGGCATTTGCCGGAAACTCTGCATTGAAAAATGTTGCTTCGCATTTCTCGAATTGCGACGATGCAGGCAACACGTAATGCGCCAGCCGCGCCGTTTCGGTCATCGCCACGTCCACGACCACCAATAAATCCAGCTTGGCAAACGCTTCACGATAGGCTTGCGTGTCCGGCATCGAAACAAGCGGATTCGCGCTGTCAACGAATAAACCGCGCGTGCGGGCCGGATCGTCGTTATCAATTTCCGCAGGCAAAATATTCGGTGGCAACAGATTTGTGATGAACGGAAACTTTGTGACGGCGGAGCGCTTTTGCTGCTCGCCTTCTGCCGAATGCCCCATCAACGGAACTAATGCCGTGTGCAGGACATTGCCGCCGGGCCGATTGAAATTGCCGGTCAGCAAATACAACAATGCGCGCAAATATTGATTCAACGTGCTGTGCAGTGTGTGTTCAATGCCCAAGTCGGTGCGAATCGCACAACGAGATGCGCTCGTAATCCAACGCGCAGCTTGCTGCACATCAGCCAGTGCAAGGCCCGCGCGTTCGGCATAGTCTTCAATTGGCACATCCAACAACGCCGCGCGTACGGCATCAAAACCGATCGTACGTGTAGCCAAAAACTCCGCATCTTCCTCACCCTCGCGCACAATCGTCGCCAAAATTGCAGCGAGCAAAAACGCATCGGTTCCCGGTCGTACCTGCAAATGCAAATCCGCGAGTTCCGCTGTTTCGGTGCGACGCGGATCAATGACGATCATTTTGCGATTGGGGTCTTTGTGCAAATCGCGCAGAAACACCCGCGCATTGCGGATGCCGTGCGATTGCCACGGATTGGTGCCGATGAACACGACAACATCTGCGTGCTCGACATCTTCGGTCGCGTGACAATTCTGACGACCAAACAAACGACCATCCACCCAAAAACCGCCGGTCTTTTCCTGCGCCAATGCCGAATAATAATTGCGCGTCTGCATCGCCGTCCGCAGCGATTTCCCGTACGGCCCGGCGAGGTGATTGCCTTGTCCGCCGCCGCCAAAATACGCCAGCGATTCACCACCGAAGGTATCACGCAAGTTCACCAGCCTGGCCGCGATTTCGGCAATTGCCGTCTCCCACGAAATGGCTTCATAGGTTCCATCTTCGCTTCGCCGTAAGGGTGTCGTTAATCTATCCGCATGGTTTTGATAAAAGTTCAGTCGCTGCGCCTTCTGGCACAAATACCCCGCCGAAATCGGATGAGCCTTGTCCCCACGAATGCGCTTCATCGTGCGGCCTTCCAGTTCGACTTCGATGCCACAATTGCGGCTACACAAAATGCAAGCGGTTGGTTGCCAGTTAGGAAATCCTTCGCTCATTCAGAAACCTCGCAGATAGAAATTGTTGTGATCTTTCGTGGAGCAAGACAATGAATTAGAATCGCCCGCCTTGTCAATTCATCAGGGTAAATACACGAGGGCGAAATCATGCAAACAGACATCATCATCATCGGCTGTGGCCCGACGGGCGTCGTATTGGCGAACTTACTGGGGCAACTTGGATGCCAAGTGGTCGTGTTGGAAAAACAATCCGAAATCTACCCCGTCCCGCGTGCGACACATATTGACGAAGAGACGTTGCGCAACTTTCAGGCAACGGGATTGATGCCACAACTCGCGCCGCACACGACGCCGTTTGGTTATGCCGAGATCGTAGACGAAAACGGCGTGGTCTTGGTCGAAGACAAAATCGAACAGGCCAACAACGTACACGGCTATGCGGGTTCCTGCTTTTTCGATCAGCCGCAATTTGAAAAGGTGCTGCGTGATGGATTGGCACGCTATCCAAATGTGTCGTTGCACACAGGCATCGAAGCCCAACACATTGACGACCACGGCAACGCAGTGACAGTACGCGCGAAACGCCTGTCAGATAGAGCGATCCTGGAATTTCACGCGGCCTGGGTCGTCGGCTGTGACGGCGGGGGGAGCGCAACGCGCGAACGGTTGCAAATCGAAATGGAATCGCTCGCGCCGAAACTACGGTGGCTGATTGTGGACACCTTGCTCAAGGATATGAACGATACGTCGCTGCTGCCGGATCGGTTTCGCTACGTACTTGATCCCACGCGGCTGACCATTTTCGCGTATGGGATTGGGGCCAATCGCCGATGGGAATTTCAACTCGGCGCGGATGAGGCCACGCCAACGGAAGCAGAAGTGCGTCGTTGGATTGCGCCGTACATCAATCCTGACAAAGTCCAAATCGTTCGCATTGCACCGTACGCTCACAACTCGCTTGTCGCCAAAGAATGGCGCAGAGGCCGGATTTTATTGGCGGGAGATGCTGCCCATATGATGCCGCCATCTGCCGGGCAAGGAATGTGTTCGGGCATCCGCGACGCGATCAATCTGGCGTGGAAGTTGGCCGCCGTGCAGTACGGTCAATCACCCGAATCGTTGCTAGACACTTATGTCGAAGAACGTGCCCCGCATTTGCGTGAGATTTTGAAAGGCACGTTGTTCATCAGCAATCGGCTGCAAGCCAACAGTCCGTTTCAGCGCTGGATTCGGAGGCTCACATTGCAATTAATGGGGGCCGCGCCGCCGCCCATACAAGCACTGCTGCGCCATTTAAGTTTGCGCCATCCCGCGCTGGAAACGGGTTTCATTGACAAATCATCCGTATGGGCAGGGCGATTTTTGCCGCAGATGAACGTCGCGTGGCAAGGTAACGAATGCTTATTGGATGATGTCTTGGGATATCGCTTTGCCTTGCTGATGAAGGCGGGCGCGATCTTCGGGCAAGATACGAATTGGGCCGAGAGCCGCAACATCAGCGTTTGGCGTGTCGGCGATGACTTCCAGGCTCCAGAATTATCGCGATGGATGCGGAATGAACGGCTGGACTATGTGCTGGTTCGCCCCGATCATCAAATTTTCAGCGCGGGCGAGAGCAATCTATTCCCACAAGCGCAAGCGAAGTTTGAGATATGGTGGCGCTCAAACTGAAACTATCGCGCAGATTGTTTCAAGGCCTCGGTAAATTGCTGCTCCTATGCCTGAATCGCTTTTAGCGCATCGCTGTCGTCTTGACACTTGGCTTTCACCCAATCGAACCCCTCCCTGTCACAACGCGTTATTAAAAACGCCGATGCCAAATTCTTCATAGTTATCCGCCAACCAATCGAACTCAGAGTAACAGCACGCGCCGCTTCGCTTCAGCTATTTTTCTGTCAGCACTGCTTCGATCTGACGCGTGAGTTCAGCCTCGGACAAGCGCGTGGGAGAGTACATCCGCACGATACCTTTGCGATCCATCAGGACGAATGTAGGTGTCGCGGACACACCGTAACGCACCATTAGTTCGGTATCAATCGGGATCGAAATACCGGCCAAATCGGCATAGCCTTCAGCCCATACTTTTTCGATGTGTGCTTTTTCTTCGGCTGGCGCGACCTTACTGCCGCCTGCGCCCGTGCCGTACAAACGTGTTGGAGCCATCAACACCAACCCACGCGATTGATATTTTTTCCAGACGCGACCAAGTGCAGCGGCCTGCGCGCGACAATCCCCGCACCAATGTGCCCACAAAAACAACAGTACGGGCTTGCCTTTCAGTGAGGCTAAGCTCGGCGGTTCTGCCCCGGCATACATTGTGGCGTTGAGTTCCAAAGCCGTCTTTTTTTCTAACGAAAGGGTATTAATCGTTCGGCGTATGCGTGAACGCAAGCCCACGTCTTTAGCACTTATGTATTCACTTTCTAAAAACTTTAGTGCCGCCGCAACCCCTTCACGTTTGGCGCGTAACTTCCCTTCCACTTCAATCGCTGCACCGAGCGGAGCCAGCCATTCCTCTTTCTCGGCGGTGATTTGGTGGCGCAATTCAGTAACGCAGTTTGCTGCCAGTTCGGATTGGCCTAACATCTCAGCCCCGCGCGCCAGCCAACCAACGGCATCCAGATATTCCGCGTCTACGCCTGTCTTATTTTTGTACTCCTCAATCAAATGCTGACAACTGGCGAGGTCTCCGGCAGAGATTTTGTTGCGCACGGCACGCACCAGATCACCTGCGGCGAGGGCTGAAGTAGAAAAGATGAGGAGCAGCGCTATCGTGAGTTTTTGCATTGAATTCTCCTGGTGAAATGGTGTTGAGAGTTCACGCCTGAGCGTGAACTCTCAAGCTTCTCTCAGCCGAACAGCTTTCCGAAGTAATGCGGCATCGCCTGTCGCCACCAGGGCCAATCGTGGTTGACATCGTGGCCCCACAAATCCAACCAATGTGGAATGCCTTTGCTGTGCAAAATGTTGGAGAGTTGCCGCGAACGATTGGGGGCTTCAAACGCACCTTGCCCGCTGAAGATAATGATTTTGCGTCCGCCGTGCCGCAAAATCGGCAAGTGATAATCGTCATTCAAATGCGACAGGTAATCGGCGGGATTATTAAAGTAGGCGTCTTCGTCGTAATGACCTTCCAGATAGCTGCGAATATCATAGCTGCCACTGAACAAAATCGCGCCGCTGAACAAATCGGGATGCCGAAAGAACACATTGCCGGCCAGATATGCGCCCAAGCTGATGCCAACCACCATTGGTTTGACGTGCTGATCGTTGCAATCATTGCGAATCAGCGGCAAAACCTCCTGCGTTAAGTAACCGTCATACGCATTCAGCCACGCAACTTTTTCGCGGCCTGAAGCGTGATCATTCAGTAGCGCACGGTTGTTAACGCTATTGACGGAATAGAGCTTGACCTTGCCTTCGTCCAGAAACCACTTGACCGAATCAATCAATTGAAATCGCTCATACTCCAAAAAATCGGCGGCAGCGGTTGGCAACATCAGCACAGGATGACCATAGTGTCCATACGCAACAAGCGGCATCTCCTGATGCAATCGTTCGCTGTACCAACGGGTAATCTCTCGTCTCATACAATAAAGATTCCTTCACAATGAAAATAGGGCCTCGGCATCGTAAGCCTGTGTCAGACAAATCGTCAATCCCGCGCGTTGACTCCATTGAAAGCGCCTCATAAGATGAGTGGCCCCGAATAAATTTAGGAGGAACAATTATGGTGAAGAGAGTTTTCCTGCTGGGGTTCTTGATGCTCATCGTGTTGTCATCCGTAACCGCGCAAACCAAAAAGAAAACCAATCCGCTTGGCAAAATCTTCGGACAAACTGACAGTCTCAGCGAGGATAAAATTATTCTCGGATTGAAAGAAGCCCTAAACATCGGCACCGGAAATGCCGTGACAGGGGTCGGAAGATTAGACGGCTACTTCAAAGATGCGATCATCAAAATCCTGATGCCTAAAAAATTGCAGACTATTGAAAAAGGTTTGCGTGCGGTGGGTTATGGGCGAAAAGTAGACGAATTTGTATTGAGCATGAATCGCGCGGCAGAAAAAGCAGCTCCACAAGCCAAAGCCATTTTCATCGGCGCAATCAAAGAAATGACGTTCGATGACGCGCGCAAAATTCTGACCGGCGGCGACACCGCTGCCACGACTTTCTTCAAAGACAAAACAACCGATAAATTATCGAGCACCTTTCGTCCAATCATCGAAAAAGCGATGAACGAAGTCGGCGCGACCAAACAATACAAAGACCTGATTGGACGTTATCAAGCGATTCCCTTTGCCAGGAGTTACGCTGTAGACATTGACGAATATGTCACGGGCAAAGCGATTGACGGGCTGTTTTATTACGTCGGCGAAGAAGAGAAAAAGATTCGCAAGAACCCCGCCGCACGTGTGACACAGATTTTGAAAGACGTGTTTGGGAAAGCAGTGGGTCGCTGACAATTGGTCTATTGCGCACAACGCCTGCTTCCGTGATAATCCACGCTTCCTAAATACCTGAGTATGAATATGAAGTTACGAACGACTATTTCCCTAACAACCATTTCATTCGCCCTTGCGCTGCTCGCGGTGGCGTGCAAAGAAAAACCGAAGAACGAGCAGCTTGTGATGTTGCTGGAAAAAAACGTGACGACGTTTGATCCACGTAAGAGCGCGGATTCCGCCGACGCGCGGATGCAGCAATTGATCTTCAATGGACTGACACGCAAGAACGAAAAGTTTGAAGCGGTCGGCGATCTGGCGGAGAGCTTTGAATCATCGCCGGATTACAAGACCTGGACCTTCAAGCTGCGGCAAGGCATCAAATTTCACAACGGCAAAGCACTGACCTCCGCCGATGTCAAATACACGTTCGAGACGCTGATGGCCCCGGGTTTTGGTTCGCCGAAAGCGGGCGATTTCACGGCGACGGCAACACAGCCAGCGGCGAGTCCTGGCGCAAGCCCGGCAGCGAGTCCGGCGGCCAGCACTCGCCCCACGTTGATTCCGCTCTTGCAAATTGAAACGCCTGATCCGAACACAGTCGTGTTCAAATGCACGAACCCGATGCCCGGTTTGCCGAATCAGATTTTGCCCGTTGGCATCATCCCCGAAGGCACGGGCGAAACCCAGGCCAAAGCGCCTGTCGGCACAGGGCCATTCAAGTTGGTGAGCTTCACGTCGGATCAGGATGTGCAATTGACGGCGTTCGATGAATACTTCGGCGGCAAACCTTCAGTGCCTGCCATTCGCGTCAAGATTGTGCCGGACAACAGCACGCGTGAAGCTGAATTTCGCAAAGGGTCAGCGGATGCAGGCATCAACCTTGACCTCGAACCCGTCACCGTCGAGCAATTGAAAAAAGCGCCCGGCGTCAAAGTCATTCAGTCCGACGGCACGAATCTCGCGCATCTCGGCATCAACACGACTGACCCGGTTTTGAAAGACGTAAAAGTGCGTCAGGCCATCGCGTACGGCATTGACCGCGATGCGATTATCCGCGATTTGTTTTTAGGACAAGCGAAACCCGCGAGCAGCGTGTTGCCCGTGAATCAGTGGGCGTATGAGCCAGAAGTCACAACGTACAAATATGATCCAGAGAAAGCGAAACAACTGCTCGACGAAGCAGGCAAGAAACAAACGGGCGAGCAACCGCGTTTCAAATTGACGTTGAAGACATCGCCACTTTCGATCTCGAAAAAAGTGGCCGAAGTAATGCAGGAACAGTTGCGCAAGATCGGCATTGACTTGGCAATTCAATCGCTCGAAAACCAAAAACTCACGCAGGACATTACCGAAGGCAACTTCCAGCTCTATTATCGCGTGATGGTTGGTGCGAATCAGAGCACAGATATGTTCAAATTCGCGTATCACACCAAATCCATGCCGCCAAATGGGCAAAACCGAATGCGCTACAGCAATCCGAAACTGGACAAATTGATTGACGAGGCCGCGCTCGCACCTGCCGCCCAACGCAAAGCGATGTATTCCGAAATTCAGAAAACCTTAGCGACCGAATTGCCACAAATTTATTTGTGGTATCCGGCTGCGATCACCGTTCACCGCGAACGCTCGACCGGCCTGGTGCAAGACCCGTCTGGCGATTGGAGCGTGGTGCGGAATGTAAAATTGAACCCACAACAATAAATCAAATAAACCACGGGGGACACAGGGAACACGGGGGAATAGTAGGAAGGTAATGAACAGCAATTCTTTGAGATTTGCCGTTCTCAAATTCTGTAAATATCCCCGTGCTCCCCGTGCCCCCCGTGGTTAAATCTCAGGAGCACTCATGGCAGCAAAAACAAAGAAACTCAAAAAAGCCCAGATCGGCATGATCGGACTCGCCGTAATGGGCGAAAACCTCGCGCTCAATATTGCGCGCAACGGCTTTCCGATTGCCGTTTTTAATCGTGACACCACCAAAGTAGATAAATTCTTAGCGCGCGCGGAAAGCTTTCAGGACAGCGATAAAGTGATCGGCACTTATTCGCTCCAAGAGTTTGTGAATTCGCTGGAGCGTCCGCGCAAAATCATTCTGCTGGTCAAAGCGGGCGCGCCAGTGGATGCGGTGCTGGAACAATTGAAACCGCTTTTGAAAAAGGGCGACATCGTGATTGATGGCGGCAATTCGTTCTTCCGCGACACGCAACGCCGCGAAAAAGACCTGAAAGCGGCGGGCATTCGCTACATCGGTTCGGGCGTGTCGGGTGGCGAATCGGGCGCGTTGTGGGGGCCATCGCTGATGCCCGGCGGCGAAGAATCGGCTTATAACGAAATCAAACCGATTTGGGAAGCTATCGCGGCTAAAGTGGATGACGGCCCGTGCGTGACGTACATCGGCAAAGATGGCGCAGGGCATTTCGTCAAAATGGTACACAACGGCATCGAATACGGCGACATGCAATTGATTGCCGAATCGTATGACATTTTGCGACGCGCGCTCGGCATCGAAGCCAAAGAACTCTCGAAGATTTTCAAAAAGTGGAATGACGGAATTCTCGATTCCTTCCTCATTGAAATCACCTACAAAATCTTCAGCGTCAACGATCCCGAAACGGGCAAAGCTTTAGTTGATTTAGTCCTCGACAAAGCCGGACAAAAAGGCACGGGCAAATGGACATCGCAGGTCGCGCTCGAACTTGGCGTCGTAATTCCGACGATCAACGCAGCCGTTGATTCGCGCATTTTGTCCTCAATGAAAGACGAACGCGTCGCAGCCAGCGCAGAAATCAAAGGCCCACGCATCAAATACGAAGGGGACAAAAATGCCCTGATCAATGCGGTGCGTGATGCGTTGTATGCGAGCAAGATTTGTTCGTACGCGCAAGGCATGAACCTGATTCGGGCGCAGGCGGCGGTTGAGGGCTGGGACTTGAACATGGGTGAGATTTCGCGCATCTGGAAAGGTGGCTGCATCATTCGCGCGCAATTCCTCGACAAGATCAAACAAGCGTATCAGCGGCGTCCAGACCTGCCGAATTTGTTGCTTGATCCCGATTTCAAAGCCTGGGTCTTGAAAGCGCAACCGCGCTGGCGACAAGCCGTCACAACCGCGCAATCCTTAGGCATTGCAATTCCGGCGATGTCTGCCAGTCTGGCCTATTTCGATTCCTATCGCACGGCGAACTTGCCGCAGAATTTGACGCAGGCACAACGCGATTTCTTCGGCTCGCACACGTACGAGCGCACGGACAAACCCGAGCTCGGTTTTGTCCATACGGAATGGGAAGAGTTGGCGAAATAACGACTGAATATACATTCCCGGTGAGAGCGAGTTGAACGATTCTACTCGCTCTCACCTAACATTCCCTTTCCCTTTTTCCTGCACCCTTCCCCAGTGATGATGACGTAACGCAAGTTGCCAGCTTGTGGTGTTTTCTATTTTTGCGCGAACTGGCATCAGCGCAAGTTGAAGGAGGCGGAAGTTTATGGAAGCAACGATTCAATACCTGATGAATCACGCGGTAGATTTTGGGTTGAAATTACTGGGGGCCTTAGCCCTGTGGATTGTCGGCGGATGGCTCATCAAATTCCTGCTGGGCAATTTGCTGAGCCGAGGTATGACACGCCAAAAAGTTGACGTGACGGTCAGTGGATATGTGGTCTCGGCGCTAACAGTCGTTTTAAAAATCATCCTGGCGATTTCGATATTGGGCTTTCTTGGATTGCCAACCACAACGTTTGCCGGGTTGATCGCCGCCGCCGGTCTGGCAATTGGGATGGCCTGGAGCGGGTTGCTGTCGAATTTTGCGGCAGGTGCATTTTTGATGATTTTGCGTCCGTTCAAGGCGGGCGATTTCATTTCCGCAGGCGGCGTGATTGGCACTGTCCAGGAGGTTGGCTTATTCGTAACGACGATTCATACGATGGACAACGTCCGAACCTTTGTGGGCAACAATAAAATCTTTTCGGACACGATTCAAAACTTCACGGCGAATCCGTTCCGCCGCGTGGAGTTAGTCGCGCAACTCTCGCACCAGGACAATCCGCAGGCCGCGCGCGCCTTATTGAAAGAGCGATTGGCAAAGCTTCCGAATGTGGTGGCGACGCCTGCGCCTGAAGTGGACATCCTGACATTTACGCCAATGGGGCCAGTTTTATCTGTCCGCCCGTTTGTGCATAACGATCACTATTGGCAAGTGTATTTCGACACCAATCAGGTCATTAGCGAAGCAGGCTTTGCAATTCCCGAACAACATTTCCACGTCAAGCAAGCCTGATTTGCTGCTTCCGTTTGCGCGCGGGAAGTGCAAAAAAGGGAGAATCGTTGAGTGGGGGGAGAGTGATGGCTACGCTTGTCGCCAGACAAAAATGTCGCGGGCAATTTCCTCTTCCAGTGCGATCTGTGTTTCCTCACACTCCACCACAAAGCTCGGAAATCGTTGTTGCAATTTGATGGGGACGCCAACAGAAAGGCCAAAGGACAAGAGCTTTTGAAAACGCGCGTAGTTGCGTTGGCTGATGTAGGCAATCCGCGCTTGCTCCTGCACTTGCAATTGATCGGCAGAAAATAATTGAGCGTTGATGGCTTTCAGTTTTTCTCGTCCCAAATCAGTGAGCTGAATTTCCTGGTGATTGTGGCTGGCAATCAAGCCTTCGTGCGCCGCCTCTTCAATAACATCCGGCTGAGCCGCAATCGCCGCCCCAGTTTCCAGCCCTTTCAATAACTCAATCAGTTCTTCTGTCAATCTCATATTGCTTCAGACAAAAGTGACAACTCCCTTGCGTTGTCCGGTCAGTCCTGGCTCAAACCCCTGTCTATCCTGTCTGATAAAACTTAGAAGTGAATATTCAAGGCACGTAAGACCCAGCTTACTGCACCGCCCACCGCAATCGCAAAAGGCGTAATGAACGCCAACATCAACAATGCTTTTTTCATGCCGTGCTCGCGGATCATCATAAAAAAGTTCGCAATACACGGGATAAAAAGCGTCAGCGTAATTAAGGCTGTCGTGATTTGCACAGGCGTCAACACACCATTACGCACCATGTCATTCAACCCGGCGGCACCATAATCGCGGCGCAAAAAGCCCAATAGCAAAACCTGCGCTGTTTCTTTTGGCAATTGCAAGACGCCTTGCACAATGGGGGCGAGGGAAGTTTCAATAACCTCCAGACCGCTTTGTGTTCCCCACGGTGTTGGAACACGCAAGCGATCCAGAATGAATAAAATCAGGGTCCCCAGCACAAATAACGGCAACGCTTCTTTGACATACCATTTCAAGCGGAGCCGCGTTTTCGTCAGCACATTGCTGAACTGCGGTACGCGAATCGGTGGAATCTCAAAGATAAAATCGCCGCGCTCCCCTTTAATAATTTTCGAGGACAAGAATCCAACCAGCATCATCTGCGACAGAACCACACCAAAGACGGTGAGGCCAACGCCTAAACTGAGCGACGCGCTAATGCCGAGAATCACGCCGAGCTGCGCGGAGCACGGCACACCGAGGGCGAGCAATAAGGTGGCAATAATACGCTCTTTTTTCGTCGCTAAAATCCGCGTCGTCATCGTCGCCATCGTGTCACAGCCCAGGCCCAGAACCATTGGCAATACAGCTTTGCCATTCAATCCCATAAAACGAAACACGCGGTCAGAGAGAATCGCCAGGCGCGGCAGATACCCACTGTCCTCAAGCAAGCCAAACGCGATGAAAAACGTAGTAACAATCGGCAGCACGATGGCAACCGCGTACGTCAGTCCCATCGAAACGAGACCATATTTACCAATAATAAAATCGTAAACGATGCCAGAGGGGATCAGACTTTGCAGAAACGGTGTGAGGTAATTATTGAAGAGCGTCGTTTCCAGGAAATCTACGAACGTGCCAGCCCCAATCACGCCAACAAATTCATACATCAGCAACAATGCAACCAACAACAATGGCAGCCCGGTATGCCATTCGCGCGTCCAGCGTCCGAGTTTTTCGGCAAAGCTTTTCGAGCGCGTAATCACGAAGGCTAACGGAATCATCACGGGCGCAACCAACAACAACAGTTGCGGAATGAAGGGGAACAACAATCCGCTTTCATACGCGCCCGCCTCTTCATTCAGGGTGCCAAATAGAATTTCGCCCGTGGCTCCGAGTTTAGGCTGAATCAAAGGCAATACACTTTGATTGATCCAGTTGTTCACTGAGTCATAGAGTGTCGGCAAGCTGGTATGAAAGATCGCGTTGAAAAGCCGCGTGAACTCCGTCACGAGAAAATAACTCAAACCAATCAACAAGCACGCAAAAGCAACCTGCAAGACGCGATTGTCTTTGGCATCGGCAATCACGCCAGGCTGCGTTTTTTTGTACTTCCCGACTGCATCGTCTAAAAAGCTGTGCCGCAGCTCCTCCAAATGCGTCGCCGTCTTGCGCAGCTTCAAGCGCGTAGCATTATCAAGGCTGCCCCCCAGCACATCTTCCACTGCGCCACGCAATTCAGGATCGCGTGTTTGCAACCATTCAATCGTCATCGCTTTGGGCAAGGATGCAGTTCCGTTTTCAAGCGGTGTTCCAACCAGATTTTCATGTGCCAACAACGCTGCCCGCGATTCGGCCAGCGGGTCCTTCGGGACGCGAGCGCGACCGAGCAATTTGTGCAATTGATCCAAGCCCTCACCATCAATCGCCACCGTTTCGACCACCGGAATGCCAAACAATTCGCTCAATCCGGCAACATCAATTTCGATATGCTTGCTGCGCGCCTCGTCCATTAAATTCAGCACCAAAATCATCGGCAAACCAAACTCGGCGAGTTGCGAAGTAACCAACAAGGTGCGGCGTAAATTTTTGGCATCAGCGACCTGAACGATCAAATCAGGCCGCCCCTTAATCAACATATCGCGCGTTACCCGTTCGTCGTCCGACTGCGGCACTAATGAATTGACGCCAGGCGTGTCAATCACTTCCCAATCGCTTCCGCCATAACGCAAATGCCCGCGCGAAACCTCGACCGTCGTGCCGGGATAATTCGAGACCGTCACATACTTCCCCGTCAGATAACCAAAAATGACGGACTTCCCAACATTTGGATTCCCGACCAGTAATAGCTTTGAGGTCTGCGTAGCGATTGGCAAAGTGGATTGCACAGCAGGTTCTTCGATAGTGGTGGCGGCCATATAAGTGTTAAGTGAGTGCGAAGCGTTTCTAAATAACGAAGCGAGAGGATACCAAAACTGAAAATCATTTTCAATAACACAAAAAAGCCAAGCGCCGCTCGCCCTGATTATTTTCGCTCCGATTATTTTGAATGAAGAGGGGTGGGAACGCGCGCCTGAGTGCTGGCGCGGTGACAAAACCTGAGAAGCTATTTGAAAAGTTTAGCCCACGAAGGCAGGCTCTATTCGGAACTTTTCAAATAGCTTCTGACGTGGTTCAGGCAAGGTTGCGTTCTTTCCCTGGTCAGAACACAACCTTGCTTGAGCTTATTTATGTGGCTTCGAGAACACCAACACCACAGCCCAGGCATGTTTGCGCATAAACGGTAAGGCTTTGAAAATTGCGCTGTCCACGCCATCCAACAGATTCAGGACCGTATCAAACATTTTCGTCCCCACTAAAGGGGCCGCCGCCAAACTGCCAAGGTGATAGTAATGCGCTTCGACTTTGCCAAAATACTCTTCGGCCATTTTCAGATCGCTCACCATCAAAGGGTGTTCATCTTCGGTGCGCAGGTCAGGCGTGCGATTGCGATAGGCATTGATGACAGGGTTGTGGCCCAGCGGTTCGACAAAGATCGCGTGTCCACCAGCTTTCAGCGTACGCGAAATTTCGCTGAAGGATTTGCGTAAATCCAGGTGATGCAAAATGGCTCGTCCGCAAATTACATCGAACGAATTATCCGCAAATTCCAACTCCTCAGCATTCATTCGCTGAAACGAGACGCGCTCCGGGTGCGGGCGTTGCGTGGATCGTTCCCTCATCTGCTCAATGGCAGTATCTGAAATATCAATCCCAACGACCGTTGCGCCGCGCTGTGCCAGCCAAAAGGCGTAGCTGTTGGGGCCGCATCCATATTCTAAAATGCGGTTCCCATCGGCGTGTTCGTTCAAAAAGTCCTCGTACCATTTGGTGCTGCTGCGAGTCACAAAATAAACGCTATTGATTTTCGCGCGCTCGCTGTCGGCAAATTCCTTGTTGTGAAATTCGCGCTCGCGCTCGATTCGTGATTGCACTACGTCTGTTCCCAAGCGTACTCTCCTTGCTTGATTATCGTAAACTGGAATGATTAGCCGGCTTGTGAGTAGCCCAAACTATTAGCCTACGCAAAAGGGCGCAAAAGGGTTTGAGGCCACAGGCATTATGCCGAATTGAAGCCGAGGGAACAAGCAAAGAGTTCAACCTATGTTAGTGATTGCACATCGCGGCGCGTCCGCCGTCGAACCGGAAAACACCTTACGCGCCTTTGAGCGATCCATCCAAATGGGCGCTCAAATGATTGAGCTGGATTTGCACCGCACGAGTGATGGTCACATCGTCGTCATTCACGATGACGAATTAAGCCACACCACAAACGCGCGCGGTCGTGTTTCGCGCTTGAGCTTCGATGCAGTTCGGCGGGCGGATGCGGGCCACGGCGAGCGCGTCCCAACCTTACAGGAAACGTTGGGATTGACGCGCGGGCGGGTGCAGCTTTATCTGGAAATCAAAGCGCCCGCAGCAGCGGAAGAGACACTGCGAATCGTGCGCGAGTTTCGGTGTGAATCTGAAGTCATGCTTGCTTCGTTTGATCTTGGCCTGATGCAACGGTTAGGCGAAGAAGTCACCGATATGGAAATTGGATTGATCCTTGGTACCCCAAGTTTGCGCCCATCCATCCGCTGGCGCGAGGCGTTTCCCTGGATTGCCCTGCGGTACTTCAAATATCAAACGCTTTGCATGCAGGTGAAAATGTGTTCGGCGATATTGGCGCACAACATCAAACAGCAAGGCAAAAAATTGTATGTTTGGACCGCCAACAGCGAAGCCGATTACGCCCGCATGATTGCACGCAAAGTGGACGGGATTGTCACCGATACGCCTGACCGATTGATTGCCTATCTGGAAAAAACGAAAGCGGCTTCAGCCTAGTTCAGTGGTGCTGATGCCGGTGGCCTCGCATTGTTGTTGCCACGCGGCGGCGGTCAATTCTCCGGCGGCTAATTGTCGGATCACATTGAATGGTTCGATGGTGGCGGTCCCAATTTGCAGACGAACCGCTTCGCCGGGTAAGGCCTGGATTGCCGCGCCGCGCCGGTGCAAGACGACGGCCAGAGCACAGCTCAAAACGCTCGCCGCCAATTCCGCCGCTTCTTCATCCGTCAACCACGCTTTGCCTTCGACTCGCATCTTTTGCCCCAGTTCGGCCAACTTCCCTGCCCATTCTGGCAATGATTGCGGCGTGATGCCCTGTAACGCGGCGCGGTGTTCGTTGCGCAACTCTTCCCACAAGGGCAAAAACACGCGCGCGCCCGTGTCCTCCCACGACACAAGCTGTAATGATTGCGGCACGTTCTGACCTTCCAGCAAGTTGGCAAATAATTCGGTTTCGAGCTGCGGCAAATTATCAAAGAGCGTGATCGCGGGCGGGTCAGTCGAAAGCTGTTGCCCGTTCGCATATGCAGGCAACGCGGCCACCGCTTCCAATCGTTCACGCAAAGGTGGATGCGTGTCGTACGGGTCCGATTGCCCTTCTTTCAGTTCTTCGTCGAGCGATTTTTCAATCAGCTCAACAATCATCGGCGCTTCGACAAATCGCGCAAACCCGGTGACCAATGGCGCGCGATACCCGGCATTCAAAACCGGAGCGACTTCGTTGTGCCAATACACATCAAAAGCCCCGCCCGCACCATGAACAAGGCGCAACCCATCCGCCAGCGGCTTGGCCCCAATCTTCGTCGCCGCCAACGCATCCGCCGTGAATTCCTGTTGCCGCGAAATGGCCTGCGTCAAACGCATAAACAGATTGCCGTACCAAAGAAACGGTTTTTGAACCATCGAGCTTTGTTCGGCCAGATTGTTGACGGCGCGCACAATCGCCGCTCGCGTCTTGTAAATCCAGGGGCCGAGTTGCGTGTCACCGCCGTGATAATGCCCGAATTCGTGCGCTAACACCGCGCGAAATTGCGACGTAGACAGCAATTGCAACAACGGTAATCCCAACCCCATCACACGTCGGCTGCCGAACCCCATCACGCCGCCGCGCTGCATCACCCACGCGTTCACCTCCGGCACCAGATACACTTCGGCGGGCATCTGCTGTTGCACATCATTGGCAATCCTGGTGATTTCCTGAAAAAGTCGTGGATGTTGGCTCGGTTCCAATTTCGGCCCCGGTGCCAGGAAGCGATCAATGCGCGGAATCAGCGCCAACAGAATGACCCCGGCGGTAATGATGCAGAAAATTGCGATCTGGAGGTTTACGCGGCCCAGATACGCCCACATTGCATACGGCACAAATAACAGGCTGGCGGCAATCACCAATCCCAACACATAAAAACCAATCATCAAGGCGACGGCAAGTGTGGCACGACTGGCTAAAGAAGAAGTTTGTGGCATGACGACTCCAATGGAAAAAAGCTGCACCAAGGACCCCGGCTGAGCAGGCACCTGTATATCAGCTTGATTGCCAGAGAACAACCATTTTCTTAGTCCACAAGGCAGCCCAAAGGCTT